>CAMCXZ010000061.1 GCA_945883725.1 Bifidobacterium breve | reverse complement strand
GAGCAGCCACTTATAAATTCTGGAAATTATTTAAAACTTAAAAAGTCCTAAATCCCCAAGATTCGCAAGTGACGCGAAGGGTTAGTCTAAAGCGAGCGGGAGAATAAGGGAAATCGGTCAATTTGGCTGGATTGACTCACAGGGCTGTGGGCGCGGAAATCGCCCTTTAAGGGGCGCTCAAATGGGCAAAAAGCCCATTTGGGGCCAAAATCCTGATCCCGGCCAGAAGCTGCGATTAGGTGACTCGCCTTTTTCGCAAATTGGCCCTTAAATCAATGAAGAAATCTCGATCCCGAGTGTGCCGAGTTTTTCGCGCCCGCCATCGAGTGAAGTTAAGACAAATGGCTTGCCATCAGGTGCGATGCAATAACTGTTTTCAAAGTGAGATCCGCGGGACTTGTCATTTGATACTACAGTCCAGTTGTCCTTCAAGACTTTAGTCTTATGAGTGCCGCGAGTAATCATAGGTTCGATGGCTAAGGCCATTCCGACCACGATCTCTGGCCCAAAACCAGGCTTACCAAAATTTAATACATGAGGCGCTTGGTGCATTTCGGTGCCAATGCCATGGCCGCCATATTCCTGCAGGATTCCATACTTGCCTTGGGCGTCTGTGTAACTCTCAATCGCATGGCCGATATCAGAAAGCTTGGCACCTAAGCGGCCAGCTGCAATTCCTCGCCACATTGATTCTTCACAGACATCCATCATCTTCTGATCAGCAGGGTCGACGTTGCCAACGCCGACTGAAAACGCGGCATCGCCATGCCAGCCATCAATGATTGCGCCGCAATCAATTGAAACTACATCGCCATCTTCAATAACTCGATCACCCGGAATTCCGTGCACGATTTCATCATTAATTGAAATACAAATTGTCGCGGGAAAACCGTGATAGCCCTTGAAATTTGAAGTGCCGCCACCGCGTTTAATGTTTGCCGCGGCAATTGCATCTAGCGCATCGGTGCGCATACCAACTTTTATCGAATCTTTAAGCAGAGCCAGTGTTTCGCCAACTAATAAACCGGCGCGACGCATGACCTTTAATTCATCAAGGGTTTTTATCTGGATATCCACGAGTGAATTATTTAGCTAATCCGGCTAAGTGCGGTGGTGGCGCGCTCAGTAATTTCAGAAACTGCGCCAGTTGCGCTAATTGTGATCAGCAAACCTTCACCGCGATAGAAGGCAATGATTGGGGCTGTTTGCTCGTTATAAACTTCAAGACGACGAGCAATAACTTCGGCCTTGTCATCTTCGCGTTGGTAAAGCTCTCCCCCGCAGGCAGCACATGCTTGCGCAGATGCTGGCGCAGGTGCCCCGCAGCCACGACAAGTTAAACGGCTAGAAAGACGCTCAATAATTTCAGAATCAGCAATATTTAATTCCAGAACCGCATCTAGTGGGCTCTTCTGCTCTGCCAATATTGCGCGCAAAACTTCTGCTTGCACAACATTGCGCGGAAAACCATCGAGTAAAAATCCATTAGCAACATCGTCGTGAGTTAAACGATCTTTGACCATGGCATTAGTTACTGAATCTGGCACTAGTTCGCCGCGATCCATAAAGCTCTTTGCTTCTTGGCCCAGTGGGGTGCCAGCTTTTAAATTGGCACGAAAAATGTCACCGGTTGAGATATGCGGAACTGAGTAGTGCTCGGCTAAGAAAACTGCTTGTGTTCCTTTACCAGCACCTGGTGGACCTACCAGGACTAAGCGCATTACTTAAGGAATCCCTCATATGAACGTTGCTGCAACTGGCTTTCGATCTGCTTAGCAGTATCAAGACCAACGCCAACCACAATCAGAATCGCAGTTCCGCCGAATGGGAAGTTCTGGTTTGCACCGAATAGCACCAACGCAATGATTGGAATAATCGCAACAAGTGCTAGATATAACGAACCTGGTGCGGTGATGCGTGAGAGTACATACTGCAGATATTCAGCAGTTGGACGCCCGGCACGAATACCAGGAATGAAGCCACCATACTTCTTCATATTGTCAGCAACTTCCTCGGGATTGAAAGTAATTGCTACATAGAAGTAGGTAAAGAAAATAATCATGAGCGCGTAACTTGCGATGTAAATTGGATGATCGCCATTTACAAAGTTACGGCCAATCCATACTGCCCAAGCTGCTTGGCTATTTGTGAAGTTAGCAATTAGTGATGGAATATATAGAAGAGAAGAAGCGAAAATTACTGGGATAACGCCAGCTTGGTTTACCTTAATTGGAATATAGGTACTTGTTCCGCCGTAAGCCTGACGACCAACCATGCGCTTGGCATATTGGACTGGGATTCTTCGTTGCGCTTGCTCGACGAAGACAACCGCGGCCACAACTAAAATACCTACTGCCAATACGAAGATGAAAGCGAATAAGCCCTTTTGTAGCTTGATTGACCACAAGCTAGATGGGAAACCAGCTGCGATTGATGTGAAGATCAAGATCGACATACCGTTGCCGATACCGCGATCAGTGATTAATTCACCAAGCCACATAACTACAGATGTTCCGGCAGTCATTACGATAATCATCGTAATGATACGTTGCCATGAAGTATCAGGAATAATTGCTTCGTTACAACCAGAAAACAAGCGACCTGGTGTGCGAGCTACTGCGATCAAACCAGTTGATTGCAGAACTGCTAAACCAATTGTTAGGTAACGGGTGTATTGAGTTAACTTGGCAGTTCCTGACTGTCCCTCTTTTTTAAGGGTTTCAAAGCGAGGAATAACAACAGTCAAAAGCTGCACGATGATCGAAGCGGTGATGTAAGGCATGATTCCAAGTGCGAAAACAGAGAGCTGAATTAGCGCTCCACCTGAGAACAAGTTAATCAAACCAAATAGACCACCTGATTGAACACCCTGAAGACATGACTGAACGTTCTCGTATGAAACACCTGGCGTTGGAACTACTGAACCAAAGCGAAAGAGCGCCATGATCGAAAGAGTGAAGAAGATCTTCTTGCGAAGCTCTGGCGTTTTAAAGGCCATTCCGAATGCTGAAAGCATTTAACTTCTCCCTCTTTCGATTAAGACTTACCTAAAACGGATATTAATGGATGGTGCGAATT
>CAMCXZ010000060.1 GCA_945883725.1 Bifidobacterium breve | reverse complement strand
AGTGTGAGCCTACCCCAGCAAACACGCCTATCTGCGCTAGCACTTGCCTAAGTTACTGATGGGTAGCATTATTTGCCCATGAGCCATTACATAGCCAATCTGCGCGATATTGAATTCTGCCTCTTTGACCTACTTGGTCGCGAAAAAGTCATGGGCACTGCTCCATATGGTGATGTTGATCGTGACACCGCCATTGGAATGCTCGAAGAGATGAAACGTCTTTGCGAAAACGATCTAGCTGCTTCGTTTGTTGAAGGCGATCGCGTTGGTGCAATTCTTAACAAAGAGACCGGAAATGTAACGTTGCCGGAAAGTTTTAAAAAATCTTATAAGGCATATGTCGATGGTGAATGGTGGCGTCTTGATGCACCAGTAGAACTAGGTGGCATGAAAGTTCCGCCATCTGTGCGATGGGCGATGGCTGAAATGGTTTTGGGATCAAACCCAGCAATTCATATTTATGCATCTGGTTACGCGTTCGCTCAAGTTGCTTATGTGTTAGGTACTGAACCTCAGAAGAAGATGGCAAAGCACATGGTTGATAAGCACTGGGGTGCCACCATGCAACTTACTGAACCAGATGCTGGTTCTGATGTTGGTGCTGGTCGTACTAAAGCTGTTCAGCAACCTGATGGCACATGGCACATCACTGGTACCAAGCGTTACATCACATCGGGTGATGCTGACTTCTATGACAATGTAATGCACTTTGTACTTGCTCGTCGCGAAGGTGGTGGACCTGGAACAAAGGGTCTTTCACTATTCCTAATTCCTAAATTTATGTTTGATTTAGAAACTGGCGAACTTGGAAAGCGCAATGGGGTTTTTGTAACCGCACTTGAAGACAAAATGGGTCTTAATGTTTCGGCCACTTGTGAAGTTAATTTAGGCGAAAAAGAACCAGCAGTTGGTTATTTGCTAGGTGAAGTGCATGAAGGTATTGCGCAAATGTTTAAGGTTATTGAGTTTGCGCGCATGATGGTTGGAACTAAAGCAATCGCAACGCTTTCAGCTGGCTACCAACAAGCTCTGCTCTATGCAAAGCAGCGCATTCAGGGCGGCGATATGAAAGTTATGAACGATAAAGCTAGCCCACGTGTAGAAATTATTCGCCACCCGGATGTACGTCGTTCGCTAATGGTGCAGAAGTCCTACAGCGAAGGCATGCGTGCGCTTGTTCTTTATACCGCGTCCATCCAAGATGAGATCGAGCTCGCAGTAAAGGCTGGCAATACAGATCGCATTAAAGACATGGAAGCACTGAATGATTTATTGCTTCCAATTGTTAAAGGTTATGGCTCTGAAAAGTCATGGACACTTCTTGGAACCGAATCACTACAAACTTTTGGTGGCGCCGGATTTACTCGTGACTGGCCGCTGGAGCAATATGTGCGCGATGCCAAGATTGATACTTTGTATGAAGGCACAACTGCCATTCAAGGTCTTGACTTCTTCTTCCGCAAAATTGTTAAAGATGGTGGGCGCGCAATTGGTTTACTGGGCAAAGAGATAAAAACATTTGCTGAAACTGGTGGAGCACATGCTGCTGAAAAAGAAGCACTACTCAAGGCACTTGGTGAATTAAATTCAATCATCGCAACTTTGGGTGCTCACGCTATGGAATCACAAACAGATCCCGAGAAGATTTATACCGTCGGTTTAAATACATCGCGCTGTTTAATGGCCGTCGGCGACATCATTACTGCTTGGCTACTACTGCGCCAGGCAGATATTGCTCTGGAAAAGATTCCAAATGCGGGCAAGGATCTTGAGTTCTACAACGGCAAGATCGCCTCAGCTAAGTTCTTTGTCGCCAATTACTTGCCACACATCACAGCAGATCGCAAAATTGTCGAAGCAACCGACAATTCGATCATGAATATCTCAGACGCAGCCTTCTAAACCACATTAAATAGCTTTAAACTGACCAATCGCGGTAACTAATCAGTTACCCTTGCGAGATGTTCAAAACGCGAGGCAGTGAGATTCTCTTAACCCTTGCTGCTGTCATGTTCGCTTCAAACGGTATCGCCTCAAAACTGCTGCTTAATGATTACATTTCGGCCTGGCGATTAGCCCAAGTTCGTTCAATTTTAACCTTCATTATTCTCGCGGCCTATATCGCTTGGCGCGCACCAAAAACTTTACGTATTACTAAACGCGAAGTTCCCCGTTTGGCAGCACTTGGTGCTATCGGTATCGCGGCCGTAAATGGCGCCTATTTCTTAGCTATTTCCCGTATGCATGTGAGTATCGCGCTACTTATCGAATTTACCGCGCCAGTCTGGATCGTGCTTTATCTCCGTTATGTTCGCAAGAAGCATGTGCCTAATGAAATGTGGGCCGCGCTCTTCTTAGCGCTACTTGGTTTGGCATTTGTTGCCCAAGTTTGGCAAGGTCTAACGCTCGATGGAATTGGTGTGCTTGCCGCCCTTGGCGCGGCTTTTGCACTGGCTTTCTTCTTCTTAGCCGGCGAAGGAATCACTGCGCATCGCGATATTCAATCAGTCACAATGTGGGGCTTTGGATTCGCAGCCCTTACTTGGTCTTTGTTAATGCCGATCTGGACTTTCCCGTTTGACGTGTTTACCGTTTCAATTCCATTAGAAGGCGCACTTGATGGTTATAGCGCTCCGGGTTGGGTGCTAATTCTTTATGTAGTTTTAATTGGCACTGTAGTTCCATACCTATTTACATTAAATGGTTTGCGCAATCTTTCTGCATCGACTACCAGCGCTTTCGGAATGCTAGAACCAATCTTTGCCGGCGCTGTTGCTTGGTTTTGGTTTAGTGAATCTTGGACAGTGCTTCAATTGTTTGGTGGAGTAATTGTGATCGCCGGAATTTATATGGCAGATCGCGCACGTAGCGCTGCACAATAATATTTTAGGAATTAGTTTTCTTCGGGTTCGCGTTGTTGTGTGAAATCTTGCATTCCACTGTTTACTGGCATATCAACAAAGCGCGCAATGTGAAGTTGTGCTGAAACGGTAATTGTACGAGTTGGTCCGTTACGGTGCTTAGCCACAATTAAATCTGCTTCACCTGATCGACTTTGTGGATCATATAAATCATCGCGGTGTAACAAAATAACTACGTCGGCATCCTGCTCGATCGAACCTGATTCACGAAGATCTGAAAGCATAGGTTTCTTATCGGAGCGTTGTTCAGGTGAACGGTTTAGCTGCGAGATTGCAATAACCGGAACA
>CAMCXZ010000059.1 GCA_945883725.1 Bifidobacterium breve | reverse complement strand
AGCTTCTTTCTTGCTGCCGTTGAAGTGTGGGGCCAACGCGGCAATGAATTGTGCCTTATTCATTTAAAATCCCCTTATTTACGCTAAAAGTTAAGCAATCGCTTAACGCACTCGCAAAGTTACGCAGAACAATGGGGTGAGTCCAACATCAATGAGGGCGTGTCGCGAAAATAATTTTTCTTAAAAACCGCGAAAAACTCATTAATTATGCGTAAAAAACTCTGTATTAGAACTTTAGAGTTTGGCGCTATCTCTCTCACCCTTTGCCAAATGAGCGTCAAAACCAGCGTAATTAGCCCCTTTTAAGCGCGAATTGGAAGCGTCTTTGGTTTGTGCGCAGCACGCAGGCTTTCAAAAGTATCGATGAAATCGCTATTTCCTAGCGTTAAACCGATGTCATCGAGACCTTCCATTAAGCGCCAACGCACATAATCATCGATCTCAAAAGCGATTACTTGCTCACCATAGGAAACCGTCTTTGCATCTAAATCAACCGTAATTGCCAGGGCTGGGTTAGCTTCAATCGCTACCCAAAGATCTTCAACTTCGCTTTGGCTAAGCAAAATTGTCAACAGCCCACCTTTTTGCGAGTTACCTCGGAAAATATCGGCAAAACGTGAAGAGATCACAACTTTAAAACCATAGTTCTGTAGAGCCCAGACAGCATGCTCGCGAGATGAACCGGTGCCGAAATCAGCACCCGCAACTAGAACTGTGCCGCTCTTAAACTCTGGTTGATTCAAAACGAAATCTGGATCGCTACGCCATGCGGCAAAGAGACCATCTTCAAAGCCGCTACGTGTAACGCGCTTTAAGTAAACAGCCGGAATGATCTGGTCGGTATCAACATTGCTGCGACGCAGCGGAACGCCAGTGCCTACGTGAGTTACAAATTTTTCCATGTCAATTCTCCTTACAGATCCGCAGGTGATGAAAGAGTTCCGCGAAGTGCGGTTGCTGCTGCAACTAATGGGCTGACCAAGTGGGTACGACCACCCTTACCTTGACGGCCTTCGAAGTTACGATTTGAAGTAGAAGCTGAACGCTCTTCTGGTTTCAATTGATCTGGATTCATACCCAAACACATTGAGCAACCAGCGTTACGCCATTCAGCTCCGGAATCGATAAATACTTTATCTAGGCCTTCAGCTTCTGCCTGCAGACGAACGCGCGCACTACCAGGCACAACTAACATACGAAGTGAAGTTGAGATCTTTTTACCTTTAAGAATTTCAGCTGCTGCCCGCAAATCTTCAATGCGACCATTAGTACAAGACCCCAAGAACACCGTGTCGATAGCCACGCTCTTCATTGGTTGACCTGCTGTTAAACCCATATAAACCAGGGCTCGCTCAGCTGCGCCACGCTCTTCAGCGTCTGCGATATCGGCTGGGTTCGGAACATTTGCATTTAGGAATATTCCTTGGCCTGGGTTAGTTCCCCAAGTTACAAATGGCTCAAGTTGATCTGCATCTAGATCTACTTCGACATCAAACTTAGCATCAGCATCAGTAAAGAGGGTTTTCCAATAGGAAAGCGCTGCGTCAAAGTCTTCAGGTGCGTGTGGCTTGCCTTTGATGTAAGAAAATGTTGTCTCATCTGGTGCGATCAAACCAGCACGAGCACCGGCTTCGATAGACATATTGCATACCGTCATGCGAGCTTCCATTGAAAGTTCACGGATTGCTTCGCCGCGATATTCAATTACATAACCTTGACCGCCGCCGGTACCTATCTTGGCGATGATTGCCAAGATGATGTCCTTGCTAGTCACGCCAGGCTTTAGTTTTCCGTTGACATTTATCGCCATAGTCTTTGGACGTTGCAGCGGTAGCGTTTGAGTTGCCAGCACATGTTCAACTTCGCTGGTACCAATTCCAAAAGCAAGTGCGCCAAAAGCGCCGTGTGTCGAAGTATGTGAATCGCCGCAAACAATTGTTAAGCCCGGTTGAGTCAAACCTAATTGCGGACCAACCACGTGCACGATTCCTTGTTCGGCATCGCCAAGTGAGTGAATGCGAACGCCAAATTCAGCGCAATTAGCACGCAAGGTATCTACTTGTAGCTTTGATACTGGATCTGCAATCGGCAGATTAATGTTTTGGGTTGGCACATTGTGATCTTCAGTAGCAATAGTTAGATCAGGACGGCGAACTTTGCGATTACTTAAACGCAAACCATCGAATGCCTGTGGGCTAGTTACCTCATGAATTAAATGTAGGTCGATATAGATCAAGTCTGGTTCGCCCGCTTTTGCGCGCACCACATGTTCTTGCCAGATCTTCTCGGCTAGCGTCTTTCCCATAACAGCTCCTAAACATCCTAAAAACTGGTATCTCATCAGATGGGATGCTAATATCAGTTCGTGGACAAGAAGAATAGCGGAGTCGGCGTATTAGATAAAGCCGTAGGAATTCTGGCTTGCCTGGAATCTGGGCCGCATTCATTGGCCGAACTTGTCGCAGCAACGGGTATCGCTCGCCCTACGGCGCACCGTTTAGCCGTAGCGCTAGAGCATCATCGCTTAGTTACCCGCGATTTAACTGGTCGCTTCATTCTGGGCCCACGTAGCGCTGAATTAGCAGCAGCTGCCGGTGAAGATCGTTTACTAGCCGCTGCTGCCCCAGCACTCGCAGCTCTACGCGATGCCACAGGTGAAAGCGCACAGCTTTATCGTCGCCAAGGCGATGTGCGCATCTGTGTAGCTGTCGCAGAACGTTTATCTGGCCTTCGTGATTCAGTGCCAGTTGGTTCAAACTTAACTATGCAGGCAGGTTCTGCGGCCCAGATCTTGCTTGCTTGGGAAGATTCCGAACGCATTAGTCGTGGCTTGAAAGGCGCTCGCTTTACCGCAGCCCACTTATCAGCTGATCGTCGTCGTGGTTGGGCGCAATCAGTTGGTGAACGCGAAGTTGGTGTGGCATCTGTTTCAGCGCCAGTGCGTGGACCAAATGGAAAAGTTATTGCCGCTGTAAGTATCAGTGGGCCTATTGAACGTCTTGGTCGCCAACCTGGCCGCGTTCATGCCGCAGCTGTTGTTGCTACTGCTGCTCGATTAACTGAGCATCTTGAAAAATCTAATTAGTATTTAACTTCAATACCTAGCTCGCGCAGTACTCGGCCAATAACTCCGAAACTAAATCCTTTGCGTTGTAGCAAACTTTGAATTCGACGCACTTGGACGTCTGGCGCTTGCCGTGACATGGTGTTGTATTTCTTCATTGCAAGCTCAAATGCCATTCGGTATTCATCTTCATCATCAATCTCATCGAGGGCAGCATCAATAGAGTGTTGATCGACGCCCCGAGTGCGAAGCTCGCCGGCGATTATGCGCTTTGATAATTTCTTTGAATTATGACGAGATTGGGTCCAAGCTCGAGCGAATTCCTCATCATTTATGAGGCCAGCTTCTTGTAGGCGAAAGATGGTTGCCGCAGCAACTTCATCTTCGATACCGCGCTTTTTAAGGTGAGCCACGAGCTCGCCCTTACTCTTCGCCCGAGCAACTAACGCATTGAGCGCAATTGTGTAGGCAACAGAGTAAGGGTCGGCCTCATGATCAACTTTTACATAGTCGAGCATTTTAAGAGTTGGTTATCCCTTAGAAATCAACGTCGGCGGCAGCTTCATCGATCGCAGCAACTAGCTGTGGATCAACTTCAACTGGCACAAAGTGT
>CAMCXZ010000058.1 GCA_945883725.1 Bifidobacterium breve | reverse complement strand
GGGTTTCGTCTTATGGCTGAGTTCATTTATACGATGAAAAAGGCGCGTAAAGCGCA
Source organism: Bifidobacterium breve (assembly GCA_945883725.1). Classification (GTDB taxonomy): domain Bacteria; phylum Actinomycetota; class Actinomycetes; order Nanopelagicales; family Nanopelagicaceae; genus Planktophila. Next base: position 4,105 of record CAMCXZ010000058.1, on the reverse strand, counting down.
TGGTGAGAAGGTAATTCTCGACGACGTTACCTTGATGTTTTATCCAGGTGCCAAGATCGGCGTGGTTGGTCCAAACGGTGCTGGTAAGTCAACGGTCCTACAGATCATGGCCGGCCTCCAGCAGCCTTCTAATGGCGAGGCATACCTAACTCCAGGTTTTACTGTGGGCATCTTGCTACAAGAGCCAATTCTTGATGAGACCAAAAACGTTATCGATAACGTTAAAGAGGGCGTCGCCGAAACTGTTTCAATGCTTAAGCGTTTTGATGAAATCTCTGAAGAGATGGCTAACCCCGATGCCGACTATGACAAGTTGTTAGCCGAGATGGGCGATCTGCAAGAAAAGTTAGACCACCGCAACGCCTGGGAACTTGATTCCCAATTAGAACAGGCAATGGATGCCCTGCGTTGCCCACCGGCAGATGCTGATGTTTCTGTTCTATCAGGTGGCGAAAAGCGTCGTGTGGCACTTTGTAAGTTGTTACTGCAAGCACCTGATCTTTTACTTCTCGATGAGCCAACTAACCACTTAGATGCTGAATCAGTGCTTTGGTTAGAACAACATTTAAATAAGTATCCTGGCGCAGTTGTAGCGATTACGCACGATAGATATTTCCTCGACAACGTAGCTGAGTGGATTCTCGAACTCGATCGCGGTCGCGCTTATCCGTACGAAGGTAACTACTCAACTTACTTGGAAACAAAAGCAACTCGTTTAAAGATTGAAGGCCAGAAAGATGCCAAGCGCGCAAAGCGTTTGACTGAAGAACTCGAATGGGTTCGCATGAATGCCAAGGGTCGCCAGGTTAAATCTAAAGCACGCTTAGCTCGCTATGAAGAGATGGCGGCCGAAGCAGACAAGATGCGCAAGTTGGACTTTGAAGAAATTCAGATTCCACCTGGCCCACGTTTAGGTAACATAGTGATTGAAGTAAATAACTTATCTAAAGGCTTTGGCGATCGTCTGCTAATTGATGATCTCTCATTTACTTTGCCACGTAACGGCATCGTCGGAATCATCGGCCCTAACGGTGCTGGTAAGACCACGCTATTTAAGACTTTAATCGGCATGGAGCAACCTGATTCAGGCGCTGTGAAGATTGGCGAGACGGTAAAGATTTCCTACGTTGATCAGTCACGTGGAGGCATTGACCCGAAGAAATCACTTTGGGAAGTTGTCTCTGACGGTCTTGATTACATCAAGGTCGGCAATGTTGAAATGCCTTCTCGCGCATACGTTTCGGCCTTCGGCTTTAAGGGCCCGGATCAACAGAAGCCTGCTGGAGTTTTATCCGGTGGAGAACGTAACCGTTTGAACTTAGCGCTAACACTTAAAGCTGGCGGAAACTTACTGCTTCTCGATGAGCCAACGAACGACTTAGATGTTGAAACACTTGGTTCACTAGAAAACGCGCTTCTGGAATTTCCTGGTTGCGCTGTGGTGATCTCGCACGATCGTTGGTTCCTTGACCGCGTAGCAACACACATCTTGGCTTACGAAGGCGAATCAAAGTGGTTCTGGTTTGAAGGAAACTTCGAGTCATATGAAGAGAATAAAATCTCGCGTCTTGGTGCCGATGCATCTCGCCCTCACCGCGCTACTTATCGAAAGTTAACTCGATAATGCGCCACCTAACTAAAGCTCATGTGCGTTGGGATGATCTCGATGGTTTTGGCCACGTTAACAACGCAACTTATTTAACTTACATTCAAGAAGCACGTGCCGACTTCACTTGGTACTCACGCAAATCAGTTGGGCTAGAACCAATGTTGGCCGACATGGTGGTTGGTCGCGCCGAAGTTGATTTCATCGTGCCGATCTACGAAGGCGGCTTTGATTTAGATGTTGCCATTTGGGTAGCCAAGATCGGAAACTCCTCATTTGAATTAGCTTATGAACTAAGTAGTCCAAATGGTTTGCATGCTCGTGGGCGCACAGTTCAGGTAGCGGTATCTATGGAAACCAAGAAATCACGGCCACTAAATCAAGAGGAACGTGACTTTTTAACTGGTTACCTAGAGGCTTAAGCCATGCAGTTAGCACCACGCTCTGAGCGTCTTTGGTGGCGCGATGCTGTTACTTATCAAATCTATATTCGCTCATTTGCCGATAGCAATGGCGATGGCATCGGTGATATCAACGGTATTCGTTCGCGTCTTGCTTACCTAAAAGAACTTGGCATTGATGCAATCTGGATTACGCCTTGGTTTCCATCTCCGCAAAAAGATCATGGTTACGATGTGGCAAATTACTTTGATATCGAACCCGATTACGGCACTTTGGCCGATGCCAAAGCGCTAATTGCTGAAGCGCATGCAATTGGCATTCGCATATTGCTCGACATTGTTCCCAACCACTGCAGCGATCAACACGAATGGTTTCAGGCCGCCCTTAAAGCAGCACCTGGCAGCAAAGAGCGCGAGCGCTTTCATTTCCTTGATGGCAAAGGTAAGAACGGCGACCTGCCACCAAATAACTGGCCATCTGTTTTTGGCGGGGTTGCTTGGCAACGAGTAATCGAAGCTGATGGCAAACCAGGACAGTGGTACTTACATCTCTTTGCTACCGAACAACCAGATTTCAATTGGGAAAATGCCGAAGTTCGCGAACACTTCGAAAACATTTTAAAGTTCTGGCTTGATCTCGGAATTGATGGTTTCCGTATCGATGTGGCACACGCCATGATTAAAGCCGAAGGTCTGCCAGACATCGTTGAATCAGAAGCGAGCAATGAGATGTTGTCGGCAACGCAACATCCATTCTGGGATCAAGAAGGTGTACATGACATTCACCGATCTTGGCGCAAAATTCTTGATTCATACCCAGGTGATCGAATGGCAGTAGCTGAAGCGTGGGTAAGCCCGGCAACTCGCATTGCGCGTTATTTACGCCCTGATGAATTAGCGAATTCATTTAACTTTGATTTCCTGATTACTTTGTGGGATGCCCCTGAAATTAAGGGACGCATCGTTACTTCAATGGCGGCAATGGCTGAAGTTGGTGCGCCATCTTCTTGGGTGTTTAACAATCACGATTTAGTTCGCTCGGTTGATCGCTTCGATCTAGGGTTGTTAAACGTAGATAAATCCACGTTGCACCGCCAAGGCGATGCGAAGAAATTTAATTTAGAACGTGGAACTCGTCGTGCCAGAGCTGGTGCGCTACTGATGTTGGCGTTGCCAGGTGGTGCTTATGTTTACCAAGGCGAAGAGTTAGCGTTACCTGAAGTTCGCGATATTCCAGAAGATCGCTTAACTGACCCACGCTGGGTAATGAGCGGCAAAGTTGATCGTGGTCGCGATGGTTGTCGTGTGCCGCTGCCTTGGCATCACGAACCAACTGGCGCATTTGGTTTTTCTGCCAATGAATCTTTAAAGCCGTTTGAAGCATGGTTGCCACAGAGCCAATGGTGGGGCAAGTTCGCAGCTTCACTGCAAGATGGAAAACCTGAATCCACTCTGACTATGTATCGCAAAGCACTAGCAATTCGTAAGGCCGAAGCTGGTTTAGGGGACGGCCCAATGACTTGGCTTGATGTAAACGATGAAGTTTTAGCATTTACTCGCCCCGGTAATTTCACTTGCTATGTGAACTTCGGAGCTGAGATTGATTTACCAGCGGATGCAGAAATATTGGTTTCTAGCGCTCCACTTAGCGGAAATAAATTACCAACCGATACTGCAGTCTGGTTGCGACTTAATTGAGTTTCTATGAAGAAGTTGGTGGCGAAGTATTCTTTGCCGATTTAGTTTCGCAGTTCTATGCACACGTTGCAACAGACCCAATTTTGCGTCCGATGTATCCAGAATCGGATATGAAGGGTGCTGCTGAGCGTTTGCAGAAATTTCTCGAACAATATTGGGGCGGGCCAACTACTTATTCCGAAGAGCGCGGACACCCACGATTAAGAATGCGCCATGCTGGTTTTCATATTGATCGCGCAGCTCATGGCGCCTGGATTGGTGCGATGCGAAAAGCTATTGATGGGGTTGAAATTGATGCTGCCCACAAAGAAACTTTATGGGGCTATTTAGAAATGGCAGCTGCGGGTTTAGTTAATCAAGCAGATTGACTTGAGTTTCCAACTTTAAGAATTTCACCATT
>CAMCXZ010000057.1 GCA_945883725.1 Bifidobacterium breve | reverse complement strand
GAAATTGAAGGCGAGATGGGCGATTCACATATGGGTCTACAAGCTCGTTTGATGTCGCAAGCACTTCGTAAAATTACTGGAGCTCTTCATCAATCAAAGACAACTGCAATCTTTATTAACCAGTTGCGCGAAAAGATCGGTGTTTTCTTTGGCTCACCTGAAACCACAACTGGTGGAAAGGCGCTTAAGTTCTACGCATCTGTGCGCCTTGATATCCGTCGTATCGAAACTCTTAAAGATGGCCAAGACGCAGTCGGTAACCGTACTCGCGTTAAGGTTGTTAAGAACAAGATGGCGCCACCATTTAAGCAAGCAGAGTTCGACATTATTTATGGCACTGGTATCTCACGCGAAGGCTCACTCATTGATATGGGTGTTGAAATCGGCGTAGTTAAGAAAGCCGGCGCTTGGTACACCTACGAAGCAGATCAACTTGGTCAAGGTAAAGAAAATGCACGTACTTTCTTGCTTGATAATCCTGATCTTGCTAACGAAATCGAAACCAAGATTCGCGCTCACTTTGTGCCAGTTGAAGTTGATCCACAGCTAGTTGCTGCGATCGATGAAGCTGCCGCGGACGTTGATTTCTAAGGGATAACCAACTCTCTAATGCTCGACTATGTAAAAGTTGATCACGAGGCCGACCCTTACTCTGTTGCCTACACAATTGCGCTCAATGCGTTAGTTGCTCGGGCGAAGAGTAAGGGCGAGCTCGTGGCTCACCTTAAAAAGCGCGGTATTGAAGATGAAGTTGCTGCGGCAACCATCTTTCGCCTACAAGAGGCTGGCCTCATAAACGACGAGGAATTTGCTCGCGCTTGGACACAATCTCGTCATAATTCAAAGAAGTTATCAAAGCGAATCATTGCCGGCGAGCTTCGCACTCGCGGAGTAGATCAAAATTCGATTGATACCGCCCTCGATGAGATCGATGATGAAGATGAGTATCGAATGGCATTTGAACTGGCGATGAAGAAATACAACACCATGTCGCGACTGGCTCCAGATGTTCAGGTGCGTCGAATTCAAAGTTTGTTGCAGCGCAAAGGATTTAGTTTTGGAGTTATTGGGCGAGTACTGCGCGAACTTGGTATTGAAGTTAAGTACTAATTGGCTTTTTCTAGATGCTCAGTTAATCGAGCTGCGGTCGCTACAACTGCAGCAGCATGAACGCGGCCAGGTTGGCGACCAAGACGTTCAATAGGTCCACTGATACTTACAGCCGCAATAACTTTTCCATTTGGGCCGCGCACCGGGGCTGAAACAGATGCGACACCAACTTCACGTTCACCAACAGATTGCGCCCAACCGCGACGTCGATCAGCCGACAGATGCGCAGCAGTGAAACGAGCACCTTTTAAGCCACGACTAATGCGTTCGGAATCTTCCCAAGCTAATAAAATTTGAGCTGCAGAACCTGCTTGCATAGTTAAGTTCGAACCAACTGGAACCGAATCACGTAGTCCAGATAAACGTTCAGCAACGGCTACACAGATGCGCACATCACCTTGGCGACGGTAGAGCTGCGCGCTTTCCCCAGTGGCATCGCGTAGAGCAGCAAGCGCTGGGGCAGCAGCGGCTAACAAACGATCTTCGCCAGCGGCGGCAGCTAATTCGGCGCTACGAGGCCCCAAAATGAAGCGACCAGTTAAATCGCGGGTTACTAAGCGATGATGCTCGAGAGCAACGGCTAAACGGTGCGCCGTAGGGCGTGCGATTCCGGTGGCGGCGACAAGTTCGGCCAATGAATGCGGCCCAGATTCCAGGCAAGCCAGAATTCCTACGGCTTTATCTAATACGCCGACTCCGCTATTCTTCTTGTCCACGAACTGATATTAGCATCCCATTTAGTGAGATGCCAGTTTTTAGGATATTTAGGAGTTGTTATGGGAAAGACGCTAGCCGAGAAGATCTGGCAAGAACATGTGGTGCGCGCGAAAGAGGGCGAACCAGACCTGATCTATATCGACCTACATTTAATTCATGAGGTAACTAGCCCACAAGCATTCGATGGTCTGCGTTTAAGCAATCGCAAAGTTCGCAGGCCCGATCTAACTATTGCAACTGAAGATCACAATGTGCCAACTCAGAACATTAATCTGCCGATTGCAGATCCAGTCTCAAAACTACAAGTAGATACTTTGCGCGCTAACTGCGCTGAATTTGGCGTTCGCATTCACTCATTGGGCGATGCTGAACAAGGAATCGTGCACGTAGTTGGTCCACAGTTAGGTTTAACCCAACCTGGTTTAACAATTGTTTGCGGTGACTCACATACTTCAACACATGGTGCTTTTGGCGCACTTGCATTCGGTATCGGAACTAGCGAAGTTGAACATGTGCTTGCTACTCAAACTCTGCCGTTGCAGCGTCCAAAGACTATGGCGATTAATGTCAACGGAAAATTAAAGCCTGGCGTAACCAGTAAGGACATCATTCTTGCCATCATCGCCAAGATTGGTACCGGCGGCGGTCAGGGTTATGTAATTGAGTATCGCGGCGAAGCTATTCGCGAACTTTCAATGGAAGCTCGAATGACCGTTTGTAATATGTCGATTGAAGCAGGTGCTCGTGCCGGTTTGATCGCACCAGATGAAACAACTTTTGCCTACATCAAGGGCAAGCCACATGCACCTGAAGATTTCGATGCTGCAGTGTCTTACTGGAAAACACTTTTTACAGATGCCGATGCTAAGTTCGATGTTGAAGTCGATCTAGATGCCGATGACCTTGAGCCATTTGTAACTTGGGGAACTAACCCAGGCCAAGGAATCTTCTTAAATGCTAACGTGCCAAACCCAGCCGATATTGCAGATGCCGAAGAACGTGGCGCAGCTGAACGAGCCCTGGTTTATATGGGTTTAACGGCAGGTCAGCCAATGAAGAGCGTAGCTATCGACACCGTGTTCTTAGGGTCGTGCACCAATGGTCGCATTGAAGATTTACGTGCAGCTGCTGAAATTCTTAAAGGTAAAAAGATTTCAACTTCACTTCGCATGTTAGTTGTGCCAGGTAGTGCGCGAGTTCGTCTGCAAGCCGAAGCTGAAGGGCTAGATAAAGTCTTTATTGATTCTGGTGCTGAATGGCGCAACGCTGGTTGCTCAATGTGTCTGGGAATGAATCCAGACCAGTTGAAACCAGAAGAGCGTTCAGCTTCTACTTCAAATCGTAACTTCGAAGGCCGCCAAGGTAAGGGTGGTCGCACCCACTTGGTTAGCCCACTAGTTGCAGCAGCGACCGCGCTTCGCGGAACTCTTTCATCGCCTGCGGATCTATAAGGAGAATTCAAAATGGATAAATTTGTAACTCATGTAGGAACTGGTGTTCCACTGCGTCGCAGCAATGTTGATACCGACCAAATCATTCCGGCCGTTTATTTAAAACGTGTTACTCGTAGCGGTTTTGAAGATGGTCTCTTTGCCGCTTGGCGTAGTGATCCAGATTTCGTTTTGAATCAACCAGAATTTAAGAGCGGTACTATTTTGGTGGCAGGTGCTGATTTTGGTACCGGCTCATCACGCGAGCATGCGGTTTGGGCGTTGCAGAACTATGGCTTCAAAGTTGTGATCTCTTCACGTTTTGCTGACATTTTTCGAGGCAATTCGCAAAAAGGTGGCTTGCTAACAATCCTGCTAAGCCAAAGCGAAGTTGAAGATCTTTGGGTGGCAATCGAAGCTGATCCAGCGTTGGCAATCACGGTTAACTTAGAAGCCAAGACGGTTTCGTATGGCGACCAAAGCATCGCATTTGAGATCGATGATTATGTGCGCTGGCGCTTAATGGAGGGTCTTGATGACATCGGTTTAACGCTGGCAAATAGCGATTTCATCGATACTTTCGAGGCCCAGCGTGCTGTTCACAAACCAAAGACATTGCCAGTTCGCGCTTAAAAGGGGCGAATTACGCTGGTTTTGACGCTCAAATGGCTGAGGGTGAGATGCTAAAGGTAAAACTCTAAAGTTCTAATACAGAGTTTTTTACGCATAATTAATGGGTTTTTCACAGGTTTTAGGAAAAATTATTTTCGCGACACGCCCTCATTTATGTTGGACTCACCCCATTGTTCTGCGTAACTTTGCGAGTGCGTTAGGCAATTGCTTAACTTTTAGCGTAAATAAGGGGATTTTAAATGAATAAGGCACAATTCATTGCCGCGTTGGCCCCACACTTCAACGGCAGCAAGAAAGAAGC
>CAMCXZ010000056.1 GCA_945883725.1 Bifidobacterium breve | reverse complement strand
TCGAAACTTTCCAATCAAGTGGCTGGCATCAGATCCAAGCCTGCGAACTTACAGCGGACCAAGTCCGGCAAGCGAACCAGAGACTGTTGCACTTATGAACGCTGTGCAAAAAATTAAGCCAACTCGGATCGTGGTTTTCCACCAGCCTTTTGACCAAATTGATTGCCCACCCGAGCGAACAACGCAGATAAGCGATCGCCTATCTGGGCTAACTGGATACCGCTCAGAATGTATTCCCGGAGAAAAATCTGGATCAGTAACTAATTCATATACTGGTACTTTCACGATCTGGGTAAATAGCATATTCCCTAAAACCACAGCGGTCACTTTTGAGTTGGGATTAACAACAATGGATGCGAAAATCAAAACTATTTCAAATGCGCTACACACTCTTGCACTTGACAAGGCATACTTGCCGTAAGAGGTGAGATGTGAAAACTTTCGCAGGTGAATTAATCCCCAATGACTTGCCGAGTGGGCGAGGGCTTGCCGACCAGGGTCGTGATTTAGGAAACCAAATCACTATGGGCGTTAGCAATTTCTGTAAATTTCATGGGGTTAAATCTGAGCTTGAATATAAACAGAAAATGGCCCGTGAAGGCAGAATCATGACTGCTTTAACTATCGGTTTAACTGATTGGCCAGAAACTAAAAAAGGACTGCAATACATAAAGGAAGTCTCGGCTGATCGTGGTTTCTACATAGACAGATTCATAATTGCGTTAGACAGACGAATGGGTTTGCCGGCAGAAATGCGAGCGGCGGCGATCAAAGAAACTGGCCCGATGTTGAATTCCGAGCAAGAGTGGCTGGAAGTGGCACAGTCCGTTCAAATTCAGCCCCACATGGGCGACATGATGATTGGTTCACCGTCGTCATTAGATAACACTCGCAGAGCGCTTGAAGCCGGAGTAAATTACATCGGAAACCTTTCGCAGTTTGCTTGGAAATATCCAGGCTGGCCAGGCGATGATGTAGCGCAAATGAGTGAAGTTGTTAAAGCCCTTGGTTTGATGGCGAGCAAAGCCGATGAAGGCGCTGTCGTTCACTCGTATTTAGATGATGGCTTTCCGGCGCAGTTTGGTGATTATTCCTCATACCTAGGATGGGCAAAATTCGAGCGGTATGTTGTTGAGGAACTAATCGGCGCAAAATTAGCCCACGCTTACGGCGGACTCACACATGACCCAATTACTAAAACTATTGTCACGATGGCAATTGAGTCACTTCGACCAGCTGATGTTTGCTCGTCCTTTTACTTTGGTAACACGACGCACTACACCCAAAACATCGAGAGCAACTACGGCGTATTAGGTATTGACGTGCTTTACATGATGTTGGCAGATCGCCACCTAAGAGCAGGTTCATCGATAATGCCAGTGCCCGTTACCGAAGCAATCAGAGTGCCAACGCCTGAAGAAATTATCGACGTTCAAACTATTGCTCATAACACCAAAGAAAAAGTTGAATCTATTTATCAAACAACCAACTGGGATCAACTAGAAGTTCAAAGCCAAGCGCTGGCAAATAATGGCAACAGATTTTTTGAAAATATCATTACTGGCCTATCTGATTCTGGGGTGGATATAAAAGATCCACTGCAATTATTGGTTGCTGTTCGCCGCCTGGGACCAAGTGGAATTGAGCGTCGGTTTGGAGTTGGTACCCCTACTGAAGATCCGCTCTTTGATGGTTATGAGCCATTGGTCCCAACTGATGTTCTAAAAGATTTCCTTGCTGAGCGAACAAAAATTCGGGCAGCAGTTCGACCCAGCAACTGGATTTTGAATAAATCCCACAAGCCAGTAATTGCCTCTAGTGATGTTCATGAAATCGGCATGAGATTAGTTATCGATGCTGTTGAAAGCTTGGACATCAAGCCAGTAATCGGCACGGTTGGAATTGATCCCGATGAGTTAGCAGAACTTGCTCTGCAAGAAAATGCGACCGCAGTCCTAATCTCAACTCATAATGGAATGGCGTTAAGTTTTGCCCAGAAGCTACTGGCCGAACTTTCACTGCGAGACATATCGCCTCAAGTAATTATTGGCGGGCGCCTCAATCAAGAAGTTGAAGGTTGCGACATGCCGGTTGATGTTACCGAAGAGCTAAAAGCGTTAGGAATAGATATTTGCTTTGACCTCAAGGATCTAGCAAAAATAATTAAAAACTAAAGCGAGAAACTTGGGTACTCATCAGTAACAAGTAAGAAGGCATAGCCGTTAACGCGGTTCCAGTACTGGGTAACTCCTAAGAGCACCTGACCACTAGACGCTGGCATCTTTCCTGTGATCAAAATCGTAAACCAAGTGAAAAGTAAAACAGCTAACCCATAAAGAACGTAAACCAAACCAACGATGTAAAGCGGTACTGCAAGTAGCCACTTAACTAATGGCAGGTAACGATTTAATTTAGCGCCCCCATCAATTTCAGGAAACGTAATCTTTACGTCGTCACTTTCTTCGATGGAAGGATAATTGTCGTTGAGCACCAGAATGTAGGCAGTTACGCGAGTCGAAAGTGACAAGAGTGACTTATTGAACTCCAGTGCGTAAGAAGGATAAATCCCTCTAAAGACAAGTGCGAGTACAACTGGCATGAATAGCAGGCCCGCTAAGAAAGTTGAAGCTTCCGCAGAGCCCGACCACGCGGTGAAGGAAGAGAGAAATATCGCAATCGGAACTACTAAGAATATGCGAAGCGCAACAGATTTCCGGTCGCGATTCTCTAGTTGAACGGTAATGAAGGTTTCAATTTGATTAGCCATAGTTTCACATTAGCCCTATGACGGCGAACAATTAAGTAACTGTGATGCTGCTGAGATCTATTTGTTTGTATTCCCCCGATTTGGTGTAATCCCGAATACGCTCAAAGCCATCAAATACTTCGCAATAAGTAGTAGCCAGTGGGGAAATGGCAACCCGAATGCTATTTGGTGCACGATAATCAGGAATAACTTTTTTGTGATCTCGTAAACCTCGGGCAATTTGTCCAGCCTCGGGGTGATAAATATTGATGTGTCCACCGCGTAGTTTTGAGTCTCGAGGCGTAATCAATTCGTAACCCAATTCAACTAGCCATTGGTCATGAAGTTTTATCATCATTTCCGTGCCCGTAGAAGCCTTGGCGTTGATGGCTGCAATTGATGCTCGCTCAATCATGCCAAAACCTTCATCTATGCAAAGCAATCCAATAATTGACGGCGAGGCAATTTGAAAGCCGCGCATGCCATCTGTTTGATCAAACTTTGAACCCATTAAAAATTGATCGCGCTGAGCAAACCAGCCTTGAATAGGCATTTGTAATTGGGACTGAATTTTTTTGCTGAGATATAACCACGCAGGTGACCCTGGTCCAGAGTTGCCATATTTATAGGTACAGCCAACTGCTAGATCGACACCATCACGATCAAATTGCATATCCACCGCGCCAACTGCGTGACTTGCATCCCAAATCATAAGTGCGCCATGTGATCGAACTAATTCAGTAAGTTCCTTAATGTCATGAAGCGCGCCAGAGCGATAGGCAACGACTGAAAGCGTTACAAGTGCAACATCATCATTTAGATATGGTTCAAGGATGCTGGAAGTAACCCGTTCGTCGCTAACTGAATCTCCAGGTGCATGCTCAGTTAGCTCATTAGGAATAATTACCAAATTTAGATCCAGCTCATCTGCAATACCTTGCATGATGTAGCGGTCAGTAGGAAAGTTTGCTTCATCGGTAATTATTGTCCGGCGACCTGGGCGAGCAGATATCGCTGCGCGAACCAATCGATAAAAATTTACGCTGGTCGTGTCCATGGCAAGTGTTTGCCCAGCGCCCGCACCTAAAGCAGCGCGGCCAATGAGGTCGCCTGTGGACTGCGCTTTATCAATCCATTCGGACCAGCCGTCCACCATTTTGGAGCCCCAGCCATTAACCAAGAAGTCATTGATTGACTCAACTGTCTTTTTGGGCAGTCGCCCAAGAGAATTTCCATCCAAGTAGCAAACATCTGGATCTTGGATCACGAACTCGTCGCGGTATTTGGCCAATGGATCGGCGGCATCTAGGGCGAGGGCATCGGCGCGAGTGAACATGTTTTATAGGTTATTACCAGAGCCTTAGTTGGGCGGTCGCGGGACATTTTCTTGCAAGCAAATGGTACAGACTTCACCCTTTTCGCTTGCGTTTTGTAGGAATGCCTAAAAACTGGCAGAATC
>CAMCXZ010000055.1 GCA_945883725.1 Bifidobacterium breve | reverse complement strand
CCCACTCTTCTTGATCTATGTGAAAATCGGATTGTTTAATAATTTTGCTGGCGCAATCATCCTTTACGTAATTTTCAATCTCCCGTTCTCGCTCTGGCTGCAACGAGGTTTCGTTAAGAATGTGCCAACCGAGATTCTCGAGGCTGGTCGAATTGATGGTGCCTCCGGTTTAAAGGTTCTTCGATACTTGGTCTTCCCACTGATTTTGCCAGGCTCTATCGTGGTATTTATTTATACATTCATTAACACCTGGAATAACTTCTTGGTCGCAACAGTGTTCTTGCAAGGCAATGAGAAGCAAACGCTTACTACCCAACTTGCAAGATTTATTGGAACAGAAGGGTTAGGTTTATTTGGACCATTCGCAGCCGCGACTGTGTTATCATTGATTCCGACACTTATCTTGTTCATAGTGCTACAACGAAAATTCACGGCTAATTTGGTGGCAGGAGCAGTCAAGAGCTAACCGTGATGCAAGTCAAAACAAAACCAACATATGTAGGGGGAGAAATGAAACAAAGTCGCTTTAATGCAAAAGCTAAGCTTTTGTCCTTCGTTGCTATTGGAGCTGTTTCAGTAGCGACATTAATGCCTATGCAATCCGCATCGGCAGCCACTGAACTTCGGTTCATGTCATGGGCATGGCAAGACACTCACATCACTGTGCTAAAGAACTTAGTAGCGCAGTGGAATAAGGCAAATCCAAGCATTCCTGTAAAGCTTGAACTAGTTGATGAAGATGGTCTATATACTCAGCTTTCAACTGGTTTCCTAGCAGGTACTGCTCCAGATGTTATTGATACCGAAGCTGCAGCTGCTCTTCAGTATGCAAAGAGTGGATATCTATACAACCTTTCTTCTGATATGCGTTACATCCAGAAGGAAATCAACCCAGGAATATGGTCAACAGTTAATTACAAGGCGAAGATGTTTGGTGCGCCATGGATGGTTGAGCAATACATGGTTGTTGCTAACACAGAACTATTCAAGAAGCTTGGCGTAGCAGTTCCTAAGCAAACAGATACTTTGACTTGGGATGAACTTCGTGCCTTGGCTAAGAAGGTAACAACTGCTGATATGCCTGGTATCGGTATCGGACTTGGTTCCGCTGCGAAACTAACAATGGTTATGGGTCCAACAGTTGGCGCTAAGTACTTCACTGGTATTACAACTGGTGCAAAGGCTCGCCTAATTCAGGGTGCTCCAGAACTAGAAGTTGTTAAGCAGATCAACGACATGATTCAAGTTGATAAGAGCTTGAGCAGCCGTTATGTGAGCTCAAATCCTCAGACCGACTTCTTAGCTGGCAAGTTGCCACTTTGGTTCACAAAGAACTCATTGGCAAACACCATCGACTTACAGTCAGATATTAAGTACCAGTATCTGCCAATGATTTCAGGCAGCGGTGGCGCTAAGCAGGCACCTACAGCTGGAATCTATGCAGTTAGCGCTCAGAGCAAGCAAACCAAGAACTCAGTTAAGTTTGTGAAGTTCTTGATGGAAGCTCAGAACCTAGCTCAAACAAATATCGCAGTTGGCGGTTCTATTCCAGGTACAACCAGTGGACAAGCAGCTGTTAAGGCGATCAAGAAGGATGCAAACTGGCAGTTCATCATGAGCCAGGGAGTAAACCTAACTACTGCGCCATTCTTGTTCGTGCCACAGTGGGAAGCTTGGAAGGGCTCCTTCCAGAACCCACAAGCTAAATTGCTTTATACCGGCAAGATAACTCTTGATGAGTATAAGAAAGCACTAACAAATGGCTGGAATGGTCTCCGTTAAAGACTAATAAATATCTAGAACGTCCCCAAGGTCAGACTAAAGCCTGACCTTGGGGACACTAAATAACTGGGAGACTAAATGTTTGAAAGCAAGGCTAGAGGGGTAATAGCAGGAGCTGCCGTTGGAGATGCGCTTGGTGGGACCACAGAAGGATTTAGCCCTGAGCAAATTCAGAAACGTTATGGCGGATTCGTAGAAGGCATAGAGGGACCTTTTCATCCTGATTTTGAGACGTTTCGACCACTCTCGCCTTACCATAAAGGTGACGGTCACATAACTGACGATACTTTGATGACCGAATCTTTAATTTCGGTCTATGAGCAAGTAGCTGATCACCTCGATGCGTTTACATTCGCAAAGCACATTATTCCTGAGATGATCGAGAAGTTCAGATATATACCTGAACTTGGAAAAGAAACACTTTTAGTACATCGAGTTTTTTACGCCGAGAAATGGTTAGTACAAAGACTTCACTTCGGCCACGTTGATCCCCGCGAAGCAGGCGTTGGCAACATGGTTAATTGTGGTGCCGCTATGTACATGAGCCCGGTAGGCATAGTAAATGCTGCCGACCCAGTTGGTGCTTATAAAGAGGCAATTGAAATTGCCGGAGCACATCAATCTAGTTTTGGTCGTGAGGCAGCAGGAGTTTTTGCAGCTTGCGTTGCACAGTCCTTCGTTAGTGGCACTAACGTTAAAGAGATTGTTGAGTGCGCAATAGATCTTGCACATGATGGAACCAAGAAAGCGATCGAAGCAGTTGTGAAGGCTGCGCAAGGTCAAGATGACTGGAAGAGTGCGATACCAGTATTGCGTAATAGTTTTAGACCCTTTGACACTTTAGAGGATGAATACCGTGTTCATGGAGATGACGCTAGAAAACCTAGCCGATTACTTGCTATCGAAGAACTACCAATTGCAATTGGAATGTTAGTTGTTGGCAAAGGCGATTTCCGCAAAAGCGTACTTGGTGGCGTTAATTATGGTCGCGACTCTGATTCGATTGCCACCATGTCAGGTTCAATTGCAGGTGGGCTAAATGGAATAGAGAATATTCCAAGTGATTGGCTTTCTGATATTGAGAAAGCGAGTCGTAGAAACTTTTCTCTATCGGCGGACAAAATTGCTGCAGTAGCCAGAATGATTGGTGCGAAAGATGCCGCGAAAATCAAAGCCACATCAGATGCACGAGAAGTGCTTTTTTCTAACAAGGGGAAGTAATTGAGTCAACAACTCGATAGAGCGCGCGGTTCACTAGCTGGACTAGCAATTGGCGACGCGTTAGGCAGACCAGTAGAGGGAATGTCTTATCAAGATATCAGAGCAAAATATGGCGCAATTGATGATTTTGTAAATCTTGAACCTGCCGGCAGCGACGACACAGAGTATGCACTCTTAACGGCCGCCGCGTTATTGCAGCACGGCAAGAATATTACGGCAGCTGATTTTGCAAACGTTTGGAAATCAAAAGTCTGCACACAAACCGCCGCCTTCCTTGGTGCCGGATTCAGCGAAATGAATGCCATCCAAAACTTGAAAGTTGGCTTGATGCCACCTTTCTCTGGCCAACATAACCACGCCTGGAGCGACGGTTTAGCAATGCGAGTTGCACCTATTGGGGTTATCGCAAATGGTGACATTGAAATGGCAAAACGAATAGCAATTGCCGATGGCGAGGTAAGCCATTCCGGTGAAGGCATCTACTCAGGTATCGCAATTGCCGTTGCCGTTACAAGCGGAATGGCTGGAAAGAGCTATTTAGAGGTTTATTCTGATGCTCTTAATTCAGTACCTAAAGACTCTTGGACATATAGAACTTTGGTTGATGCGCAAAATATTCTAAATGAAAATGCCAGTGCTACCTTGTTTGAAAATGCTGAGCGCTTATTGGAAAAAGTGGCGCAAACTAAGTATTTCTTTGCCGACTTAGCGCCTGAAGCAGTATCGCTTGCGCTGGCATCAGTTCTTTATGGCAAAGGTGATTTCGCAAAGTCATTACTTTTCGCAGTTAATCTAGGACGAGATGCCGACACGATTGCGGCAATGGCAGGTGCTGTTGCTGGCTCTATCTCTGGCTATAAAAACATCCCCGATAAGTGGAAAGTTGCTGTAACCAGTGTGGGCGGATCATGTCTTGCCTTCACTAAAGGTATGGAGCCATTGAGCATCGCAGATTCACTAGTAGAGATGGGCAGCAAGTGAGCCATACCCAAGAAAGCAAAATTCGCGGAGCAGTACTCGGCCTAGCCTTTGGAGATGCAATGTCATTTCCTTCATCATCGCATCGCTTAAGACTCCTAAACATTAAGCGTTCGAACCGAATGATTAGCTTGACTCAGTTTGCTTATGACCAGAAACAAAATACTTACCCAACCGTATATACGCATGCTCAATCAATTGAATTTCTAGCACCACGTCCGACCGATGACTCCGAGTGGTTGTATTTTTCTGCCGACATTTATCTATCTGGATTAGAACCTAAGGCCGGGTGGATAAAGCTGGCAAATAGTGATGAAGACTTAAGAGGCAGAACCGGAACTTTGATG
>CAMCXZ010000054.1 GCA_945883725.1 Bifidobacterium breve | reverse complement strand
AAACGACTGCGATCAGGTCACCTGATTGAGTCTCTATTGTGTATTCAACATGTTCGCCGTAGAAAACAACCTGAGAAACTTTACCTTCGGCAAATCCATCAGCAGCAACAGTTGATGCTGATTTCTCCACCTTGATTGACTCTGGACGAACCAGAAGCAGTGCAGATGTTGAGTTGATTGCATCTGCCGAAGCACCGACTTCAATCTCTTTGCCGTTTAGTGTTACTTGAGCGCGGCCAGTGCTGGTGCTCTTTACACCCGAAACTTTAAGGAAGTTTGAGCGGCCCACGAAGTCGGCAACGAATACTGACTTAGGGCGAAGATAAATCTCAGCAGGTGTGCCAACTTGTTCGATCTTGGCATTACGCATAACCACAATTCGATCAGAGATACTCATTGCTTCATCTTGATCGTGAGTTACGAAAATACTGGTAATTCCCAAACGTTGCTGAAGCTGACGAATTTCAATACGCATCTGGGCGCGAAGCTTGGCATCTAGATTGCTAAGCGGTTCATCAAATAAAAGTACTTTTGGCTTCATGACCATCGCACGTGCAAGAGCTACGCGTTGTTGTTGGCCGCCAGAGAGTTGATTAGGGGCGCGATTAGCAAGAGTTTCTAAACTCATAATCGAAAGCACTTCAGCAACTTCGCGTTTGATTTGATCGTTAGGTGTCTTGTTCGTTTTTAAGCCGTAGGCCACATTTTCATAAACGCTCATATGTGGGAATAAGGCGTATGACTGAAAGACCATACCCATTGGGCGCTTATCTGGTGTTAAGCGGCTGACATCGTTTCCATCAAGCAAGATTTCACCGCTGGTAGGTGTTTCAAAGCCCGCAATCATGCGCAATGTAGTGGTTTTGCCACAACCTGATGGACCAAGCAGCGTTATGAATTCGCCAGGCTCGATTGTCAACGTGACATTATCGACCGCAGTAATGCTCTCGCCTTTTTGACCAAAATCTTTAGTGAGATTATTAAGTTGAAGACGACTTGAAGTTGATCCTGATGCTGTTGTCATTACGCCTTCTCCTTGGTTGCTACCTGTTGATTGATTTCAAATACGAGCATTAATATTTTCATGTTAGGGGAGCCAATTGCACTTTTTCACTCTTATCACGAACTAAGAGGTTGATAATTCCCATAACTGTTAGAACTAAAACAATTAAAATGTTACAGAAAGCAAATGATGCACCGTAGCGGCCGGCATCTACCTCAGAGAGAATTTTTGAAGTCAAAATTGGCGTATCAGGCGTTGTAATAAATATGATCGCCGATAACGTAGTCATCGAGCGGGCGAATGCGAACATTAAGCCCGTTAGAAGTGCACCCTTAATAAGTGGCAGAGTTATCTTTCGGAAAGTTCTAAAGCCTGATGCTCCAAGTGAAGAAGATGCCTCATCAATAGCAGGGTTAATTTGTTGAAGTGCGGCAACGCCCGATCGTTGACCAGCAGGGCTAGAGCGAATCACGTAAATCATGATGACTGCAGTTGCACCACCAAAGATTGCACCACCACCTGCCAGTTGCGGCAATATAGAAGTGTCGCCCCACTTAAGCACATGGTTAAAGGTGATTGCATAACCAATACCTAGAACTGTGCCAGGAACAGCAATGCCAAGCATTCCAAGTACATCTACTAACTCGCGTCCGCGTTTTAGCTTTCGCACGATCAGCCATGCAAGAATCATTCCCAATAAGCCGGCTAGTGGAGTAGCGATTAGCGCCATGATGGTTGTTTTAAATATCGCTTCATTACCAATTCCGCTGAAGATGTAGCGGAACCAATCGAGCGTAAATGTGTTATTTACGCCGAGAATCTTGATAAAGCCACCAAAGATAACGGTCAGATATACCAAGACAATGAATGCAGCCGTTAAGACCGGAATGATAAGTAGCGCAAACTTAGCTAATGGGTTTTTAACGTAATTCACTTGCCCGGATGGCTTTCCGGTAACGGTCACTACATTGTTCTTTTGGCCCCAATAGCGCTGAACTAAGAAAACTAACATGCCCGGCACCAAAAGAATTGCGGAATAAGCAGCGCCAGCCGGTACGTCGTATTCACCATTAATCGCGATGTATGCGCGTGATGATAAAACTGTGAAATCGCCACCGATTACAAGTGGGTTTGCTAAGTCGGCAATGGCTTCAACAAAGAGAAGTAGAAATGAGCTAGCAATGCCAGGTATCAACATTGGGAAAGTTACTTTACGGAACACTCTAAATTTAGAAGAACCTAAGCTTGCTGCTGCTTCATCAAGTGAAGGATCGAGATTCTTCATCATGCCCAATAGGTTCATATAAGCAACTGGGAAAAATGAAGTTGTAAGCACAATCAATAACCCTGGATAGCCATAAAGAGTTGGGCGCATTCCTAACAGGTCGCTAGTAATCATGCCGCTACGGCCGAATAGCACAATGACTGCTGTAGCGAAAGCAAAGGGAGGGGAAATCAGTGGAACCAAACAAATTATATGGAGTAACTTTTTGCCACGAAATTGTAGGCGAGTTTGTGCATAAGCTAATAAGAATCCAATCAGGGTTCCCAGAGCGCCAACTGAAAGGCCGATTACTACTGTGTTCTGGAAAATTTTCTGAGTTACCGGGTCACTTAGAAGTCTCTTAAATACTTCAACACCCGTGGTCTCTGAAGAGCGAACCAAAATATTGGCAAGTGGCAAGATAATCATCAAGAGCAACAAAGAGATCGTGATAAACATGATTACTTTGGTCAATAGATCTAACTTCTGCTTTGCTTGTCCGCCCTTTGTCTGGCGGACCTTTGCTTGAGGAACCAGCTTGGTCGCTACTTGAGTAGTAATGGTGATCTCCTAGCGGTTAATTGCTCTTTTTTTATCTCTTAGTAAAAGCCCGCCCAATCTGTAAAAGATTGGGCGGGCTTTTAACCTTATCTACTCTGTGCTAACTAGCTTCAATTAGGACTTTGGAGCAACTGCGATTGTTGCGTCAAACTTTGCAGTTAACGCCTTCTTTGCAGCTGCAGCCTTGTCAAAGTCGTAAGCAACCACAGTCAGAGTATTTAGCTTGACCATACGCTTATCGATCTTTGTCTTTGGGTTAGTAAGAACTTGGTATGCAGCAACTTTTGGTCCAAGGTTTTGAGCATCACGTGATAACGCGAAGTCAACATATGCCTTAGCAGCATCTGGATTCTTTGAACCCTTCACCAATGCAACGCCACCGATTTCATAACCGGTTCCTTCGCTTGGGAATGAGACCTTAAGTGGCAAACCTTGCTCAGCACCAGCTACGCAGTCGTGTGAGAACACGAGGCCTACTGCTGCTTCACCGCGACCGACGATGGCAACTGGGCCAACACCGCTCTTGGTGTACTGCAAGATGTTCTTGTGCATTCCAGTCATATATTCAAGTCCAGCAGCTTCGCTTCCAAGACGTGTTACCTGTGTCCATAGAGTTGTAAATGCGGTACCTGATGTTGATGGGTGAGCAGAAGAAATATTCTTCACTAACTTAGGATTTTGTAATTCTGCCCATGAAGTTGGAACCTTTAGGCCAAGACGCTTAATTTCCTTTGTGTTTGTGCAGAAACCAAGAGCGCCGACGTAAACACCTGTCCAGAATCCATCATCATCTTGATACTTTTTAGGAATCAAGTTACGAGTTGGTGATGCGTACTTCTCGATTAATCCACCAATACGTGCAACACCGAAACCATCAGCTGGTCCACCGTGCCATACATCGAACTCGGGATTAGCTTTTGCTGCCTCAAGACGGGCAACAGTCTCGCCTGATGAAAGGCGAACAAACTTTGTCGAAACACCAGTTAGCTTTGTGAAAGCACCAGTCATTGCGCCACACCATGCTTCAGTTGCGCCACAAACCACAGTTAAGCTTCCGCTCAACTTGCGAGTTGGTGTGTAAACCAAGCCCTTTGCAGTCATCGCACAAGTATTAGTTGCGCCATTAACCGATTTGATTTCGCCTTCTTGGTAGCAATTCTTGCCACCCCAATCAGCTGCATTTGCAGTTGCTGTCATAGCTGTACTTAGTGAAACCACCATCACAGCTGATGCAGCCAATGCCATCAGTTTCTTTTTATTCATATTTATCCTCACCTCTAGGTGTGAAAGGCTCATTAGAAGCGTTCCACGTGCCTTAACTCTAACTTGGGAGATCCAAGCCACAAGGTAAATCCCTGATATCTAGATTACGAAACGGTAACGTGGTGTCCTTAGGGGGAAATTTATGCGTAAGTCTTTGATATCAGTACTTACTTTGACCCTAATATCGTCGCAAATAATGAGTGCCACCGCTGCTCCAATTTACGTCTTTCCAATAGTTGGCTGCAAGGCCACTTACGCTAGATCTCACCATGATTATCAAGCCACCGA
>CAMCXZ010000053.1 GCA_945883725.1 Bifidobacterium breve | reverse complement strand
GGCGATGTCCTAGGCCCCTAGACGATGGGGACGTTTGAGGCTCGCAAATCGTACCCTTTAACGCCTCACGATCAAAACTCGATTAATTCGCACTCAGATCACCTGATTTAGAGGTTTAGAAGAGCAAAAAGCCGAGAAAAGCACGCAATATCTGCGCACCTTTCTCGGCTGATTACTAATTACTTACAGAAGTGCCCAGCGAACCGTGACACTTACGGTCACATCTTGCTGACCTAGATCTACAACAGTTGATGAAGCGTCTTCTGCTTTACCGAGCATTGATTGAACTGGGTATGAAGCTGGTGCATAGTTCTCAACGATGTAGGTAACTCTGCCCAACTTAACACCTAACAACTTTGCATATGAAACAGCTTTTGCTTTTGCATTCTTTACTGCAACCGCACGAGCAGCTTCTGCTGATTTAGTTGAATCAAGAACGAACGGTGTTACACCATTGATCTGTAGGTTATCGCCACCGGCGGCGATAACTGAATCAACTATGTCGCCAGCATTGGCAGCATTACGAATAATGATGGCAAATGATTGTGAAGAGCGGTATCCAATTAACTTAGAGCCAATCTCTTGGGTGTAGTTGTATTCTGGATAAACAGTGATGCTCTGTGTTGCAATATCTTTCTTATCAATCTGAGCAGCTAATAGCGCAGCGCGAACTGCAGCTGAAGTCGTCGAAACCTGTGCCTGTGCTTCTTTGCTGCTTGCCGCTATTACGGTTGCAGTTGCATTCATGCGGACTGCATCAGGAACAACCTTGACCGAGCCATCGGCTTTAATCGTGACATAGCGACTTGGGGTAGTAGCCGCAGATGCCGAAGGCATCGTTACCAAACCACCCACCAGGGCTAGAGAGATTGAAAGAACAGTGATTTTTCGTTTAGTTGTAGTTTTCATGCCTTAATTATCGCACTTTTCCTTGTAGTCAGGTTGGATCACGCTTTGAATTCGGTGTGAATAAGAGATCACTTAGGTAGTATCAACCCATGAAAAAGATCGCAGTAACTGGTGGAGCTGGCTTCATTGGCTCGAACCTCGTTGAGCGACTTCTCTCTAAAGGTCACGAAGTTACGGTGGTTGATGACCTATCTACTGGTTTAAAGAGCAATTTAGACCTTAACAAAATTACTTTTCACGAGCTATCTCTGACCAACAGAGATGGGCTGGCAAAGGCGTTAAACGGCGTTGATGCAATTGTGCATTTAGGTGCAAGAGGCTCAGTTCCAAGATCGCTAAAGAATCCAATCGCTACGCACGATGTGAATGCCACCGGCACCTTAAATGTTCTTGAAGCTGCTCGTACAAATGGTGCACAAGTAATCTTTAGTTCTTCATCTTCTGTTTATGGCCGCAATGGTCAATTACCTAAAGATGAAAGCATGTGGCTAAGCCCGCTAACACCTTATGCGGCCAGCAAGCTAGCTGCAGAAGGTTATGTTCAGGCATACGGAGCTGCATATGAGGTTCCAGTGACACTGCTTCGCTTCTTTAATGTGTTCGGACCAAAACAACGCCCAGATCACGAGTACGCAGCCGTGTTGCCAAAGTGGATCTGGAAAGCCATGAATAATGAAGCCATAGATGTTTATGGTGACGGTAGCCAAACTCGCGACTTCACTTATATACGCACTGCTCTAGATGTAATTGAAGATGCAATCAACCGTGGAGTTCGAACTGAAGGCGCAGTAAACCTTGCCTACGGAAACCGCATCTCACTATTAACCACAATTGATTTATTAAAGAGCCACTTTCCAGATCTTAAAGTTAATTTCATAGATATTCGCCCTGGCGATGTTAAAGATTCGCAGAACGACCCAGTTCTACTTAAGAAGCTTTTCCCAGATGTCACTCCAACTGAGTTTCCAGTCGCGCTTAGCGAAACTGTTAACTGGCTAAAAAAATTCGGCCAAAGTGTTGCTAATGGCCCAGCGACTATTGACTAAGTCGAATTACCAAACCATGTTGAGTCTCAAATAAATGTGTGGCATTGCAGGCGGCGTTGGACCAAGTGCGCCAAGTGTTCAATCACTTGAAGCACAGTTAACAAAGCTCGAGCACCGAGGTCCCGATGACCGTGGAACCTATGTAAATCAAGGCATTGCGCTAGGCATGTGCCGGCTAGCAATCGTGGAAATTGCTTCCGGTAAACAACCATTTGAAAGCGCTGATGGAAAGATAAAGATAGTTTTTAATGGCGAAATCTATAACTATCGAGAATTGCGCGAAGTATTAGTTTCACTCGGCCACGAATTTAGTGGTGCAAGCGAATCTGAAGTAATTATTGCCGCGTATCGCCAGTACGGACCAGATTTCCCAAACTACTTAGCTGGCATGTTTGCGATTGCGCTTTTTGATCAAGCAAATGATGCGCTAGTTCTTGTCCGCGATCGAGTTGGAAAAAAGCCACTTTGGTTTTCTAAGCGAGCAGATGGCTCAATTCTTTTTGCATCAGAAGTTAAAGCTCTATTGACAGGACTACCAACTCGCACCTTACGTAAAGGCGCCGTCGCTGAAGTAATGCAATTTGGGTACATAAACGCTCCAAACTCTGCATTCGCTGAAATTCGACAGTTTCCACCGGCAACAATGGCAATCTGGCACAAAGGCGATTGGTCAATGCGCACATATTGGCAACCAGATTATGAAACTGAAATCCAAATCTCTTACGAAGACGCTGTTGTTGAAACTAAGAACAAAATCTCAGCTGCAGTTGAACGCAGACTAATCTCTGAACGCCCGATCGGTGCGTTTTTAAGCGGCGGCTATGACTCAACAGTTGTGACCGCCCTGATGGCACAACTTTCAAAATCAACAGTAAAGACATATTCAATCGGTTTTGATCACCCGCAATACAACGAAGTTGAATACGCCAGCGCTGTTGCCAAATATCTCTGCACTGATCACCATCAAGAGATTGTTAAGCCTGACCCAGCGCTAATCCTGGAAGAAATAGCAGCTTCTCTTGATCAACCTTTTGCAGATTCCTCATATTTTCCGACCTTTTTATTAGCTAAATACACACGTAAAGAGGTAATCGTGGCTCTTGGCGGAGATGGTGGCGATGAAGTATTCGGCGGGTATGACCGTTACGTTGCAGCACCAACAATGCATCGAGCCAATTATTTGCTGGCACTTGCTAAACCAATCGCAGGAGTACTTGGTAAAACTGGTGTGATTAATGAACGAAAACTAAAGAGAATAGTTTCTCAGCTTCAAGCACATCCATCTTTAGCGGCACGCTACGCATCAATCATGTCTCTAACTCAACCAAGTGAGTTAGTAAAAATTCTAAAGCCAGAATTTAACTTATCAGGTGCTAATGATATTTACTTGAATGATTTCAAGCGAGCAGGTGCTCGAGATTCTTTACACGCGATGATTCGCAGCGACTTTGAACATTATCTGCCAGGAGATTTGTTGGTTAAAGCAGATCTAGCAACAATGGCAAATAGTTTGGAACTTAGATCGCCATTGCTCGATCATGATGTTATTGAATGGGCGAATTCTTTGCCTTCTAAGTTCAAAGTTGCGGGTCGCGAGAGTAAACACATTCTTAAAGACATTGCCCGTTCATTGGTTCCAGCTGAACTAATTGATCGCCCTAAGATGGGATTTGCAATTCCCCGTGCCGATTGGCTGCGAAATGAATTACGTGAAATCACCCATTACTTGTTAACAGATGATGTCGCAAAATCGCGTGGCTGGTTTGATCAACACGAAATTCACCGAATCTTGGCAGAACATCAAAGCGGGCAAGATAGAGATTCAATCTTGTGGCCGGCACTTTGCCTTGAGCTGTGGGCGCGTAACTGGCTTTAGTGATTTAGCAGGCGAAGATACAAATCTTGGTGATCTTTGACTAAGCGTTCAACACCGTAACGAGCCAGGGTGTAGTCCTTTCCCGAGGCTCCCATTTTGGCTCGCAGATCACTATCTGACGCCAGTTTGGCAACGGCTTCAGAAAGTTGATCAACAGATAAATCTGTCAGAAAACCTGTCTGATCATTAACCACAATTTCATTAGTTGAACCAACGTTTGTTGAAACTACTGGTATTCCAACCATGCCAGCCTGAATCAAACTTAGTGGGGTGCCTTCGTTATCACTTGTGAGAATTACGAAATCAGCTGCCGCAAGTACCACTTCGATATCTTCTCGCCAGCCCAGAAAAGTTACGGGCAAATTTTCTGAGCTAACTCGATCTTGGCAATACGTTAATTTTTCACCAGCGCCAGCAACTATGAAATGTACCTTTACATTATCTGCTTGTGATTGAGAGGCAACATCCAGAAAACGATCTGGTCGCTTAATCTGGGTAATTCGCCCAATGAACGCGCAGTAGATCTCATCTGGATCTAAACCAAGTTCAATTCTCGCTTCTGATTTTGTCGGAACGTTTGCTAACTGTAAACCCGGAGGCATTACTGCAAATTTTTTAGAGTTTCCGAT
>CAMCXZ010000052.1 GCA_945883725.1 Bifidobacterium breve | reverse complement strand
AACACACTTGGCAGCAATGGTCAGAGCAGCACCTAGTGATTGTGTGAAATCAAGTCCGGCTTGGTCGGCGGCGATAAATCCAGCCGCAAAACTATCGCCAGCACCAGTGGTATCAATTACTTGAGCAGAAATTGCTGGCAATGAAATTGAAGCAGAGCCACGATTAGCAGCAATGACGCCATTTGATCCACGTTTGACCACGATGGTGGGGCAGATTTGCAGTAAATCAGCAATTGCTAACTCAAGATCAGTCGTTGACGATAAATATTTTGCTTCATCTTCATTTAGTAATAAGCAGTGCACTTGATTTATCCAGGCCCGAATTTCGGCGATTGGCACACCAGTCATGCCGCCGACAGTTGCTGGATCCAAATAAATCTTTAGCCCAGCTGCTTTTATTTTGCCGATCATCTGCAGAATCCCGGGGCGAGATTTCGGATCAAGTAGTGCGTAACCAGAAATGTAGGCGGCATTGAAAGTATCGAGTTCGGGTAGATCAGCCAGAGTTAAACCGCTATTTGCACCATTGTCCGGAAACATGCTGCGTTCGCCATCTTTATCAACGATGACAACCACGATTCCGGTGGGAGCGCCGTGAACATCTATTTCAGAGTAGCTAACGCCTAGGCGATCAAATTCACTACGCACCGCAACGCCAGCGGCATCTTTACCAATACGCGCCAACATATGACTTTGGGCGCCGGCAATACGCAACCACGCAGCGACGTTTCCGCCTGCGCCACCACCATGAGTTGATACTTTCGCAGCGGTGTCACTGCCGTAATTAATGTCGCTAGAAATAACGGCAACTACATCGAGGTTAACTTCACCAATGCAGAGTATTTTTGACATCTTTAGTTGCTAGCAACTGCGATATCAGCAGCAAGTGCGCTATTTGATTTAATGATTTCGATATTGACCGAAAGTGATTCACCTTCTGAAGTCGTGTGAAAATGCTCAAGCAAGAATGGTGTTACATCTTTACCAGTTATGTGGGCAGCTTCTGCCTTTGCTAAACCAGTTGCTAAAATTTGGTCATGCTTGGCCCGGTTCATCTCTTTTACAACTGGGTTGGCAACTAACAAGGCGGCGCCATTAGTGCCAACTGATTCGCGCGCCTTGATTACTGCTGCGATAACAGCAACTGATTCAACGCGGTGCTCAATTACGAAACCTGAATCTGTTAAGTAGAAACCAGGAAATGCGGTGGTTTTATATCCGACTAATCCGATCGCTAACGTCTCTAGCCGTTCAAGCGTTGCACCAACATCAAGAATTGATTTAACGCCAGCGCAAACCACGGTGATGTCTAGCGTTGAGAGCGCAGTTAAGTCAGCAGATTCATCGAATGATTCGTTAGCGCCACGGTGCACGCCACCTAAACCACCTGTTGCGAAAACTTTAATGCCAGCTTGTGCCGCTAAGTGAGCAGTGGCCGCAACAGTGGTCGCAGCTGACTTCTTGCTCGCAACCAAAACAGCTAAATCGCGGCTAGATGCTTTACTGATGTCATCGCGGTTTGCGATTGCGATCAGTTGCTCGTCAGTTAATCCGATATGAACTACGCCATCTAGAATCGCAATTGTTGCCGGAGTTGCACCGCGTTCACGCACAATCGATTCAACTTCGCGGGCCACATTCAAATTCGATGGACGGGGCAATCCGTGGCTAATAATCGTTGATTCGAGGGCAACAATCGGCGAATTACTCGCAAGCGCAGCTGCAACCTCGGGCGAAAAGACAAGTGCGGATTTCATGCCCTAACCTTAACGCATGCATCTTCACCAAATCTTGCCGGCAATTGTTGCAGGGCTTGGGGTAGTAGATGCGCGTGATGAAATAGGTGCTGGTGAATCACCAAGTGGCCGCGAAGTACTTTTCTTAATCGATGGTTTAGGCGATGAAGTAATCGATAAATACGCCGAATATATTCCAATTCTCTTAACCTTTACCCGAAGTGGGCGAGTACAAACTGCTTTTCCTTCAACCACGGCCACCTCTCTTGCAACACTTACCACCGGAACTTTGCCCGGAGCACATGGCATGTTGGGTTACACCGTGCGAGTACCACGTAGCAATGGCCGAATTCTAAATGCTCTGAAGTGGGATGATCGGGTTGATCCAACTTATTGGCAACCAGTGCCGACTTTATTTGAGCGAGCAACAGCAGTTGGCGTAAATGTTTCTCATGTGGCCGCTAAACGTTACGAAAATACTGGATTTACTCAAGCAGTTTTTCGTGGCGCAACTTATCGCGGCGCAAATTTAGTTGATGACTTAGTTGCCCAAACTAAATTAGCTTTGGCTAAATCACCAGCCCTGGTTTATCTCTATATGAATGATCTTGATTCCGCCGGTCATAGCGATGGCGTTGGTTCTGATAAATGGTTAGCAGCTCTTACAATTCTTGATCACATGGCTAAGCAATTAATTATTGAACTTCCGAAGGGCACGCGGATTTGGCTAACGGCTGACCATGGCATGGTTAATGTGGAAGAAAAAATTGTGATGGGCCGCGATAATCAATTACTAACTGGCATCGCCACAATTGCGGGGGAGCCTCGCGCCCGGCATTTATATCTAGATGACTCACTTGATTCAGAAGCGGCCCGCGCGGAAGTTAAATCTCGTTGGGAAGAGTACTTAGGCAATCGCGCCGATATCTACACTCGCGAGGACGCACTTACTGCTGGCTTATTTGGCCCAAATCCGAGTGCTGATTCATTCGATCGCATGGGCGAAATTATCGCAATCGCTAAAGGCGGCGTAATTTTGATTGAGGCAGAGCGTGAAAGTTTAGAAGGATCAATGGTTGGTCATCATGGCGCATTGACTGAAATTGAGAATTACGTGCCGCTACTACAAAAGACGATTAATTAATCTTCGTCTTTCTTCTGGCCAAACATAATTTCATCCCAACTTGGCACCTTGGCGCGACCTTGCACACCATCTTTTGCCGACTCAGTATCAGCATCTGTGCGAATTGAAACTAAACGGGGTGTTTCACGCACGGGCTCAGTAGCGCGAGGGTTACGATCAACTTGTTCGGTATAAATCAAACCTGGCTCAAGCGGAGCACGAGGTGCTGGAGTTTCTTCACCAAGTAACCAACGAGCGTTGTCATCGAGAGCGTTTAGCGCACGACGAGTTGGATCGTATTCCCACTGCCCAACACCCTGACCATCAGAAGTCGGATAAGAAACTTTAATTGTCCAGACGCCAGTTTCAATTCGCCAGCAGTTGTAATTGATCTGCGTGATATCAACTCCGCGTGGAGCAAGACGCAACACGATTGCATCGCCGAAATTAACTGGTTCGCGTCCTGGTTCTTTGCGCACAATAACTGTGGCAATTTGGTCAATAATAAATTGACGTTCCTGCAGGATTGGACCGCTAAAGCGTTCAACTTTTTCAACCGTGATATTGCCATCTTGGGCAATTGATTCTGGTGATTCACCATTACGAAGACGACGTTGGATTTCTTTGACTGAAATTGGCGCAGCTTCTTCATCTTGGACAGACATTAAGCGCGGTTGATTAACGGTTGAGCGCAAGGTGTCGCTAATTCGAACGCTGAATTCTTTGCCATCGCTATCTAGTAGAGACAGATATAGGCCATCTTCAGACTTGCCGTTTACGCGCAGTTCGCTCATAGTTTTCAGAGCCTAACCGATGAGTCGTGTCATTGGCGGGATTTCAGGTGAGTAGAATTGCGAAATGACTGATGCAAAATTGATCGCTGAACTTCTGGAATTAGCGAAACGAGTAGGGCGCGAAGCGGGCGAATTACTACAAAAGCGACCAGCAGCCTTTGACGTTACCTCGAAATCCACTGCTATCGATGTGGTCACGCAGATGGATTCCCAGAGCGAAAACCACATCGTTTCCGAAATTCTAAAAGCCCGTCCAGGCGATGGCATCATCGGCGAGGAAGGTTCCGAGCGAACCTCAAAATCAGGAATTACTTGGGTAATTGATCCACTCGATGGCACTGTAAATTATTTATATGGCTTGCCTGGTTGGAATGTGAGCATTGCGGCAAAAGATTCTGAAGGCGTTGTGGTTGGTGTAGTAGTTGCGCCCACGATTAATTCAACTTGGTCGGCTAGCCGTGGCGGTGGAGCATTCTTAAATGAGCAGGCGATTGCTTGTAACGAAGGCGTCGAACTAAGTCGCGCACTGGTGGGAACGGGATTTTCTTACGACGTTGATGCTCGGCCAGCCCAGTTAGCCCAGCTTTCTGAATTACTCACTCGAATTCGCGATATCCGCCGAAATGGGGCATCAGCCGTTGACCTTTGCTTTGTTGGGATGGGGGCCCTTGATGGATTTTTTGAAAAAGGACTCCAAGAGTGGGATCTAGCAGCTGGCGGATTGATCGCATCTGAGGCGGGCGCCACGGTCACTACCGTTGCGGGCACCACGATTGCCGCAGCCCCAGCCCTGCACGCCACGCTCTCGTTCCGGCTTTCTCAGTAACGCTTGGGCCAGTAGAGCGCTCAGGCTCGATTTACGCTTAGGCGATGACCTGTGGCAAGATACGCAGTCTGCCGTGGTTATTTAAGCCGCGACTAGATCTAGATAAAGAGGACGAAAATGAACATTCTTGACGCCGTTGATGCAGCTTCCCTGCGCAAAGACATCCCGCAATTCCGTGCTGGCGATGAGCTCAAGATTTCTGTTCGCGTTATCGAAGGTAACAAGAGCCGTCTTCAGGTTTTCCAGGGAATCGTAATCCGTCGCCAAGGCGATGGCGTTCGCGAAACTTTCACCATCCGCAAGGTTTCTTACGGCGTTGGTGTTGAGCG
>CAMCXZ010000051.1 GCA_945883725.1 Bifidobacterium breve | reverse complement strand
GGTACCGGAAATCGTCTATTCGGTTCAGTAACCGATAAAGATGTAGCAGCAGTAATCAAGAGCGCAGTTGCGATCGATATCGATCGTCACAGCATCAAGATGGCTGGCCACATCAAGAAGATTGGTACCCATTCAGCAAAGGTCTCACTAGAGCACCATGTAACTGCGGTAATTACGCTGACAGTTGTAGCTGAATAACTAAATAAAATTAGAACGGGCTCGTCGCAAATTGCGTCGGGCCCGTTTTATTTTGTGGTTTTGCCTTTCATCTCAATTAATGAGAATTAGTTATTTACTTTCATGCACAACGATGTAAGGCGATGTAACGCTACTGACCTGCACCTTTAGAGATTAATCAGAGAAAAGATAGAGATACCCACAATTCATCCACCGCTTTGTGCACAGGAAATCACGCTTATCCACCGACTTATCCCCAGCTTTACCCACACGCACAAACGGGGGTATTCGCTTAACAAGGCCAGCACTCATACCTTTGCCTCCTGAGCGCAATTCACGCTCATTTCAATATAAATGTCAGTGGCTAATGGGAGGTTTTACGCGTGAGCATCGCAGAACTTCCTAATCGCAGCGGACAACAGAACAACTCTTCTTATAACTCCGCTCCTGAATTTGAGCGCACCCCACCACAAGATTTAATTGCAGAGCAATCAGTTTTGGGCGGAATGCTTCTAAGTAAAGATGCAATCTCTGACGTTGTTGAAATTTTACGCGAACGCGATTTTTATCGTCCAGCACACGAACTTATTTACGATGTAATTATTGATCTATACGGTAGAGGCGAACCAGCTGATGCGGTAACTGTTTCGGCTGAACTTGCAAAGCGCGGCGATATTGCACGTGCAGGCGGTGCACCTTATTTACACACTTTGATTTCATCCGTTCCAACTGCAGCTAACGCTGGTTACTACGCAAAGATTGTCCGTGAACGCGCAATCATGCGTCGCTTAGTTGAAGCTGGTACCAAGATTGTGCAACTTGGTTACACCGTCGAAGGCGATGTCGATGAAGCGGTTGATCAAGCACAAGTCGAAGTATTCCAAGTTACCGAACGACGCACCTCTGAAGATTATGTTCAGCTAAGTACTTTGTTGCCACAAGCACTCGATGAGATTGAAGCAATCTCTAAAGGTGTTGGTATCGAAGGCGTAATGACTGGTTTCCGCGATCTTGATAAATTAACTAATGGTTTGCACCCAGGAAACATGATTGTTTTAGCTGCGCGACCTGCTGTTGGTAAATCAACACTTGGTTTAGATATTGCGCGTCAAGCATCTATTCATGATGGAAAAACTTCAGTTATTTTCTCACTTGAAATGTCACGCTCTGAAATCACAATGCGTATGTTGTCATCAGAGGCAAAAGTTGGTTTAAATAATATTCGTTCTGGTGCGCTCTCTGATGAAGAGTGGTCACGTTTAGCGCGACGCATGGGTGAGATTTCAAATGCGCCGTTATTTATTGATGATTCACCAAATCTTTCTATGATGGAAATCCGCGCTAAAGCTCGTCGCTTAAAGCAGCGCCATGATTTAAAGCTAATTGTGATTGATTACCTGCAGTTGATGACCTCTGGTAAGCGCGTAGAGAACCGTCAGCAAGAGGTTTCTGAGTTTTCTCGCCACTTAAAGTTGATGGCAAAAGAGTTAGATGTTCCAGTAATTGCGATCTCACAGCTTAACCGTTCACCTGAACAACGCTCCGATAAGAAACCAATGCTTTCAGATCTTCGTGAATCAGGTTCGATCGAACAAGATGCCGACGTTGTTATCTTGTTACACCGTGACGATCTATATGACCCACAAAGTCGATCAGGCGAAGCAGATTTAATTGTGGCCAAGCACCGTAACGGACCAACTCGAACAATTACCGTTTCAGCACAACTTCATATTGCTCGCTTTGTTGATATGCCAGTTAATAGTGGAATGCAAGATTTCACACAACAACGCGAACCTGACGAAAACTAATTCCCTAAAATATTATTGTGCAGCGCTTCGTGCGCGATCTGCCATATAGATTCCGGCAATCACAATTACGCCACCAATTAATTGAATCATTGTCCAGGATTCGCCAAACCATACCCAGGCAACAGCGCCAGCAAAGATTGGCTCTAACATTCCAAACGCACTCGTTGTCGAAGCGGAAAGATTGCGCAGACCATTCATCACACAAAGGTATGGAATTACGGTTCCAATAAATACGACGTAAAGGATTAGCACCCAACCGGAAGTGTTATATCCCTCGAGTGCACCACCTAATGGAATTGAAACTGTGAAAACATCGAATGGGAATGTCCAAATCGGCATTAACAAAGACCAGGCAAGTGCTGCAAAACCAAATCCCCACATTGTGACTGATTGATTATCGCGTTGCGCAGTGATTCCTTCGCCAGCTAGGAAGAAGAAAGCCAGAGCAAATGCCGCGCCAAGGGCGGCAAGCACACCAATTCCATCGAGCGTTAAACCTTGCCAAACTTGGGCAACGAATGCCAAACCAAGTAGTGCCAAGAAGAGCGCGGCCCACATTTCATTAGGCACATGCTTCTTGCGCACATAACGGAGATAAAGCACGATCCAGACTGGCGCGGTGAATTCAATAAGTAGGGCAATGCTCACGTGCATGCGGGAAATAGCTAAGAAATAAGCACCATTTACAGCAGCGATTCCGATAGTGCCAAGGGCTGCTAAACGAGGAATCTCTCGCTTGGTCAGGCGCAAAGTTTTAGGTGCCCGCCAAGCGATATAGGCCGCGAGAATAAAAAAAGTTGAGATTGAACGGACTTGGGCTAATCGCCAGGCCGAAATGTAGTCGTTAAGCAGGAGTTTTGAGGCGATGCCATTTGAAGCAAACATGACAGCAGCGATCGTTAAGAGGATCTCGCTACGCCGCTCTTTAAGCATCTGGCAAGGGTAACCGATTGGCTACTCTCGCGAGCGTTTAGAAGGCTGCGTCTGAGATATTCATGATCGAATTGTCGGTTGCTTCAACAATTTTGCGATCAGCGGTGATGTGTGGCAAATAATTGGTTACAAAGAACTTAGCTGAGGCGATCTTGCCGTTATAGAACTCAAGATCTTTGCCAGCGTTAGGAATCTTTTCCAAGGCAATATCTGCCTGACGAAGAAGTAACCAAGCAGTAATAATGTCGCCAACTGCCATTAAACAACGCGAAGTATTAAGACCAACGGTGTAAATCTTCTCGGGATCAGTTTGTGACTCCCTTGCATGGGCAACCAAGGTAGCGATGATCGCATTTAAATCACCGAGTGCCTTAAGTAGCGCTTCTTTCTCGGGCGCATGTGCGCCACCAGTTTCGGCAAATGTTTTAATTTCTTTACCAAGTAGACCAATTGCACGGCCACCATCTTTAACAATTTTACGGAAGAAGAAGTCAAGACCTTGAATTGCAGTTGTTCCTTCATACAAGGTATCGATCTTGGCATCGCGCACGTATTGCTCAATTGGCCAATCACGAGTAAATCCCGCACCACCAAATGTTTGTAGTGATTCGGTTCCAAGCAGCGTCCATGACTTTTCAGAACCATAACCTTTAACAATCGGAAGCATTAAATCATTAAGGGCTTCCATATCTTTGATGCGATCTGTATCGCCAGCCTTTACTGCAAGCTCGATTTCATCTTGGATAGAAGCGGTGTAAAGCACTAGCGCACGCATACCTTCGCTGTAGGACTTCTGCACCATTAGCGAACGGCGTACATCTGGGTGGCGAATAATTTCCACACGCGGGCTAGCTTTATCGTTCATAACTTTCATATCGCCGCCCTGAATACGCTGTTTTGCGTACAAGAGTGCTTGTTGGTATCCAGCAGAAAGCGTTGCGATTGCCTTTGTTCCAACCATCATGCGCGCAAATTCAATAACTTTAAACATTTGCGCAATACCTTCATGCACTTCACCTAACAAGTAACCAACAGCGGGCTCTTTCTCGCCTAAGTTAACTTCGCAGGTAGCTGAAACATTTAGCCCCATTTTATCTTCAAGAGCTGTTACATAAACTCCGTTACGCTTTCCAAGTTCACCAGTTTCTAAATCAAACATAAACTTTGGAATTAAGAATAAGGAAAGCCCTTTTGTTCCTGGCCCGCCACCTTCGCGACGAGCAAGTACAAAGTGCATAACGTTGTCGTAGAAATCCGCATCCCCTGATGTGATGTAACGCTTTGTGCCAGTGATGTGCCATGTTCCATCAGGTTGCTGAACAGCCTTACTGCGACCAGCACCAACATCAGAACCAGCATCAGGTTCAGTGAGTTGCATAGTTGCACCCCAATGCTTTTCAACCATGAATTGAGCCATCTTTTTCTGTGGTTCAGTTCCTAAAACGTAGGCAACTTGAGCAAATGCGTAACCTGATGCGTAGATATGAATAGCTGGGTTTGATCCCAAAACCATTTCCGCCATTGCCCAACGCACTGAAGGTGGAACTTTCATGCCACCTAGATCAACTGGTGCATCAAGTCGCCACCATTCACCATCGACATATGCCTTATATGATTTTTTAAAACTCTCGGGCAGCGTTACATTTCCGGTCTCTTTATTAAGAATTGCACCAACGCGATCGCCTTCAACGAATGAAGCAGCAAGATCGTTTTCGCAAAGACGTTTCATTTCTTCCAGCATTCCGACGGCGGTGTCGCGATCGACATCACCATATGGGGCAGTACCCATAACTTTTTCGCGACCAAGTAGGTCAAAGAGGCAGAATTCAATATCGCGCAGATTGGCTATGTAATGGCTCATGGGCAAATAATGCTACCCATCAGTAACTTAGGCAAGTGCTAGCGCAGATAGGCGTGTTTGCTGGGGTAGGCT
>CAMCXZ010000050.1 GCA_945883725.1 Bifidobacterium breve | reverse complement strand
CGCGGTTCTCGCCGCCGTTACGCATTTAAAGATTCCTATCGACGTGGCTCGGAGATCAAGACCTTTTCTAGGGCCTCAAACTCTTCGATGCACTTTCCGGAACCTTCAGCAACTGCATCGAGTGGACGCTCGGCAATATGAATTGGCATGCCAGTCTCTTTGCGCAGACGCTCATCAAGACCCTTTAGCAATGCACCGCCACCAGTTAGCACGATGCCGCGATCCATCAAGTCACTTGATAGTTCAGGCGGACACTTATCTAGCGTGCTCTTAACAGCATTAACAATCGCATTTACAGGTTCTTCAAGAGCTTTACGAATTTCAGCAGCTGATACAACAATTGTCTTTGGTAGACCGGTTGCTAAATCGCGACCGCGAATTTCGGCATCTGGCTCACCTGGAAGTGGATATGCCGAACCAATCGCCATCTTGATTTCTTCAGCTGTGCGCTCGCCCAGAAGAAGTGAAAATTCCTTCTTAACCCAAGTAATAATGGCTTGATCTAGCTCATCGCCACCTACGCGGATAGATAGGGCTACCACGATGCCACCTAATGAAATAACAGCCACTTCAGTTGTTCCGCCACCGATATCAACAACCATGTTGCCGGTTGGTTCGTGAATTGGCAGACCAGCACCGATGGCCGCAGCCATTGGTTCTTCAATGATGTAAACCTTGCGAGCACCTGCTGCGTAACCAGCATCTTTAACTGCGCGCTGTTCAACACCAGTAATACCTGATGGCACGCAAACCACGATACGTGGCTTAGCTAAGAAACGACGACGGTGAACTTTTTGAATGAAGTAACGCAACATACGTTCAGTTGTGTCGAAGTCTGCGATCACGCCATCTTTTAGTGGACGAATCGCCACGATGTTACTTGGGGTACGACCAATCATCTTCTTGGCTTCTAGGCCAACAGCTAAAATTCCACCAGTGTCTTGGTTAACTGCAACCACGCTTGGCTCATTAAGCACAATGCCACGTCCACGCACATAAACCAAGGTATTTGCGGTACCTAGATCAACTGCCATATCGCGACCAATAAACGACATTCGATTAGCCATTTTTTTACTTCCCCCCGTTACCAAAGAAAATATTTATTTCGCGCGCAGCTGATTCTGGTGAATCAGATCCGTGCACAATATTTTGGACAACTTTTGTTCCGGCATCGCGTGCTAAGTCACCGCGAATTGTTCCGGGCGCTGCAAATGTTGGATCAGTTACGCCAGCTAGTGATCGGAAACCTTCGATGACCCGATTGCCTTCGGCAACCATCGCAACGATTGGACCCGACAACATAAATTCAACTAACGGTTCAAAAAATGGTTTGCCCCGATGTTCGGCATAATGTTGTTCAAGCAATGCGCGGTCTGCTTGCAACATTTTTAGCGCAGTAATTTGATAACCCTTAGCTTCGATGCGCGAAATAACTTCGCCAACCAGGGCGCGACGCACGCCATCAGGCTTGACCAGGATCAGAGTTTTTTCGATGCTCACGGGGGTGAGTCTATTAGGCATCTGGGCTTCGTGAAGCCAGCAAAGCAGCTCGGGCTGCCTCGCCCTTGCGGCCGACCAAAATCGCCGCAATCCATAACCCTGCAAAAATCAGGCCAATTATCAGGAATGAATTGACCACTAAGCCAAACCCGAGCATGGCGGCCTGCAGTATCCAGCCAAGTACCCAGCCAACTCTGCGCTTAAGTAACCCAGGGGCTAGAAGTAAGGCGATCGCGACTGTGGCGCCATAAATGATCGGTGCCCCAGTAACATCTTTCATGGCGATCAAAAGCGCAAACCCAATTGAAAATGATTCCATCACTAGAACTGCTGAAGCTAGTACGCGCATTACTTTTTATACTTCCCGTTAATAATGCTGCGTGACTCACCAACAGTTATTACTGATCCAGTTATCAAGACACCAACAGAGTCATCACTAAGTGGTCGCTTAGCATCTTTAATCGCCTGATCGATTGCAACTTCTAAAGTTTCGATCGCAGTAACTCGATCCTTGCCAAATATTTCATTTGCTAATTTCTCCAACTCAGAAAGTTTCATGGAACGAGGTGATGAATTAGTGGTAACGATAATTTCATTCATAATCGGTTCTAATTCGAGCAAGATGCCGCGAACATCTTTATCGCCGAAGGAAGCAACCACGCCAATAACTTCATCGAAAGTAAACTCATTTGAGATCGTTTCAGCCAACGCTTTTGCGCCATGCGGATTATGCGCAGCATCTAGCAAAATTGTGGGATCGCGGTGAACTACTTCGCATCGACCAGGTGAAGTAACAGATGCAAACCCGGCCCGAACTGCGTCATGATCTAGCGCTGTATCGCCAAAGAAAGCTTCAACTGCCACCAGCGCCGTTGCGGCATTTGCAGCCTGGTGCTTTCCATGAAGAGGTAAGAAAATGTCATCGAAAGTCTCATTTAGGCCCTTAATTGAGATCAATTGGCCACCAACGGCAACCGCACGGCTGGCCAGTGAGTACTCAACGCCTTCGCGAGCCAAATCGATACCAACTTCAGCAGCTCGGCGCAGTAATTCAATCGCAGCCTCAGGTTCTTGTTGAGCAAGCACACCAAAACCACCAGTTTTTAGAATTCCACCCTTGGTCTTTGCAATCTCAGTGAGGGTATTTCCGAGATATTCAGTGTGATCTAGGCCGATTGGCGTGATTACAGAAACGCCAGCCTGAACCACATTTGTAGCATCCCATTCGCCACCCATGCCTACTTCAATAACACCGACATCAATTGGGTGTTCGGCAAATGCAACGAAAGCTAGCGCTGTCATTGCTTCAAAGAATGAAATGGGATTTTCGAACTTACTATCCATTAAATCAAGGTATGGCGAAATATCGTTGTAAGCGAAAATTAACTCACCCGCGCTAATGGGCTGGCCATTAATACTGATTCGCTCTAAATAACTTTCTAGATGCGGGCTAGTGAATCGACCAGTGCGTAGACCCATTTCAAATAGCAATGAATCAATCATTCGTGAAGTACTGGTCTTGCCGTTTGTGCCACCAACATGAATTGTCGGATACGTTAATTGTGGCGAACCGAGAATATCTGTCAGTGCTGAAATTCTCTCAAGCGTTGGCGCAATGCGTGTTTCGGGCCAGCGCGCAAGCAGTGCTACTTCGATCGCATCAATGCGTACTTTTTCTTCAGGAGTCATATTCATGCAGATGGCAACGCCGCAAGAGCTGCGGTAATTCGTTCGATCTCGGCTTGTGTCTTAACTAAGCGCTCTTTAATTTCAGTGACAACTTCTGCCGGCGCTTTGGCCATGAAACCTTCATTACCTAACTTAACTTGCGCAGTCTGCTGATCTTTTTGAACCGTTGCTAAATCTTTAGTTAGGCGAGCACGCTCTGCAACCACATCGACAGTTCCGGATAGATCTAACTCGCACTTTACTGAGCCAATTTCAAAGGCAGCTGTTGGCGTGAACTCTTTAGCTTCAAGCCTTAATACAAATCCCATCGCACTGGCGTAGTTTGCTAATTCACCGCTAGTTGTTAGTCGACCCGGAATCTTGGCAGTTGCTTTAACGCCTTGATCATTACGGAAACGACGCACCTCGGTAATTACGGCCTGCATTTGGGTTACCAAGTTCTCAGCCGATTCAGCTAGATAGCTCAAATTAGCCTCTGGCCATTGCGCAATAACTAGAGACTCTCCCCCAGTTAGCGAGACCCAAAGTTCTTCAGTAATAAATGGCATAAGTGGATGCAGCAGGCGCATCAGTTGATCAAGCACATGACCAAGGACTCGCTGACTATCAGAGGCGTTGCCAGCTGCAAAAGATTCCTTAGATAGCTCGAGATACCAATCGCAAAGGTCATCCCAAGCAAAGTGATAGATCAGCTCACTTGCTTTAGCGAATTCAAATTTTTCAAATAGTGAATCAGCATCGCGAATAGTTTCAGTCAATCGGCTGAGAATCCACATATCAATTGCGTTAAGTTTTGAAACATCAGGCATCGGTCCGTCAACTGTTGCGCCGTTCATCATCGCAAAACGAGTGGCATTCCAAAGTTTGGTAGCAAAGTTACGTGAACCGCCCACCCATTCTTCAGCTAGTGCTTGATCAGTGCCTGGATTAGCGCCACGAGCTAAAGTAAAGCGCAAAGCATCTGCGCCATATTTATCCATAAATTCAAGCGGATCAACCACATTGCCACGACTCTTGGACATCTTCTTGCCAAATTGATCTCGAACTAAACCGTGCAACATAATTGTTTTAAATGGCGGCACGCCATCCATGGCAAAAGTACTCATCATCATCATGCGCACAACCCAGAAGAACAAGATGTCATAGCCAGTAACTAAAACTGAAGTTGGATAGAACTTTGCTAGATCGCTAGTTTTCTCGGGCCAACCAAATGTTGAAAACGCCCACTGCCCAGATGAGAACCAAGTATCTAAAACATCAGAATCTTGTACATAACCTGCAGGTGCGCTTTCGCCCGGACCGACAACAACCATTTCGCCATCTGGGCCATACCAAACTGGAATTCGATGACCCCACCAAAGTTGGCGTGAGATACACCAGTCGTGCATGTTGTCGACCCAATCAAAATAGCGTGGTGCGAGCTCTTCAGGTTCAATCTTTACTGCGCCACTGCGAACCGCATCTGCTGATGCTTTAGCAAGAGGTGCCACCTTTACGAACCATTGCTTTGATAAACGTGGTTCAACAGTTGTATCGCAACGGGAACAGTGACCGACTGCGTGAATATATGGACGCTTTTCGGCAACAATGCGACCAAGTTCTTTTAACTTAGCTACAACGGCAACGCGAGCAACGAATCGATCCATGCCATCGAACTCAGTGCCGCTACCTTCCATGATGCCGTGCTCATTCATGATTACTACGAACGGGACATTGTGGCGCATAGCCATTTCAAAGTCGTTTGGATCATGGGCCGCCGTTACCTTCACGGCGCCAGTTCCGAAATCTGGATCAACTAGTTCGTCGGCAATAATCGGAATCATGCGATTTACCAGCGGCAATAAAACTTCAGTACCGATCATGTGCTTGTAGCGAGGATCATCAGGGTGAACCGCAACTGCGCCATCGCCCATCATGGTTTCGGCACGAGTTGTCGCAACAACAATGCTTTGCTCGCCATCGCCATAACGCACCTGAACAAACTCGCCGGCATCATCTTGGTGCTCAACTTCAATATCTGAAAGCGCAGTTAAGCAACGAGTACACCAGTTAATGATTCGCTCGGCACGATAAATCAATTCGGCGTCATACATCTTCTTAAAAATTGTTACAACGGCATTAGACATGCCTTCATCCATTGTGAAACGTTCGCGCGACCAGTCAACTGAATCACCCATGCGACGCATCTGTCCGAGGATTGCACCACCTGATTCAGCTTTCCATTGCCAAACTTTCTTAACGAATTCTTCGCGCCCTAAATCGTGGC
>CAMCXZ010000049.1 GCA_945883725.1 Bifidobacterium breve | reverse complement strand
CGGTTACAAGTCCCTTGAAGAGGGTCAGTCAGTTTCATTCGAGGTCGTACAGGGTCCAAAGGGTCCTCAGGCCGATGCAGTGAACGCTAACTAATTTCACTTAGTTTAAAAATAACCCTCGTCGCGAAAGCGGCGGGGGTTATTTCTTTGGCGCAGGTGGAATATCTCCTAACTTCTTGCGCACTTTCTCAATAGTCTTAAATGGTGATTTATCAGTGCCAGCTTTCCAGGCATCTAAATAAGGCCATGGATATAAAACACCGCGTCGCACCCACCAAATATTTGATTCAACTGGGGTCGGCCAAGAAATACCAAAGTGCACATGCGGCTTAGTGCCGCGCGCAGAACCAGTTGCTCCAACATAGGCCAGAGTTTGTCCAGCAACTACAACTACCCCAGGAGTGATTCCGGGTTCAATACTTTTAAAGTGTGAACCGTAATAACGCACCCCATCGTCACCAACCAGAGTTACTGATAGACCGCCACGGGTTTCACCCAAATTCTTCTTTGAATTCCAAATATCTTTAGGCGAAACTTCAGTAATGGTGCCGCCAATTGGTGCCACGTATTTACAACCAGCTGCGGCTTGAATGTCCGTTGCTTGATAATCATGGTGCGATTTAGCGTAAGTAGCTTTGCAGCCAACTATTGGAAAGACGTAGACGGGGGCCGCATTGGCCGCTGTGATTCCACTAAGGGCACTTGCAGCCAGAAGGGCAATTGCTACAAACATTCCTGATTTCATGCGCATATCTGGAATTCTA
Source organism: Bifidobacterium breve (assembly GCA_945883725.1). GTDB lineage: Bacteria > Actinomycetota > Actinomycetes > Nanopelagicales > Nanopelagicaceae > Planktophila. The sequence continues at coordinate 4,875 of CAMCXZ010000049.1, read as the reverse complement.
GGTGCGGCCAAGCGAAAAGTTTGGGAGATCATTCACTCGCCCACTATTCTTTACATCTCCATTGATCAGAGACTGAGAAGTTGCTTATTACTGGGGGCGGTAGCTCAGTTGGTTAGAGCCCAGAACTCATAATTCTGTCGTCGTCGGTTCGAGCCCGACCCGCCCCACTTAATAGTCGTAACAATCCCCTGCTATCGAGATTGGTATTTCGAACTTATCACGCACTGCGCAGGAAATCAGATCTTGACCTGACCACAACTCAGTCCATTTTCCATCTATACGTTTCACAATCGTGCCATGACCGGTACGACGGTAATTAACGGCTAGCAGACGAAATTCGCCCTCAGATTCGAGTACGTGCACAATTACATCCTTTAAATCAAGGTCGATTAAGAATGGTGATTGTTCGTCAAAATTTTTCTGATAATCATTGGTGTAACCAAAGCTTGCGCTGTAATACATCTCAGGGTTATCGGTCGGCAGCGTTGACCCGCAATCGGGCGAGATAGATAGAACTGCTTTAGTTTCGCCTCGGAAATATGCCTTGACGTAGTCGTAATGCTCGGAGTCATTAAAATCAGTTGAGTAAGTCAAACTTTTTGAAGAGTTTTTTGAACTATCGAAGGTAAATCCCTCGCTTACCATCACGGGATCTATTGCGGCAATAATCTTTTTAGCATTTGCTGTCCACATTGAATAATAGGAATCATCATTTACGCACCCTGGAAATTGAGCTTCTACCGCAGGGGACGAGTCGTTGATGATGCTGTAGCCATCTTCGTTAACCCACCACAGATCTAAAGTGGATCGCTTAACAATCGGAGCTATAGCCTCAAGTTCGTTTTGAACTTTGCTGAGTAGCGCATCTCCACTTACTTTCGTGAGCGTAACCGAAGATATATCTTCTGAGCTCGAACATGCGGTAATACTCATTAGCGCCATACTCGTTATGACTGAGGCAATTACAGTTCGATAGAAATAACTCTTGCTCATATTCTTAATGTAGCCCTATCTGTCAGATTTAATGGGCTCTAATAGCGGTGGATTTCTATTACTCGCGGCATGAGAGTAGCCTTGAGATAAATCAGCATTAACTGAGTGGGAGCACCAAGATGAGCGAAGAACGCACATACAAGAAGTGGACTGCTCGAGATGTAAAGAAATGCATTGCTGTTCCAACTGACCTAGATAACAAATACTCACGCGGAGTTCTGGGCGTAATAACTGGTTCGGCTCAGTACCCCGGTGCTGCTGTGCTTTCTACGGCCGCTGCTTCAGCAACTGGCGTTGGCATGATTCGCTTTCATTCCTCATCTGGTTTAGCCCATTTAGTTCTGCATACCTGCCCCGAAGTTGTGGTTCAACCTGGTCCAGTTTCAGCATGGTTGTTAGGTTCTGGAATTTCTGATCAGAAATATAAAATGATCACAACTTGGTTGCGTCATCGTTGGTTCGTCTTGGCTAAACGTCAGACCATGCCTACAGTTTTAGATGCTAGCGCCATGTATTTAGCAGGCAAACTATCCCAGCCAGCACTCATTACTCCACACGCTGGTGAGCTTGCTAAATTACTTAATTCACGCGGGGTTCAAGTAAGTGCTGAGGCAATTGAAGGAGATCCACGCAAGTGGGTGCAGATTGCTACTGATACCTTGAAAGTAACAGTTCTACTAAAAGGGGCCATCACCTTTGTGGCCGATAGCAAACAATTAATTGAGCTACCAAAAGCAACACCATGGTTAGCCACTGCAGGAACTGGCGATGTTCTTGCAGGAATAGTTGCAGCACTTGTCGCAACAAATGAAGTTGAGATATTAAATGATGAATCATCACTGGCGCGAATTGCTGCAAGTGCTGCTTTTATTCATAACGCCGCAGCGCTAAAAGCATCAGATGGTGGGCCGATAACTGCCACACAAATTCTAAATTTCATTCCAAAAACCATTAAACAATTTATTTGAAGCATTTAACGACTCACAATTATTTCTAGGGCTATCCCTAACCATTTGGGTAGCCCCAGATGGGTAAGTCGGCTACTTTTAAGTATGACTTTCCGAGTGCTCGTGATTAACGATGACGCATTCGAACTTGCGACTCTTAGCGCCGCGCTCCGTTTACATACAATCAACGTTGTTGGTGAAGCAAATAATTTAGGTGTAGCCGAAAATCTATTTAGATCTCTTCAACCTGAAGTATTAATAATTGATATTCAATTCGATGGTCAAGAAGCTATCTCGCTAGTTAAGAAATTGCGAAAGTTAAATCCAGCACTTGGAATTGTAATTACTACAGCTTGCCCAGATATTCGATTACTGGGCATGACGACCAAAGATCTTCCAATTGGTTCGCAATTAATTCTAAAGAAATCAATTAGTAATTTAGATATCATCGCCACTTCGATTCGTAAAGCAACGGAAATTGCTGAACATAAGAGTCCAGCTGGGTGGGTAGATAGCCATGGTTCACCCCATGAGAATGCATTTGCCTCAGTCTTAAGTTCAATGACAGATACCCAAATTGAAACGCTACGACTTGTCGCTACTGGCTTAAGCAATGCTGAGATTGGCCGCGTTCGATTTGTTAGCGAGAAATCGGTCGAACAAATCGTTGCGCGTATTGCCGGACACTTCGCAATTACCCCAGATCGCACCCGAAACCTGAGAGTTTTAATAGCTGGCCACTACTACAAGTGGATCGGCGCACCTAGACACTAGAATCTCGGGCATGGATCTAGCCCAGTTACGTCAACAATGGAACTCGGTTCTCGATCAGCTCGAAAGTATTGACCGCATTGCGTGGATCTCTTTCTTTGATGCTCGGTTAGCTGAATTTGATGGCAAAACTCTGCACTTAGATTTCTCCGATAGTCGCAAATTTGGCTCGGCCCACGAATACTCAGAAATTCGTGATCGACAGATTGCAACTCTTAAATCAGTAATAAAAGAAGTACTTGATATCGAGATCGAGATTCTGCTGGTATGAAATATAAGCTAATCGCCATCTTGGTAGGCATTTCAACAGTTTTGCTCACAGTCTCGCTGCCAACTGCCGTCGCGGCTACTTCTAAGCTCTCAATGACCGTTAAACAAACACCAAATGTAATTGAGCCGCTATTAACTTTTTATGGAACGCTTACGCCTAAAAAATCTGGACTGGTCGTAAAAATTCAGAGTGAAATAAATGGTAAATGGTCAGATACCAGATTTAGCACCAAAACCACCAAGCTCGGAACTTGGAAACTTGAAACAGTAGTAACTGCGCAGAATTCGGTAATTAATTATCGGGCCAGAACAACGGTCGGAAGCAAAGTCATTTATTCAACAAGTAAAAAGATCACCGTAAAGCCAGCTGCTCAGATTTCTGAAACAGACCCAGCCAAGGCTGTTGAAGCACTGGGCCCAGGCGGGCGTATTCATGGTGTTGATATTTCAAGATGGCAACATCCCTATGGCAAGCTCATTGATTTCACCAAAATGTATTCAGCTGGAATTCGATTTGCCATGATTAAGGCATCTGATACTCGTGATGATGCTGATGCTCTAGCTCTTAAGTATTTACTTCTTGATCGCCCAGCTGCGCAAGCAGCAGGTATTTACACCGGGTTTTATCATTATGCAGTTTTGCCGAACACCAGTGATCGGGCTGCCATCATTCGCGATGCCACCGCACAAGCTCAAAAAGTTATCTGGCGCGTATCAGCAATCGGTGGCCTGACAGCGCGAGACCTGCCATATGCACTTGACCTGGAAAATAATTGTGTGAAGGTAGCGAGCAACGGTAGTTGCGCAACTTATGCAACTAGAAGTTCAGTTACTTTGTGGGCTGAGACTTTCATGGAAATTCTAAATGACAAACTTGGTCGTAAACCTATCTTTTATTCCTACCCTAGCTTCCTCGAAGGTGCGATGGCTAAGAGCGCAGCCCTTAATAAATACCCACTATGGCTGGCGCAATACTCAATCAATCCATTTGATCCAATTAATCAACCAGGTCTAAAACCAGCTGGCTGTTACGTGCACTCGTGGACATCGAGTGCGTGCCAATCGCAATGGATCATTTGGCAGTACTCATCATGTGGAATCGGTGTTCGATACGGAGTTCCAAGTTCCCGAGTTGATCTAAATGTTTTCCGTGGCACTGCGCAGAACTTTATAGATTTAACTGCCGGAACTTGGGTGCCAGAACCAATTGATCTAATGCCGATTAATGAAGCGACCACAATGTTAATTTCCAAACAGAGGGCAACTGACACAAGCAAGGCTGTGACATTTGATGTCGGCGTAAATCGCCCTGATGGTTCACCAGTTGTTACGGGTACTGTGCGCTTTGCTTTTGATCCATTGGCAGTCAATAAACCAACACTTACTCAAACTGTAACGCGCGCAGCAAGTGGTCTCTGGACTCTTTCCATAACGGGCTTGACTGCCGGAAGTTGGGCCGGCTCTATCCAATTTAGCGACCAAACTAAAACTCATGCAGCAACGCAACTGCCAGTTACCTTTGATTTGTTACAGGGTGTTGCTCCTACGCCAAAGCCAACAGTGAGCACTACGCCTAAACCCGCAATAGATGGTTGTAAGAATCAAATAAGGAATTAAGGTAGCCGTATGAGCGAATCATTTATTGGCAGCCTAGATCAAGGCACCAGTAGTACTCGCTTTATGATTTTTGATCACGCTGGCAAAATTGTCGGTCAGCACCAGTTAGAACATCGCCAGATAATGCCGCAAGCAGGTTGGGTCGAACATGATGCTGCTGAAATTTGGGCTCGCACTCAAGAGGTAATTACCGGCGCACTTAAACAAGCCGGAATCATTGGCTCACAATTAGCTGCCATCGGAATAACTAACCAGCGCTAAACTACCGTGGCTTGGG
>CAMCXZ010000048.1 GCA_945883725.1 Bifidobacterium breve | reverse complement strand
AGCTAGGCGATCTAGATCCATATCTTGAGAGTTATATTTCAAATCTCTAGCAACTTTAGTTTGCTTTGCTTTTGCGCGGCCGCGACCCATGGGCGACCTCCTTTTTCACTTTGTATCCGTCAAGGCGCGTAGGTTATCGCGCTTGGTAGTTACCTTCCAAAGTAGAGCGTGCTGAGGCTTGATTTGAGCCGGAATTGCCTGTCGCTGAGCGTACTTCGCCGGCAATCCAGGCCTTCATACCTCGGGCTGCCAGCGATCTCAGGGTCAAATCAGCGACCTCAGGGGCAACTACTGCGACCATGCCCACGCCTGCATTCCAGGTGCGCTCGAGGGCGAGCTGGCTGACTTCGCCCATGCGAGCCATGAACTCCATCTCTGCCGGCAGTGCCCAAGTGCTGCGGTTATAGGTTGCACAAAGGTCGGCTGGAATAACGCGGGCGGTGTTCTCGGCTAAACCGCCACCTGTTACATGCACGAAAGTGCGCAAGTTAGTACCTAGAGATTTAATCAAAGCTAAACAATCAAGTGTGTAAATCTCAGTTGGCGTTAAAAGAATTTCGCCAAGCGTTTTATCTGAATCTGGAAATTTAGAATCGAGAGAAAGGTTTTTAATTTTAATGATGTGACGAATTAGCGAATACCCATTGGCATGGAAACCTGAAGCTGGCATACCGATTAAAACATCGCCAGCTTTTACAAGGTCTGCTGAAAGTAATTTGTCGGCATCTACCGCACCCGTTGCTGCACCTGCAATATCGAATTCATCTTCACCAAGTAACCCTGGGTGCTCTGCAGTTTCGCCACCAATGAGAGCGGTGTTGGCTTTTTCGCAGCCGCGCGCAATGCCGCTAACGATTTCAGCAATTCGTTCTGGGATAACTTTGCCAACAGCAATGTAATCAGTCATGAACAAAGGCTCTGCGCCGCAAACAACTAAATCATCAACAACCATGGCAACTAGATCTTCGCCAATAGTGTCGTACTTGCTTAACATACGAGCAATCTCTGTTTTGGTACCAACTCCATCAGTTGAAGTAGCAAGTAAAGGTTTCTTAAACTTAGTTAACGCTGATGCATCAAATAACCCGGCAAATCCACCTATGCCGCCCATAACTTCTTTGCGTGAAGCTTTGGCAATACTCGCTTTCATTAACTCAACGGCGCGTTCACCCGCATCAATATCAACGCCAGCGTCTTTGTAATCAGCCACTGATCTGACCCAATGCTTGCTCTGTTTTGTTCAATGACTCAATTGGTTTGGTTACCTCAGTAATCTCAAGGCGCATCTTGCCCTCTGATAGATCAGTCGGGATCGTGATTGGGTAAACACCGGTAAAGCAGGCTGTGCAGAGTTTTGATTCCTCAACTGCAGTTGCTTGAACTAAGCCTTCGATTGAGACATAGCCAAGTGAATCAGCACCGATTGAGCGGCGAATCTCTTCAACGCCTAAACCGCTAGCGATTAACTCAGCACGAGTTGCGAAATCAATACCGTAGAAACAAGGCCATTTAACAGGGGGAGAGCTGATTCTTACGTGAATTTCAGCAGCTCCAGCCTCACGCAACATGCGCACGATTGCTCGCTGGGTATTGCCGCGAACGATTGAATCATCGACAACGACAATGCGCTTGCCTTCGATGATTTCGCGCAGTGGGTTTAACTTTAAACGAATACCCAATTGTCGAATTGTCTGTGAAGGTTGAATAAAAGTGCGGCCCACGTAAGAGTTCTTAACTAAACCAAGGCCGTAAGGAATACCTGACTCTTTGGCATAACCAATAGCAGCTGGGGTGCCAGATTCCGGAACTGGAATTACCAGATCGGCATCTGCTGGAAATTCTTTAGCTAATTGTTGACCAATCTTTACGCGAGTTGCGTGAATTCCTTGGCCTGCAATTGTTGTATCTGGTCTTGCTAGATAAACATACTCAAAGATGCAACCTTTTGGTTCAGCTGGTGCCCATGGGTGAGCACGCAAACCATCTTGATCAATTGCAATAAATTCTCCGGGTTCAACTTCGCGCACAAAAGCAGCACCGACAATATCTAGGGCCGCAGTTTCAGATGCAACTACCCAACCAGTTTCTAACTTACCGATTACAAGTGGGCGCACACCGTGACGATCGCGAGCGGCGTACAAAGTATGTTCGTCCATAAAGATTAGAGAGAACGCACCTTCAAGAAGTGGCAGAACTGCAAGCGCGCTGGCTTCAACATTCTTTTCGTTTTGAAGTGCAATGAGTGCGGTCATGATTTCGGTATCAGTTGTTGCTCCGCGACCGTTGCGTGCAGGAGTTGGATCTAACTTTGAAACGAGCTCAGCTAAATCACCTGTGTTAGTTAGGTTGCCGTTGTGGGCAAGTGCGATGGTGCCGTACTTAGTTGGGCGCAAAGTTGGCTGTGCGTTAACCCAAGTACTAGAACCGGTTGTGCTGTAGCGACAGTGACCAATTGCCAGGCTTCCTTTTAATACAGCTAGATCTGACTCGGTAAATACTTGTGAAACTAAACCCATATCTTTGTAAATCAGGATTCGTTCGCCATCAGAGGTGGCGATACCGGCTGATTCTTGACCTCGGTGTTGCAGCGCATAAAGCCCATAAAACGCTAGTTTTGCGACTTCTTCGCCCGGTGCCCAGACCCCAAAAACTCCGCAAGCATCTTGCGGGCCTTTGTCATCTTCTAGAACATTGTGATTAAGCAATCCATCGGGGCGGCGGCTCATGAAGTGATCCTATTTCGATTTCGCAACCGCTCAATACCGTCAACGATTGCACCTAGAAGTAGCAATTGCCCCGCCAGTAATACAAAGAGTGCGTATCTGCCGTCAGGAATTGGTGCAAATACGAAAAGAATACCTAGTAGTGAAAAGCCCATTAGAAAAGTTGGCAACCACTCTTTGCGCTTAAAGAAAATAACTGCGCCGAGAACCAATAGCAGCCACATGCCGGCGTAAGCCAAAATTGGTCTAAGTGCATTACCTACTCGCATTATTACTCGAGCTTTCTCAGCAACACTTGGCATTGCCCAGGCTATGCCGGCATCCGCTTGCTCAATTGTGCTGTGTAAGAAAGGAATGCTTGGCAGGCCATTAATTGGCAGAGGTACAACATAGTAATTACGATCAAAGTGTGTTTTTAAGACAAAGACTGGATCAGAAAGTGCCAGTTTGCGCCAAGCTGCGGGCACTACCTCTAAAGACTTTTCACGATCTGTTTGAATCAATTCATACCCATTTAAGAATACGCAAGCAGCCGGTGATGCCCAGCTTTGAGTTGTACCAACTCCTGGCATATTTTTCTCAACCCAACCAGCTCCAGTTGTACTTGCGGCGTAACATGATATGTCATTTCGCATCCACTCTTGCGCATAGTTTGGATTTATTGGATCTTCACCAATAACAACTAAAGAATTAAAAATGGTTGTTCCTGCGGTAATTGCTAAGACCAAAGCCAGTGGGCGAATAAGAGTCTTGCGTCTAGCGAAAATTAAAGTTAGAACTGCAAAGACTATAAAGGTCGGAAGCCCGTTTGGTCTGAATGAAAGCAGAACTGCGCCAGGTACTAGTAGCGAGTAAAAGTCGCTCTTTGCGTAGTTCTCGCCTTGGCGGAAAAGTGTGAAAAAAGTAGCCAAAAGCAATAGTCCCGCGGTCATCAAGATGTCGTGCCAGAGCGTGATGCCCATGCCGGCAACCAAAGGCGTCAGAGTTAAGACAAAGGACGAAATAGCTGCGGTCTTCTTTGACAATAGAGCATATGAAAATCTAGTTACTGAATAAACCAAGATCAGCGCATTTAGCAAAGTAAGTAAGCCTATGAAGTGGCCAAAGAGCGAGAAGACGCGAACATAGATTGCCCATGAAGCGGTATACGAATTAACTAAGTCACCGGACTTGGCCATGTTAACTGCAGCAAATGAGTCAGCTGAATAAAACCCTGGGAAAAAGATTGCCCACCAAATTACGGCAACTACTGAGTTACGAGTTAAGGCGCTGCGCATTATCGTCTCGCTTTCAGTGCTCGGTGAGTAATCAAAGTGAAAATGATTGAAACGGCGTCTTTTGCTGAAATCATTTTTCCGTCTAGGCGTGAGCGTGGGGAATAGCCAACTTTTACTTCGTGTGGACGAATTCTCTGTTTCCATAAGTAAATAGGAATTTCAATTTCAATGGCAAACTTTTTAAACTTGTATGGCAGATCTTGCAAGACTTTAGTTGGTACCAACTTGTAGCCACACATAATGTCTGTGACCACTTCATTAAAGAGAAGACCGTAGAGATTAGAGATAACTAGGTTACCTTTGGCGTAACGGTAGGTAAATGCTGATTGCGCTAAGAAGTGGCGGTAACCAAAGACAACCTCGGCTTTGCCATCTTGCACAACTTTCCAAAGCTCAACTACATCGTGGGTATCTAGCTCAAGATCGGCATCAAGAATAATTACGTGTGATGACTGCACTAGCTTCGCGCCAGCTTTAATAGCGCTGGACTTACCGCCATTTGCTTGAGTTATGACCTGGTGCTTGAAAGAAACGTTTGAAAGCGCGCCAGCCAGAATTTCACCACTGTTATCGGTACTGCCATCGTTAATGAAGATGCACTCAGAAATTACGCCACTAAGCATTGAATCTATTTGGCTTATGAGCTCGGCCAAGGTGCGGGACTCGTTATAAATAGGCACCAAAACCGTTAGCGACTTCATGAAGGCATCCTATTTGAGGTCTCGTTAATTGAGGTTTGAGTACTTATATTTTGCAGCGGGAGATAGTCAGTTAAGTCTGCGCGAGCACCTGATGCGTTGATTTTGCCGGTCTGTATGGCATCAGCCCATTTGGTTTCACCGTGGGCAAGAGCCAACCAAGTGTCGGCATCCATCTCGATGACATTAGGTGGTGTGCCACGAGTATGAGTTGGGCCTTCACCACATTGCACTGCAGCATAAGGTGGAATACGAACTTCGATTGCGCGACCCGGGTTGCGCTCGACTAGTAAAGCCAAGGTGGCTTTAACTGATTCGAGAATCTGTGGGTCGCGCATCGCTTAACCAAATAACTTTGGAAACGTTGAAGTGTGTGCGATACGAAGTTCGTCGAGTGAAATCTCAGCCCCGTTGATGGTTAGCGATGTGCCGCCAGTAGTGCCGATCTTGGTTGCTGGGTAAGTAATCTTGGCAGCATCTTTTGGATCAATCGCGATTAGTACTCGTGAAGGAGTTTCAGATAGCAACTCGATTCCAACATCACTTAACGTGATGGTTGCGCCAATGTTGTTCTTAAGAGTTGCTTCGACCAAAGTTGCAGCAAGGCCACCTTGTGACAAATCATGAGCTGACTTAAAGATTGAGTTATTGGCGAGTAAGAAATCAATCAACTTCATTTCGCGTTGCAGATCAGCTGTTGGTGATTGACCGCCGCGTTGATTGTGAAGAAATGCCCATTCGCTGCCAGCTAAATCATTCTTGGTTTCACCAAGTAGATAGAGATCAAGACCGGCAGTTGGAATTCCCATTGGTGTGCGAGTGCGCACATCTTGAATTACTCCGAGCACGCCGATTACTGGTGTTGGCAGAATCGCGATGTCGCCAGTTTGGTTATAGAACGAAACGTTTCCACCTGTGACAGGTAGTCCCATTTCGAGACAACCATCGGCTAAACCGCGCACGGTTTCGGCGAACTGCCACATGACGCCGGGGTCCTCGGGAGAGCCAAAATTAAGGCAATTCGTCACTGCTAGTGGCTTGGCGCCAGCGACTGCAATATTCCGGGCAGCCTCGGCCAGGGCCAACTTAGCGCCTTCGTAAGGATTTAAATATGACCAGTTGGCATTGGCATCGGTACTAATTGCCACACCTAATTGAGTTGATTCATCAACGCGAACCATGCCGGCATCTTCTGGTTGCGCCAGAATTGTGTTGCCTTGCACGTACTTGTCATATTG
>CAMCXZ010000047.1 GCA_945883725.1 Bifidobacterium breve | reverse complement strand
CTTTGGAAGGTAACTACCAAGCGCGATAACCTACGCGTCTTGACGGATACAAATTGAAAAAGGAGGTCGCCCATGGGTCGCGGCCGCGCAAAAGCAAAGCAAACTAAAGTTGCTAGAGATTTGAAATATAACTCTCAAGATATGGATCTAGATCGCCTGGCTAAAGAACTACATGGCGAAGCTCCAACATCTGATGAGAACGATAACGATGACCCGTTCGCTGAGGGCAACTACATTCCTCGCGCTTAATTACTAAATTAGTTAATCTGTAACTCATGACGCGCCGAACTCCCTACGTTGCTGCGTTACGAATTTATGAACCACTCTCAGCATTTGAACCTGCAGATCGTTTGCTCTGGGAAGAAGCTTTTCCGATTTATTCAACTGTTGAAGATGAACAAGTTCGCGCTATGCAGAGACTTATCGCACCAACATTTTTTGCTAGCGCTGCCGACGGTGCCCACATTCTTGATTACGAAGATGTTCGCTACGTTTCACCTTGGTCAACCGCCACACGTAGTTGGGCCGCCTACGATAATTTCACCGACTCAATGCCTAGCTCAGTTACTAAATATTTCTTTACCCCTGCCATCGAAGAGTTAATCACTAGCGGCGCTGATTACATTGATAACAAAGTGCCACATATTTTGACTGAAATCTGGACGATTCCACCACGTTGGTTCTCACTTTTCACACCTGATGAACGAATGCGCGGTAGCGATAGCAACGGCGCTTTCTGTATCGCCCGGGCAAAGATTGCTAATGCCAAAACTCGTTGTAACTTCACCCACGAAGCAGTTGTAAATGCATTTGGTGAAGGTGGCGTTGAAGAAGAGATTCAAGATCTGCACGACTGGATGGATATGTTCCACCCGAAATCATTAGTCGAACTCGATTACGGTGGGTTAGCCGATTACTTAAACATGGCACTGGCCGAAGTTGGTGGCATCGAAGCTGATTCTTCAATTGAAGATATTCACGAATCCTTAGCTGGCCTGGCTGCAAACGATGGCGCAACCGCGGGCGTGGGTTATGAACGTTTGATAACTCGCTGGCGCAAAGTCTCTGCCTTCGAGCAAGCTTCTTAGCGTCAGCCAATTCACGCTCAATTTCTAACCCTAAAGGGTGAGATTTTTAAGAAAAGTATTGCTTTTGCTATATCGATAGACGGATACTTCACCTCTAAAGGTGCGAAACGGACATCGTTTCAACCATTGTTCTGGGAGAAGCAAACATGAGTCGACTTACCGACGCCGAAGTCCTATTAACACCATCTGAGGTAGCAGCCCTTTTCCGCGTTGACCCAAAGACAGTTACACGTTGGGCAAAAGCTGGCAAGTTAACTTCGATCAGGACCCTCGGCGGACATCGTCGCTACCGTGAATCTGAAGTACGCGATCTTTTAAAGAGTCACATAAACACTCAAGGCTAAACCAACGCATAGGATCACTTCCTATGGAGTTCTCGCTAAACCAATTCTTAATCTTGGGCGTAGCAACCTTTATTCTTGTTGGCGGGCTAACCCCAGTTATGCGCAAGATTGCAATAAGGATTGGCGCTGTTGATCGCCCAAACCTAGATCGCAAAACTCAGAAAGAGCCAGTGCCTTATTTAGGCGGCGTAGCCATTGCCGTCGGTATCACCGTTGCCTCATTTGCCGCGCTTTTATATTCAGATTTTTCAGCCGATACTTTTAACAAAGCACTCTCAGTTTTATTACCGGCAATTCTCATCTCGGCGATGGGTCTCTATGACGATCTCAAAAGCTTAGATCCGTGGCCACGTCTAGTTGCCCAAACTATTGCTGGCATCGCAGTAGCAATTTACTTAATCCAAAACGACACCTTAGGCCAAGCATTTAGTAATCAGATTCTTAATTACGCAATTACTATTTTCTGGATTGTTGGAATTTGTAACTCAATTAATTTCTTTGACAATCTCGATGGTGGGGCTTCAGGCACTGTTGCTGTAATTTCGGTTTTCTTATTTGCGATTGCCTTTAATCAAGGACAATTTCTAGTTAGCGCACTTGCCGCTGTTACAGCAGGGGCAACTTTAGGATTTTTAATCTGGAATAAAACTCCAGCCAAAATCTATATGGGCGATGCCGGGGCTTTATTTCTTGGCATCATCATTGCGGTGCTGACAATTCGCCTTGACCCTGAAGTCGGCCCACAATCAAGGGCTCTTGCTATCCCGCTACTTTTAATGGCTGTGCCAATCTTGGATACCACCACAGTGGTTATTTCACGCCTTTCCCGTGGTATCTCGCCTTTTACCGGCGGCCGTGACCACCTTTCTCACCGCTTAATGCGCAAAGGTCTTGGCCGCAAGACAACGGCTTATATCTTGTGGGGCATGGCGGCAGCATTCGGTTCAGTTGCCTTTTTCGCTTGCTGCGTTGAAACATCTCTCGCAATACCTGCCATATATGTAGCTGGCGCTATTTGGTTGGCACTCCTTGTAACTTTCCTGCGAATCCCAGCAACTGATAAGTAGTACCCTAAGCACATGAGCGAAAACCAGAACCCACCAGCAGATGATGCTCGTGCTAAGTTTTTAGCAGCACTTGAAAAGAAGAAGAATAAGAACTCTTCATTGCCAGGTGGCGGCACAACTTCAGGTTCAAAGGTCTCTGGCTCACAAACCGGCGGGCCCGCTGCGCGTTTTCAGCGCAAGTCTGGCCCTTCTGGTTCTGCTGGATAACTCCATATGCAGTTAGCAAACCTACGCAACTTCAAGTTTTCTAACTTTTCTTTTTACCATTATTTCTTTACGGCCTACATTGGGCTGCATGTAACGTTTTCAATATTGCTTGGCAAAATCACTGCATTTGCGCCGGATGAAGCTACATATGAAAAACTTTTTAGTAAATTTTATGTATCCGGTTTCAAAATAATGCCTAACTCATTGGGATTTGGTGATGAAATGTCGCCAATTTTATTCCTTAGAATCTTGTACTTACCAGCGAAGATACTAAATATGCTCGGTTTAAGTGAACTAATTTCTTTACGCATGCTTGCTATTTTCTATTCAACGTTAGCAACTTTTCTCTTGGTGAGGATTGCTCAATCTAATGGTCGAGATGACCGTATATTTCGTATGGCATTGGTTGGAATTTCTTTTATTCCATCATTATTTTTGTGGTCTAGTCTCGGGCTACGTGAGAGCTTTTTATATCTAGAAATAGCAGCCATTTTATACTTTCTATCTCGCATTAAATACGAGATAGATATACCTAACTTGTTAGGTTTGTTATTTTCACTTTATTGCTTATCTGTAACTAAGAATTACATATTTGTCTTATTCCTTTTTGCTTTCATATTTACTCTAATTGTGTTTTCATTTATAAACCCCAAGAGATTCATCGCCCATATTTTGCTTCTTGGGATTGTTCTTATGCCGCTGGCAATGAATCATCAACTGCTACCTGCGATTTCAAATTACTTCAATGGTCAAGTTAATAAGGTGGATACGCTCGCATTGGGAGATTTGAATAACGATGGACGTTGCGAACCTTTGGAACCGTGTGCTAACGGCAACGGCAACGGAGATCCTCTTGAGTATGTAGCGACTGGAGGAATGACAGTCCATTACCTCATTGACGAACTGGAGCGCGACCCAAACACGATCATCGCAAAAATTTCTTCTGCGTTAGGCATTACATCAAAACTTGAAGATATATCAAAGTCAGCGGTTGTCGTAAAAAGTGACAAATCAGTTGTCGAAAATGAAAAAAAGCTATCTTTGCAGCAAGCCGGGCTTAAGAAGCCACTCCAAGTTCTTGAGTCCAGTGCAAAATTCTTGCTTGTTCCCTTCATCTTTGTTGATAACGGCAGCCTGTTCTTAAATATTCAATCGATAGAGACGCCAATTTGGTTGTTTATCTATGGGCTTTTCTTTGTTGGTCTTTACCAAGTAATTCGTCGCCGGCGCGAGTTTGATTATGCAGTCATGATCGCCACTCTATTTGCACTTGAATTCGTGGCAATAAGCGCGCTAACTGAGATCAATGTTGGTACCGCGTTAAGACATCGTTCACTCTTACTGATACCAATTCTGGTCATTTGGGTCGCGCGAAAGGAAAAGCCCGCGTCTACCTAGACCAACGGGTCTTGTGGTGCCAGTATTTCGACATGAGAAAAGCCGCCCTAGCTACATTATTGATTACTTCACTCTTATTTCCAGTGTCAGCTCAAGCTGCCACAGCTAAAGCAGGCGCTAAGTGCACCAAAGCGAAAACAACTCAAATTGTAGGCACAAAGAAATTTACTTGTATTAAATCTGGTAATAAATTAGTTTGGGATAAAGGCGTCACAGTTCCTAAGGCTGTAGTTAAGAAGACTCAAAAAATTGAATTTCCACCAATGGAAAATGTTTATTTAGCAAACGAAGCTCTAATTCTTACTAAAGCAGTATCCACGGGTGGGTTAGTAGTTAGTTACTCGGCATCAGGTGCTTGCTCTTATGATGCGGCAAGTAATTCTGTAACACTTAATTCAATCGGCAAATGCAGTATTACTACCTCACAAGCAGGCAATGCCAACTACTTGCCTGCGCCTTCAATAACTCGCACCTTTGAAATTATGAAAACTCCACAAATTATCGAGGTTCAAGAGTTTGCTGCCCAAGATCTAGCTGAAGTTCAAGGATTAACCTTCCCATTTACTATTGAGGCCGATACGCCTGAAGTTGTCATAACTTCTACAACACCAGCTATCTGTAAAGTCGATGGCGAGGAAGTTACTTTTGTGGCTGTCGGTGACTGCAAACTTACTTTCACCAAGGCTGGCAATGCTAAATACGAAGCAGCCCCAACTATTAATCGCACGATAAAGATCATCTCCAGTGCTGTGGCCGGCTCTGAAAAGAAACCTGCAGACTTAGGCGAAGAGATAATCAAAGCTGGCCTATCTGTAACAGTTGATGCCATAAATGAAGAAGTTAGTGATGCCATCTGTGAAGCAGATTCTGCTAATGAAGACTGCGTCGATGAAAATGGCACTGGCGTATTCGACCCTGAATCAGAGAGTCGATATATTGAAGTATTGCTAACAATTACAAATAACAGCACCGCACTTTGGATAGCAGATCAACTAGCACTGCAATTTAAAGACGATATCTTTGACTTTACTTCGGTATACACAATTGATTCGTTAGAAGGGCTAGAGCTGGAACCTGGCGATAGCATTACAGGTAGTTACTTTGTACTTCTTCCAAATGAGTTAGATTCTGCTCAGTCTGTAGTTATCTACGGCAGCACTGAAGAAGAGATCAGCTTCTTCTTTAAAGCCAAGTTATAAGCACGGCAGCAATCAAATAGGTTAGGTAGTGGGTGACTTCAGTAAAGGAACTCACCCGCAAAAAATTAAATATCTTCCTCGAGCACAGAGATGGACCACTTCATTTTAATGAGCTCTGCTCTAGATAACTCACCTAAGAAGTCACCATCTATATAAATTTTGTACGCATTGCTTGAGATTAGCGAAACTGTGCCAACATGAGAGCATGTGAACTCGAGAAAGTAACTAACATAACCTTCTTCAATATAATCAGGATAGTCTTCGTAGTAGTCGTATTCGGAATCTAGTTCTTCATCTTCTTCCTCAGTATATTCTGGTAAATCAGAGAGATAGCTCGCGATTTTCATGGTTGACACTGTTAACGACTTAAGGTTTCCTAAACCAGCTGTTCCATTTCGAGCATCAAGAACCTTTATCCGCGTGTTGTAATAAACGCCCTCTTCTTTACATTGCGCTACGGCTGCACTTTTTGCCTTACTAGTTTTTGCATAGGCAGCTAATCTCTTCTTATACATCGTAATATCTGGATCTCCGCTAACGAAGGTACTTTTTTCAGAATACATCCAGATTGTGTTTACGTCTTTGACTGTAATTTTCAGAGAGTACGCGGCTTCTGCAACATGAGTTTGCGCAATTGAAAGAAGAATTACCAAAGCCAACAATCGGAAACGTTTCATGGCTGGACTCTATCTTTTCAATAGGCAAGTGTTAAGGAATCTGTAGAACTTAATTGGATATTTCATTTAAAGCCTTATAAGTCCTGCTCTAGAAGTGGCCAAACCTAATGTGGCTAGGGCCGGGATCGAACCGGCGACCTCACGATTTTCAGTCGCGCGCTCGTACCAACTGAGCTACCCAGCCTTGGGCGGTCTATAACTTCGCACGCATCGCTGCGATCGAAATGTAAGTCCTTGCGACCCGGACGGGACTTGAAC
>CAMCXZ010000046.1 GCA_945883725.1 Bifidobacterium breve | reverse complement strand
AATGAGCTCGTCAGAATTATGAGGTCGTACAACTAAGGCTCGCATCGCATCAGGCGCGCGGGCCAAGACAGGAGAACTGTGGCAAAGGTCCGCGTACACGAATTAGCAAAACAGTTAGGCATGGAGAGCAAGGAAGTACTTGCAAAGCTCCAAGAATTGGGCGAGTTCGTCCGATCTGCATCATCAACAGTTGAAGCGCCGGTAGTGCGCAAGCTCGTTGCCTTGTATCCAGATGCCAAACCAAAAGAAGAAGCCAAGCCGGTTAAGAAGGCGGCTGCAAAGAAGAGCGCTGCCAAAAAGGGCGAAGCAAATCCAGAGTTAGCTGCTGAATTAGCTGCAGAACTTGGTGTCGATTTAGCTGCACTTAAAGCTGCCCAAGAGCGCGCGATTGCCGAAAGCAACATTGAGCGACCAGCTGCTCCTGAAGCAGATATAGCGATTTCAGATTCAGAAACTCCTGCTGCGCCAAAACCAGCAACACCGGCACCGCGCCCTGGAAATAATCCATTCTCTTCAGGCGGCGCAGTTCCACGCCCACCGCGCCCTGGAAATAATCCATTCTCAACTGGTGGCGCAGGTCCGCGTCCACCGGCACGACCAGCTGGTGCGACAGGTGCACCACGACCTGGCATGTCAGGTCCGCGTCCAGGTTCAGTTCGTCCAGGTTTTGCTGCTCGACCAAATTCACCACGTCCAGCAGGTGCTGGTACCGGAAATTTCCCACCACGTACTGGTGGTGCTGGTGGTTCAACATCTGCTGGTCCATATCGTTCTAACGGTCCATCTGGAGTTGGTTCACCAGCAGCTGGTGGTCCAGCACGTCCAGGTGGCGGTCGTCCACCACAACGTGGCAGCGCCGGTGGTGCATTCGGAAAGAATGCGAGCAAGAGTTCTAAGCGAAAGCCAAAGAGCAGAAAAGCGCTGCGCGATGAATTCGACAATATGCAAGCACCAAAACTTGGCGGCGCTGTTGTTCCGCACGGTGATGGTTCTACTGCGGTGCGTATGCGTCGCGGTGCATCACTAGCTGACTTTGCCGACAAAATTGGGGCAGATCCAGCAGCGTTAGTAGCAGCGCTATTCCACTTAGGTGAAATGGTTACTGCAACTCAATCTGTTGATGCTGACACTTTCGAAATTCTTGGCGCACAACTTGGATATGACATTCAAATTGTTAGCCCCGAAGATGAAGATCGCGAATTGCTTCAAGGTTTCGATATTGATTTAGGTGCAGAACTTGCCGATCTTGATGCGGACCTTCTTGTGGCTCGTCCGCCAGTAGTAACTGTTATGGGCCACGTTGATCACGGTAAGACCAGTTTGCTAGATGCGATTCGCAAGTCTGAAGTTCTAAAGACTGAGGCCGGCGGCATTACACAGCACATTGGCGCATACCAAATTCACCATGATCATGATGGTATTAATCGCGCAATTACTTTCATTGACACACCAGGTCACGAAGCGTTCACCGCTATGCGTGCTCGTGGTGCGAAGGTAACTGACATTGCAGTTCTAGTAGTTGCTGCCGATGACGGCATCATGCCGCAGACAATTGAAGCGTTAAACCACGCTCAAGCAGCTGATGTGCCAATCGTGGTTGCCGTTAACAAGATTGATAAAGAAGGCGCAAACCCAGATAAGGTCCGCCAGCAGTTAACTGAGTACAACTTGATCGCTGAAGAATACGGCGGAGACACCATATTCGTAGATGTTTCAGCTAAGGGTGGGCTAGGAATCGATCAACTTATCGAATCTATTTTGCTCACAGCTGATGCCGCAATTGATTTGCGCGCAGTAGCCAAAGATGATGCTCGCGGTGTTGCGATTGAAGCGCACCTCGATCGTGGTCGCGGCCCAGTTGCCACAGTATTAATCCAACGCGGAACTTTGAAGATCGGCGATGCAATTGTTGCCGGTGGTTCATTCGGTCGCGTTCGTGCGATGCTTGATGAAGATGGAAACGCAGTAACTGAAGCTGGTCCATCACGTCCAGTACAGGTTCTTGGTTTCACTTCTGTGCCAAGTGCCGGAGATACTTTCTTAGTTGCTGACGAAGACCGCACAGCTCGCCAGATTGCTGAAAAGCGTCAAGCAGCTGAACGTAATGCGCAACTTGCTAAGGCTCGCAAGAAAGTCTCACTTGAAGACTTCATGGAGCAATCCAAGATCTCAACACTTAACCTCATTCTTAAGGGTGACGTTAGTGGTTCGGTTGAAGCCCTCGAAGATGCACTTATGCAACTAGATGTCGGAGCCGAAGTTGATCTACGCGTTATTCACCGTGGCGTTGGCGCAATCACCAAGAGCGACATCACATTGGCATCAGCATCAACAGCTGTGGTTATTGGCTTTAACGTTAAGCCAGAACCACAAACTGCAATCTTTGCTGATCAAGAAGGCGTCGAAGTGCGCTTCTACTCAGTTATCTATAACGCAATTGAAGAGATCGAACTTTCACTCAAGGGCTTGTTAAAGCCAGAGTACGAAGAGATCATTCTTGGTAACGCTGAAGTTCGCGAAATCTTCAAGTCTTCTAAGGCTGGAAATATCGCTGGTTCAATTGTTAAGGATGGCTCAATCCGTCGTAATGCAAAGGCACGTATTTTGCGCGACGGTGAAGTTCTAGTCGATGATCTAACTATTGATTCCTTGAAGCGCTTTAAGGACGATGCAACCGAAGTTAAGGAAGGCTTCGAGTGCGGTATCGGACTTGGCAATATGAAGGAAATTGCAGTTGGCGACATGATTCAGGTCTTCGAGATGCGCGAGAAGAAGCGCGCGTAACTATGGGCCAATCACATCGCAGTCAAAAAGTAGCCGATCGCATCAAAGTGGTTGTGGCACAGTTACTTGAATCCAAGGTTAAAGATCCTCGGTTGGGTTTCGTCACAATCACTGATGCGCGGGTTACTGGCGATCTGCAAAGCGCTTCAGTTTTCTACACTGTTCTTGGCGATGAAGATCAACGTGCATCAACTGCTGCTGCATTAGAGAGTGCCAAAGGAATGATTCGCTCAGCTGTTGGGCATGAACTGCAGACTCGTATTACGCCGAGCCTAGAGTTTCACTTAGATAGCTTGCCTGAAAGCGCACTCGAAATGGATTCACTACTCGATAAAGTCCGTGCGCAAGATGCCCAAGTAGCTGTGCTGCGAGCACAAGCAACTTATGCAGCTGGCGAAGATGCATACAAGCAACCAAAAATTATTCCTGATAAACCTAAATTTGAAGCAGAAGAGTTGTGATTGCGCACGGATTTTTAGTAGTCGATAAAGATCCGGCTATGACGAGCCACGATGTTGTGGCCATGGGCAGACGCGCACTTAATACTCGCAAAGTAGGTCATGCCGGAACTCTTGATCCGATGGCAACTGGGGTACTGGTTTTAGGTTTCGGTAACGGCACTCGGTTACTTCAATATGTAACTAATGGCGATAAGTCATACCTGGCGACTGTGGTTCTGGGTGCAGCAACTATTACCGATGATCACGAAGGCGAAGTTACTTCAACTGCTGATGTTTCAGCGGTAACCGATGCCGCAATTGAAAGTGAATTAGCAAAGATGCGCGGCACTATCGCACAACGACCAAGTTCAGTTTCTGCTGTTAAAATTGATGGCGAACGAGCCCACGCCCGAGTACGTGCTGGCGAAGTATTTGAGTTACCAGCCCGTGAAGTAACTATTTCCAAATTAGAAATTCTAGAAATTCGCCGCGTCGATAACCGCATTGAAGTAGATATTGATGTGACTTGTTCGGCCGGCACATTCATTCGTGCAATTGCGCGTGATTGTGGCGCAGCCCTTGGCGTTGGGGGACACCTAAACAAGTTGCGTCGCACCCGCGTTGCTGGCTTTGGTCTAGATCGCACAGTTTCAATTGCCGCCTTAAAGGCTCAAGATTTCACGCCGCTATCTATGGCCGATGTAGCACGCGCAACATTTGCGGTTCGTACAGTTAGCGCAGATGAGGCAACCGAGCTTTCCTTTGGCCGAGCACTTGTAGCTAATAGCAGTGATGAGATCACCGCGGCTATTTCAGCGGCTGATGAAGTTTTAGCCCTGTTACAGAATAAGGAGGGCAAGGCACTTCCGATTGCAGTTTTTGCTGCCGTTAACTGAAGTGCCATAATTCGCGCAATGAGCAATGTAGTCGTAATCGGAGTCTTTGATGGCGTTCATAAGGGCCACCAAAGCATTCTCGATCGCGCCAAAGAAATCGCCGATGGCCGCAAGATTATTGCCTTAACTTTTGATCCACATCCAACAACTGTTTTTGCGCCAGATCGCGCGCCCACACTTCTAACTACCTTGGCTGATCGCGTTGTTTTACTAAAGATTCATGGGGCAGATCAAGTAGCAGTTATGAAGTTTGATGAGAAATTTGCAGCTATGTCACCAGAAGATTTTGTAAACCAAATTTTAATTAAACAATTAGAAGCTGGCGATGTAATTGTGGGCGAGAACTTTACTTATGGCCATAAAGCCGCTGGAAATATCGAAGCCCTAAAAGCTCACGCGGAATTTAACGTGCATGTTCTGGAAATACATTGTGATGAATCTGAACCAGTTTCTTCCACACGAATTCGAGCTGCAATCAATAAGGGCGATGTTGAAACTGCTCGCCTGCTTTTATCTAGACCTCATCGCTTAGATGGCGTAGTAGTTCATGGCGAAGCACGCGGTCGCGAGATCGGATATCCCACTGCAAACTTGGGAAATATTGATGGCCAAACTATCCCAGCCGATGGTATTTATGCCGGATGGTTAACAGTTGGAATTGATCGTTGGCCAGCTGCGATTTCAATCGGAACCAATCCAACTTTTGAAGGCGTTCGTGGACGACAGGTCGAGGCGTATGCACTGGATCAAGTGGATCTTGATTTGTATACAAAGTCTGCGACTATCGAATTTGGCTGGAGACTTCGAGAGACTTTGAAATTTGATGGCTTAGCGCCATTGCTTGAACAAATGGCAAAGGATTGCGCCGAAGCCCGCAGGCTGACAGACCTCTAGTCCAAATCTCCTGTTTACTGGGGGAGTGAAGCTTTCTCGCCGCCACTTCTTGTTTGGAACAGGTGTCGCTCTATCTACTCTTACTTCAGTTCCAGAACTACATGCCAGCAAACCTAGAGCTTTAAGTAATGGCGCTGATATTTCTTGGTTGCCAGAAATTGAAGCTGCTGGCGGTAAATTCTTCGATGCCAAAGGTCGTCGAATCGATGCAATTGCGTTATTGAAACTATCTGGAGTGAAAGTAGGTCGAATACGCATATTTGTAAATCCACAAACAGAAAATGGCTCCTTAAAAAGAGCGATTGGCTTAGCTAAGAGATTGAAAACTCACAAAATAGAAATATGCATAGATCTACATTTTTCAGATACTTGGGCCGACCCAGCAAACCAAACTATGCCTGCCCTTTGGTCAAATGACATAGATACGTTAGAAAATGAAGTTTACAAATATACGCGAGAGACTCTGCAAGAGTTTGTTAACTCTGGTGTTACTCCAGCTTGGGTCCAGGTGGGAAATGAAGTTGCAGGTGGCTTTTTGTGGCCGCTTGGAAAAATATCTTCGGACGATGCCAGCCAGTGGCAGAACTTTGTTCGGTTACAAAATGCGGGTGCATTAGCGATACGAGAACTTTTACCCAATGCTCTGATACTTGTGCACCTTGAATGTGGCGGTGATTCTCAAAGAGTTCAATGGTGGCTCAATAATGCACAAAGATTTGGGTTAGATAATTACGACGTACTTGGGTTGAGTTATTACACGCAGTGGAGCGGCTCTCTCGTTCAATTGAGTAAGACATTGAATGTAGTTACATCTACATTCAAAAAACCTGTAGTCATTGCAGAAACTGCATATCCATGGACCTCAAAAAGATTCGGAAACGATGTAATCGATACGAGTAAGGCACCTTTGGCCGCTCATCCATTGACGAAAGATGGCCAGAAAAAGTTTGTCCTGAGTCTAGAAAAGCTTTTGCGTCAGCAGCCTGCAAATCGAGGCCTTGGTCTGTGGTGGTGGGAACCAATGGCCATGAAGGTGCTCAGTGCTAGCGGATCAATCACCTGGAATGGTGGAATGGCCAATTCGGCCCTTATCGATAGCGATGGCAGAGTTTTACCAGCGCTAAGCGCCTTGAATGGGCAGTGATCTCCCGATTTCGCCCCTCACGCTCACGCTGGTAACCTTTGCCCTGTCCAACGAGAAGTAGAGCTTCCGTGTATCAAACCGGAAGCCATCGTGGCGGTAACTAATAAGGAGAGTCATTAAATGGCACTAACACCAGAAGTAAAGAAAGAAATCG
>CAMCXZ010000045.1 GCA_945883725.1 Bifidobacterium breve | reverse complement strand
ACTCGAAGAAAGTAAGACCGATACCAAATGCGAAAGCAAATGGACTGATCAACTTCAAACCGAGCACACCTTGGAATAGATGTTCTCCACCCAAGATGAAAACTAGAAGTAGTAAGTGGCCAGCAAACATATTCGCGAATAAACGAAGTGAGAGTGTTAGCGGACGAACTAAGAAGAAGGTTGCTAATTCAATTGGAGTTAGCAAAATATAAACTGGCTTTGGCACACCAGGCATGAACATGATCTCTTTTAGATACTTAACAATGCCCTGCTTGCGAATTCCGACATAGTGGAAAACTACGAAAGTAAATACGGCCAAGACATATGGAAAGCTCACGCGTGACATGGTTGGGAACTGCAAGAACGGCACAATTCCGAAGATGTTATTAGTTAGGACGAAAGTAAATAGTGTGAATAAGTAAGGCACAAAGCGCATGAATTCGTGGCCGATAATGTCGCGGCCTAGGTCATTGCGCACAAAGCTATAGATTGATTCGCCCGCGAATTGCAGTTTGGAAGGCACAACTGCTGCTTTTCGTGATGAAAGTAAGAAGAAGACTGAAACTAAAATTACTGATAAGAAAACTAGCAGAATTGGTTTAGTGGTAAATGCGTTATCGCCAAAAACGGGTGGCAATTCAAAGTCGTTGCTGCTTGGCGGGACGAATCCTTCGCCTTCTCCGCTAAGTCTAAATAGCGAGCGCACGCACACCCCTTTTTAATCCATATACCAACTAAGACGGGGCAACCTTATGGCTTCGGAGGCACCTGTGTGAAATCCAAACTCTGTGGATTGGGTAACTAGAGGCTGAGAGTTTTTTAAGGCTTATTCTCGGCCGAATCGGAGCCAAACTAGGTAGATCGCAGCGCCAATTCCGAGCAGCAGGCCGATTAATAGGAAATAGCCCTGGTTGAGCCACTTATCGAGCCCGTATCCAACCCCGCCCCAAAAGAGCATGCCGGAAAGGAGATAGCCAAAGATCGACCAGAGGGCGTTGCCTTCATCTTTCATAGCCATTTCGAGCTCCTTACTTATTTGTCGCCTGGTTTAGGGGGCAGGGGTAAATGCAACCGCAATTTTAGGTAACTAGCAATCTCCCCGCCTAGCCAGGCAAAAGTCAGCGCAATTGCAGTTATTCCAAAACTCGCTCGATCAATCGAATCTCGCGAAGTTAGTCGAGTTAAGGCAATTAGGAATCCAGTAAGCAGGAGCAGTTTGGCAAAGTAAGAAAAGAGAGCAAGCGCGAATGTGCTTAATGGATCTAGCTTGGTCGAAAGTCGAGAGACAAAGAGATGAACTGCAAAGAAGATTACAACAATGAACTGAGCAAGTAGCGCGCCAAATAAACCAGCTTTGCCTTGTGCGAAAGTAGCAATTGCGATTGCAACCACACCAACTGCAAATGATGGAATCAATGCTCCGCGTAGTAACTGACTCTCTGGATCATTCTTAGCCATTAACTTTTGCCACCTTCTCAATTTTTAATCGATACACCGAAATTGTTATTATCAATAAAACTATTGCCGAAAGAGCTGCAACCCAGATTGGTTGGAAAGCTGCGATTGTAACTGGAAATGCGATTGTGGCTGTTGCTAAATACATAATTACCGCAGTGCGCTGCTGCGTCTTGCCAGCACTCATTAAACGATGATGTAGATGTTCTTTATCTGGTGAAAATGGTGACTTTCCTTTTGCTAACCGACGAATAACAGCTAGAACTAAATCTGAAAGCGGAATTGCTAAAACTGCAAAAGGTAGAAATAGCGGTAGCAGCGTTGGCCCAAGTTTCGCCTCAGTTATAGCATTCGGATCAATCTGGCCGGTTAAGGTAACTGCAGATGCGGCTAAAACTAAACCGAGCAACATCGAACCAGAATCGCCCATGAAGATTCGAGCTGGGTGCCAGTTATGTGGCAAGAAACCAATACAAACTCCGATAATCACAGCGGTCATGAGCGACGGTGCGCCAGCGCGCGAAAAGCCGTAAACAACTGCTAATAAGTAAGAAAAGGCAAAGAATGCAGCAGCCGATACGGCAACAATTCCAGCAGCTAGCCCATCTAACCCATCTATAAAGTTCACGGCATTTATCGTCACCAGCACAATCAAAACCGTTAAGAACTGCCCGACACTTGCGGGCAAAGTAATTACTTCACTTGCTGGAATCCAGAGAACTTGAATTCCGTAGAGCAATAAAATTCCAGCAGCAAGTGCTTGCCCGGCTAACTTTGTTAGAGAATCAAGCTCAAAACGATCATCTGCCATTCCAAGTAAAACTATAAATGTGGCTGCTAAGAAAATTCCTTGGGCTTCACGGCCAAATGATTTTCCAACCAATGAGAAGTGATTGACGATTAAGAAAGTAAAGGTCATGGCTAGCCACATCGCTACCCCGCCCCAACGAGCTGTTGGTGTGGTGTGAGCATCGCGGGTTCTGACTTGAGCAACTGCGCCATATTTAATGGCGTATTTCCGAACAAGTGGCGTAATTAAATAGCAGAGCGCTGCTGCGATCAGCAGAGTTACTAGATATTCACGCATTTAGAATCGTGCCGCTTACGCTTGGTAGATTGGGAATTGCGCAGTCAGGGCATGAACCTCAGCCTTGATGCCAGCAAATTTACTTTCGTCTTCATTTTTAACTGCGCGAGCAATTAAGTTAGCAATAGTTTTCATCTCATTAACGCCCATACCTTGGGTAGTAGTTGCTGGCGAACCAACTCGAATACCACTTGTTACTGAAGGCGCTTCTGGGTCATAAGGAATTGAATTCTTATTCAAGCTAATGCCTGCAAGTCCGCAACGCTCGTCAGCTACTTTGCCGTTAACGCCGGTGCTACGAATGTCGATTAGCGCTAAGTGAGTTTCGGTGCCGCCTGAAACTGCGCGCATCCCTTCGGCTTCTAGGCCAGCAGCAAGGGCTTTAGCGTTGGTAATAACGTCTTTCGCATACTTTTGATAAGCCGGTTGAGCACATTCTTTAAGTGCCACAGCTTTGCCAGCAACTGCCGACATGATTGGGCCACCTTGCATGCCTGGGAAAACTGCCTTGTCGATAGCGGCTGCATGCTCGGCCTTAGTCAAAATCATGCCACCGCGTGGGCCACGCAAAACTTTATGAGTTGTAAATGAAACCACATCTGCATATGGCACGGGGGATGGAATCGCTTTTCCGGCAACTAGACCAATGAAGTGGGCTGCATCAACCCACATGATTGCGCCAACTTCATCACAGATCTGGCGAACTTTTTCGAAGTCAATCAAACTTGGATATGCGGTTGCACCGCTACAAATCATTTTTGGTTTATTAGCTATCGCCAGATCGCGCAATTGATCGTAATCAATAAGCTCATTATCTTCGCGAACTCCGTATGAAACCACGTTAAACCACTTACCTGAGAAATTAACTTTCGAACCATGAGTTAAGTGACCACCGTGAGGTAATGACATTGCAAGAACGGTGTCGCCAGGTTTAGTAAATGCTTGGTAGACCGCAATGTTGGCACTGGCTCCTGAATGTGGTTGCACGTTTGCATGGTCAGCGCCGAAAAGTTCTTTAGCGCGATCGATGGCAATGATTTCGGCCTTATCAACTTCTTCGCAACCACCGTAGTAACGCTTGCCTGGATAACCTTCGGCATATTTATTTGAAAGAGTTGACCCAAGTGTTGCCAAAACTGCGCGGGAAGTGAAGTTTTCGCTCGCAATTAATTGCAGACTCTGTTGTTGACGCTTTAGCTCAGATAAAACAACTCCAGCAATATCTGGATCTTGCTTTGAAAGTAGCTCGAAATCTGGGCCGTAGAAAGTATCGTCGCTCATTACGCAATCTTATTAGGACTAGTTACCTATGAGCGAGATATGGGGCGTGACTTCGGCCAACTGGGCCTGTGAGATCGCCCCAATTCGCCCTACTTTGAGCCCACTTTCCGTGGTTTCCACGATTGTCGTTGGTAGCCCTTTAGCAAGTAAGCCAGCATCAAAAATCAACGCCAAATGAGTTCCATCAATTGAGATGTCATCAATGCTATTTATTGCGGGCTGTCCGGCACGTGTTGCACTCGCTGTTGCTAGTGGGCCAATTTCAGCCGTTATTGCCCTAGCAAATTCAGCAGCAGGCACCCGCACATTTATACGATCTAAATTGCGATCATCGCCTAGATCCCAATTAAGCGCTAACTGTGGCTTGGCAGTTATTGATAACAAACCTGGCCAGAATGCATCAGTTAACTTTTGCAGTTCTGCACTCGAGTCACGAATAATTCCGACTGCTCGGGCCGCATCTGAAATTAGGACTTGCGCTGCAACACCTAGCGCGTCACCGCGCATTACATGCATCGTGCGAACTGCATCATGGCTAAAGGCATCGCACAGATATACGTAACTATGTTCTAGCGGAACCACAATTACATAACCATCGCGAATAGCTTTTGCAGCAAGTGCAACCTGTGCAGCAAATTCTTCAGAAGTTAAACTGATTATTTCGCTCATTGATTACCTCGAATAGCACTGGTCCATCGTGGTCGCCCAGTTAAATCTTGATGAAGTGCAATCTGATTAAAGTCTGTGTTTAGTAATTTAGCAATTGCTGCGCCTTGGGTTTCGGTATGTTCAATTGCGAGCAATCCCCCAGTCTTTAGCAACCGAGCTGCTGCATCAATGAATCGCTTTGGAAGTTCTAACCCGTCAGGGCCCCCAAATAGCGCAATTGCTGGTTCGAAGTTGGCTACATCTTTTGGCAGCGGTTGTGAATCTGGCACATACGGCGGATTTGCCACAACTACATCGCACTTAACGCCATCTAGAACATCTGAAACATCACCTTGAACAATTCGAATACTTTCATCGTAGAAAGCCACGTTTTGCTTGAGCCACTCGATGGCAGCTGCACTCTTTTCAACCGCTATTACATGGGTGTTTGGTGCCTCTGTTGCGATCGAAATTGCCATAGCGCCAGAGCCGGCACCTAAATCAATAACTGAAACTGGGCCAGGCAAATTAGCAATATGTTTTAAAACTTCTTCAACTAGCCCTTCGGTTTCTGGGCGAGGAACCAAAACACCTGGGCCAACCACTAAATCTAAGTTTCGAAAACCGGCAGTACCCGTTAAATACTGCACTGGTTCGTGGTTACAGCGACGCTTAACTAATTCGGCATAGCCATCAACTATCGCGCTTTCATCAGTAACTTCTGCCAATGCGCGTTCAAGTGCAATCGGATTATGTAATTCCATGCGAGTTAAACCAAGAAGGTGTGCCAACAGAATTTCGGCATCAACGCTTGAGTAACCAGCAGTTTCAATCTGCGCCTTGCCCTCACTAATCAGCGCCTTGATCTGCATTTGTTTTCCTAAAACTTACTTCTCAGTTGAGGCTAATTTGGCAGCTTTGTCAGCATCAAGCAAAGCTTGAATAACATCATCGAGTTCGCCATTTAATACAGCATCTAAATTATTTGACTTGTAATTAACGCGATGATCGCTCAAGCGATTTTCTGGGTAGTTATAGGTACGAATGCGCTCAGAACGATCTACTGTGCGCACCTGACTCTTACGTTCAGCTGAAGCAATTGCATCAGCTTTCTCTTGCGCATCAACCAACAAACGAGCACGCAAAATACGTAAAGCAGATTCTTTATTCTGTAACTGGCTTTTCTCGTTCTGGCACGAAACCACAATGCCGGTTGGAACGTGAGTTAAGCGAACTGCTGAGTCAGTGGTGTTAACTGATTGACCGCCAGGGCCAGATGAGCGATAAACATCTACGCGCACATCATTCATATTTAACTCGACATCGATTTCTTCGGCTTCAGGCAAGATCAATACGCCTGCTGCAGATGTGTGAATTCGGCCCTGAGATTCAGTCTCTGGCACACGTTGCACGCGGTGAACGCCGCCCTCAAACTTTAAGCGCGCATATGGTGATTCACCAGGGGCTGCGGTGCCCTTTGATTTAACGCCTACTGAAATATCTTTGTAGCCACCCATTTCGCTTTCAGTGGCATCAATAACTTCGACTTTCCAATTACGTTTTTCGGCGTAACGCATATACATACGCAGTAAGTCACCTGCGAACAACGCAGATTCATCGCCACCGGCGCCAGCTTTTACTTCCAGAATTACATCGCGATCATCATTGGGATCTCGCGGCAATAACAACTCTTCTAATTTATCCCCAGCAATAAGAGCGGCTTCTTCTAACGCTGGAATTTCAGCAGCGAAATCAGCATCTTCAGCTGCCATCTCGCGACCAGCAGCAAGATCATCTTCAGCTGCGCGCCAAACGCGATAGCCCGAAACCACTGGACCAAGTTGGGCATAGCGACGACCAAGTTTGCGAGCATTGTTGGCATCTTCGTGAATTGTTGGGTCTGCCATCTTTGCTTCAAGCTCGGCATACTCTTTTACTAATTCATCAGCAGATGCAAAACGATCATTAGCCATTTGGTTACCTGCCTTTCTGCGTAATATCGAAAATTATTGTTGGAAAAGAAAATAAAAAGACCGCCCCGCAACCCATGACAGGTTGCGATGCGGTCTATTTAGAAAGCTACTTCTTCTTTCCGAAACGCTCTTCGAACTTAGCAACGCGACCACCAGTGTCGAGAATGCGCTGCTTGCCGGTGTAGAACGGGTGGCAAACTGAACAAACTTCAACATAGATTGAACCGCTGGCAACTGTTGAGCGAGTAACAAACTTCTCGCCGCAACCACAAGTTACTTGGGTCTCTTTATATTCTGGGTGGATCTC
>CAMCXZ010000044.1 GCA_945883725.1 Bifidobacterium breve | reverse complement strand
TCGAATGAACCTCCAGCAGACCCGGATCCGGCATAAAAATTGGCATAAGCTGCAAATGTGGTTGCAGTAGGCCAATTAGATGTCGCGCGCTTAGCTGATACGGGTTTCATTGCAGCACCCATAACAGCCTCACGCATTGCGTGTGCTGTGTGTAGATGTGCAGTTCTTTGCATAAGGGCAAGAGTAAAGCATCGGTAATCAATGACGCAAATTAATTAATTGCGCGTATCACTAACTGGTCAGTAACCCTGCTTGTCCTAAGAAAGGCGATGGTTTTCCGCGATAACTAATGCGTAATTCGCGCTTTGCTCGAGTCATGCCCACATAGAACAAGCGGCGTTCTTCTTCAATCATGCGGGCATCGAGCGTAAAACCATTAGTTTCCAGTGGAAGTAGGCCCACATTGGCGCCCATTAAGAAAACGCGCTCCCATTCGAGGCCTTTAGCAGCGTGCAAAGTAGCCAACGTAATGACCGGCATTGTCGGCGGATTGTTCTGCTGCACGCGATCTTCAACTTCGCGTAAATAACTACGCAGCGTTTTTGGCGTGAAGTTTGTATCTTCATCAAGTTCGCGAGCTAAATGTAATAACCCAGCAATACCGTCGATGCTTTGGCCAGTTAAGAATGGTTGCGCCAAAGTGCGCAGTTCATCTAACCAATTTATTCCTTCAGTCGGAATAACGGACGCGGTGCGCACACCCTTCAAGAATTCTTTTACATCAGGGCGATCAAAGAAACGTTCAGTACTGCGCACTTGATATGGCAACTTCGCACCATTCATCGCGCGCTCTAACGAATTCAATTGCGCATTAGTGCGAGCAAGAACTGCGATCTCTTGTGGCGGAACTCCAGCTTTTAACAAATTGGTCATATCGGCAACAATGCCAGCAATTTCTGATGACTCATCACTATATGCAAGTACTTCAGGTTTATCACCGTGATCATTCTGCGCATTTAACTCTTGCCCCATAGTCGCGCTACGCAAAAGTGAATTCGCCGCAAAAGTAATTTCAGGAGTTGAGCGATAGCCAGATGTTAAGCGAATAACTTCGGCATCTGGAAAACGTGAAGTAAAAGTTGTTAAGAAAGATGAAGTTGCGCCAGCGAAGGAATAAATAGTTTGTGCTGGGTCGCCCACAACACAGATCTCTTGGCGATTGCCCAACCAAGCATTAATCAAACGTTGCTGAAGCGGTGAAATATCCTGATACTCATCAACTGTGAAATAACGATATTGATCTTGCACTCGCTCGCGCACTTCGCGTTCTTCTTCCAGCATTGCAGTTGTTAGCAATAAAACATCTTCGAAATCCATTGCTAGCTCTTGTCGCTTGATACTTTCATAAGCGGTATAAACCTGAGCAACTTGTTCGGCATTAACTCGTGGTTTAGCTGCGCGGTTATCGAGTTCGGTTAAGTAATCAGTTGGGCCAATCTGCGAAACTTTCGCCCACTCGATCTCATTGGCAATATCGCGCAAGGTGTCACGTGAATTGATATTGATCGTGCCCTGCAGCCCGGCTCGATTGATTGCCTCGCCAAGAAAACCGGTCTTTGAAGTCAATAAATCAGGCGTGCGACCGCCAAATACGCTCGGCCAAAAGAAGAGTAGCTGCTTGAGCGCTGCTGCGTGAATCGTGCGGGCAGCCACCGTTGGTACGCCTAAACCGCGCAAACGCGTGCGCATTTCACCCGCTGCGCGAGCGGTGAAAGTAATCGCCAAAATCTTGGTGGGATCCATTGCCCCGATCGCACTGGCATAAGCAATGCGGTGGGTAATTGCCCGAGTTTTACCGGTGCCCGCTCCTGCAATTACACAAACTGGCCCACGCGTTGCCAGGGCCACAGCGCGTTGTTCATCATCGAGGGCAGCCAAAATTTCTTCGGCGCGAACATTTACCAGAGGCTCTTCGGTCATCGCCAGCTCTCGCCGCCGGTCAAACTCTGACCAGTGAATTCACCATGCTCTGCGCCAAACCAACGTTCAATCATTTTGCGCGCAACGCTAATGATCGGTGGCAACAAAAGTGAACCATCTTCCATTGCCGCTCTTAACTGAGCACGTGAATACCAACGCACTTCAACAATTTCTTCACCATCAGGGCGGGCAGCTGATGGATCGTCGATTACTGCTTCAAATGAAATCATGATACTAGCTGGAAATGGCCAAGGCTGTGAACCTAAATAATTAATTTTAGAAACGCTAACGCCACTTTCTTCAAATACTTCGCGCGATACACATTGCTCAAAAGTTTCGCCAGGTTCTAGAAATCCGGCAAATGTTGAGAAGCGTCCTACTGGCCAAACTGCTTGGCGACCAAGCAAGATGCGATCATCGGCATCACGCACTAAAACAATTACTGCGCTATCTGTGCGGGGGTGATGTTGTGCTTCGCACTGATCGCAAACTCGAACTGCTCCACCAAGTGAACTGGTTGTGGCAGCACCACACTTTGAACAACGTGGATGTGAGGTATGCCAATTAGAAAGTGCTACCGCATGCAGAGCTAAACCAATTTCAAGTGGTGAAAGGGCTGCCCCAATTTCGCGCAATGAAAGTAAATCTTCTGATTCAGCAACATGGCTTGCAAAATATGGCGTATCAGTTGCTCTATCGATACCAAGGAAATAGTTCTCATCGCTTTGCACATTTGGATAAAGTAATTTGGCACTTGCTAGATCGGCGCTAACTTTTCCACCACCAACCGATAGAACTTTGCCGCGCTTAAGCAGTAGAGCCAGCGTCGCCGGGTCAGTCCGCAGCTCACTGGCGCGGTCAATCAGACTCGGCTCTTGGTTAATCGCGCTCATAAGAGGCAACGCTACTAGCCTTCACGCATGAAGGTAACCTCATGGAATCTGCTCCACGGGATGACGATTCCGCCGAAATCGGGCGATGATTGCAGCGGTTTGGCAGCCGCGGCTGCGGCTCTGCAAACCGAAGTACTGGCAATTCAAGAAGTTGACCATAATTTGGCCAGAACAAACCATGCCAATCAATGCGCAAATATCGCGCTAGCAATGGGTGCCAGTGATTGGGCATTTGCGCCGGGAATTATTGGATCTCCTGAAGGTAAGTGGCGCAACGCCGGTGCGAAAATCATTAGTAATCAAGCAAGTGATGCCGAAGTTGAATCTGGTTCTTATGGCATCGGCATTGTTTCCAAGATTAAAGTTTTAAAGTGGCATCGATTAGATCTTGGCCGCTCGTTTATTGGCGCACCACTTCTAATTCCAGATACTGAAACTGGAAAAGCAAAAGCGATTTATATTAAAGATGAACCTCGGGTAGCTCTCGCTGCTCAGTTAGAAAATGGTTGGACGGTAATTAATACCCACTTATCTTTTGTGCCCGGCATGAATCTAATTCAGTTGGCCAAGTTAAAGAAGTGGGCTGATACTTTTGGTGAGAAGGTATTACTGATGGGCGATTTTAATTTACCCAGCGCGATTCCGGCAATTGGGTCAAAATGGCAATCGCTATATGCGCAGAATACTTACCCAAGTTGGAAACCAAAGATTCAGTTTGATTACATTTTGAGCAAAGGTGTTGCGCTTAAAGATGTAGTTCAAATTCCAACTACTACATCAGGCATCAGCGATCACTTGCCGCTAACAATCGAAATTAATTAGGCAACTTCAGCAATCTTGCTCTGGCTATGAGTCAACGTTTCGCGCTGAACTTTAAAGATAGAAAATAGTTCCAGGCGCTTCTCATCAGGAATTGCAAAAGTTGCCGCTTTTCCGGACCAAGCATTTAGATCAGCTAGAGAGTTGCAAGCAGATAAACCTTCAAGTAATCGCTCTAGATCTCCTTCAGCCAGATTGCGCTTAGGCGCTTTATTGCGGTTATTTTGATTAGCCCGCGCTACTTTCTCCATCTCTTCGCGGCTTGGGCGCTTACCTTTCGCGGCAAAGCCCAAGTTAGCTAGGCAACGACCAATACTTGAAGTTTCGCAGTTCTCGCTGGCATTAGCGCGGTTAATGACGCTACTGCCTTCGATCTCGGTAGCAAAACCAGTTGCTTGTGGGCGGCCATCTTCGCGATTGGTAAATGCCTCTGTGCGACAAACCCATTCAACGCGGCCATCAGTACGTTCGGTGCGTTGTAGATCAGTAATGATGCGACCGTCTGGAAATTTCTTCCAGAAAGCTTGAATACGATTTTCAACTGGCTCGTATAGATCAATATTGAAGTAGCTCATGGTTTAAGCCGCCGCGATTAGTTCGTTAGCAATTACTTCGCCAGGGTTTAGCGTGCCGGCGCGGAAAGCATCGGTGATTAGCTCACGACCAGTTTCAGTAAAGCGTGTTGAGATATATGAATCGCGTGAATTAAAGGCAATGAAATCTAAAACCTCGCCGGTTTCGAGATGGATTGCGTCGCCATTTACGTTCTTAAGATCATCGAGAATTTTCTTGCGGAAAGATTCGCGGACGGATTGAACAATCTCAGTCTCGTAATTGGCGCGCACCCACTCAGTGAAAGCATGCTCATTGATTACTTCCGGAGATGCTTTCGGGGTAACTAATGAGACTTTAGCGATCTCTTCGCCATCAAGATTAGCTTTAACTGAATCAGCTCCAACGGCATCGAGGGCATCGGCAAATTCACGACGCAGACGATCTTTAGTTTCCTTGGCAGCATTTGCAATAACAGTGATTGCAGATAACTGAAGCGCTAGCTCTTTTAGATTCATTTAAGGCCCACCTTTACTCATTAGTTGTTACGCAGTTCTTAACTCTTGTTAAGTGGTTGCGATGTGATGAGTAAAGCGGGCACCACTGACAAAGCCCCCAGTGAAGGGGGCTCTGGCGGCGTGTCGCCCTTATAAATCAAGGGTTTTGGCGCATTAAAACTTAAACGTTTAAATTAGCCTTTTTCTGACGTGAAGTCATACGACCACGTTCTGCTTGATCGAGAACTACTTTGCGGATACGAACAACTGCCGGAGTAACTTCAACGCATTCGTCTTCGCGACAGAATTCAAGAGCACCTTCCATGTTTAGCTTCTTTGGTGGAATCAAACGCTCTGATTCATCGGTACCTGAAGCACGCATGTTGGTAAGTTTCTTTTCGCGAACACAGTTAACGTCCATGTCATCGTTACGTGAGTTCTCGCCGATAACCATGCCTTCGTAAACTTCATCGCCTGGTTCAACGAAAATAGTTCCGCGATCTTGAGTTCCGTAAAGTGCATACGATGTAACGGTGCCCATGCGATCTGAAACCAAGGAACCAGTTGCACGAGTGCGAATATCTCCGAACCAAGGCTCGTAACCATCAAATACGTGGTGGAGCAAACCAGTTCCGCGAGTTTCAGTTAGGAACTCAGTACGGAAACCGATCAAGCCACGTGATGGGACTTTGTAATCAAGTCGTATCCAACCGGTGCCATGGTTGACCATTTGCTCCATGCGACCCTTACGAAGTGCCATCAACTGAGTAAGAACACCTAAGTAATCTTCTGGTGCATCAATTGTTAAACGCTCCATCGGTTCGTGAACCTTGCCATCAATCTTCTTAATAACTACCTGTGGCTTACCAACTGTTAGTTCGAAACCTTCGCGCTTCATGATTTCAACTAGAACCGCTAGCTGAAGTTCGCCGCGACCTTGAACTTCCCAGGTATCAGGACGCTCAGTATTTAGAACACGCAATGAAACGTTACCGACTAGCTCGGCATCAAGACGGCCCTTAACTTGGCGCGCAGTAAGCAGCTTGCCGCTCTTGCCCGCTAGAGGTGAGGTATTGATACCGATGGTCATTGAAATAGACGGTTCATCAACGATGATCAAAGGCAGCGCATGTGGATTTTCATTATCAGCCAGCGTCTCGCCCAAGGTAATTGTCTCGATACCAGCAACGGCGATGATGTCGCCAGGATGGGCTTCAAGGGTTGGTACGCGCTCTAGCGCTTCAGTAATTAGTAACTCTGAAATCTTTACGCGCTCTGTTGTGCCATCTGTCTTAATCCAAGTAACAGATTGTCCCTTTTTGATAACACCTTCGCGGACGCGGCATAGTGCCAAGCGACCAAGAAATGGTGAAGAGTCGAGGTTTGTAACGTGTGCTTGCAGTGGTGCACCTTCGTGATATTCAGGTGCTGGAATTGCCGAGAAGATCGTGTCGAATAAAACATCAAGGTTTGTTTCTTCTGGCATTCCGCCATCTGCTGGACGAGTTAGTGACGCGCGGCCTGCTTTAGCGGACGCGTATACAACTGGGAATTCGATTTGTTCTTCATTCGCTCCAAGGTCAAGGAATAGTTCGTATGCCTCGTCAACAACTTCAGCGATACGTGAATCGGGACGGTCAACTTTGTTAATCAACAAAATAACGGGCAGATTCTTCTCAAGTGCTTTGCGCAAAACGAAACGTGTTTGTGGCAATGGACCTTCTGAGGCATCCACTAACAAGATAACGCCATCAACCATTTCAAGTCCGCGTTCAACTTCGCCGCCGAAATCTGCGTGGCCTGGAGTATCAATGATGTTCACAATTGTTGCGCCGCGCTTAACCGCTGTGTTCTTCGCAAGAATCGTGATGCCCTTTTCGCGTTCTAGATCCATTGAATCCATCATGCGATCTTGACCTTCGCCCTGCACTTTGTGAGCTGCGAATGCGCCGGACTGCCACAACATCGCATCTACAAGGGTGGTCTTGCCATGATCCACGTGCGCGATGATCGCTACGTTGCGCAGATCTTCGCGCTTCTTAATTGGCAGGTCTTTTAGGTGTGCTTGAATTTTAGACATTGAATCGAAACTCCACTACATCTCCGTCGGCCATTACATATTCCTTGCCTTCCATGCGTACTTTGCCTTTAGCTTTCGCTTCAGCCATGGATCCTGCTGCAACGAGATCTGCAAAACCGACGATTTCGGCTTTAATAAATCCCTTTTGGAAATCGGTATGAATAACACC
>CAMCXZ010000043.1 GCA_945883725.1 Bifidobacterium breve | reverse complement strand
GCGGCGATTACGAACTTCACTTGCACTCGCACTCTCCCAATCACCGGAAAGTAAGTCGCCCATAAGTTTTAACGTTTCAACTGCCGGGGTGGCAGATGCTGATGGTCGACAATCTAAACAAACTGAACCACCACCTACTAAGGAAAAGTAACGATGCGGGCCTTCTTTTTCGCAGCGCGAACAGTTAGTCATTGAAGGTGCGTATCCCCCGATGGCAAGTGAGCGCAGTAGAAAGGCATCGAGAATTAGCGATGAGTCATAACGTTTTTCGGCTAGAACTTTTAGGGCACCGACAACCAAGTTAAATTCTTGTAGAGCTGGTTCGCGCTCTTGTGGTGTGAAGCGTTCGGTAGTTTCTAAAATCGCAGAGGCAATAGTCCAGCGTTGATAATCATTGGCTAGTTCTTCGCCATAGTTAGCAATAGCTTCAACTTGGGTGACTGTGTCAAAGGTCTTGCCAATGTGCAACTGAATATCAACTTGGCTACCCGGTTCAAGGCGCGCGCCAAATTTAGACATCGTGCGACGAACGCCTTTTGCCACACCGCGAACTCGACCATGTTCACGAGTCAACATGGTGATGATGCGATCGGCTTCACCCAATTTCTGGGTGCGCAGAATTAACGCTTCGTCACGGTAAAGGCTCACTGGCCTAAAGTAACGGGATCAGTTAGCGAATAGCGCGATTGATCGCCGAAACCACGGCTTTTAGTGAGGCAGTGGTGGTATTTGGATCAATTCCCACGCCCCAGAAAACATCGCCTTCAATTGCGCACTCTAGATAGGCAGCAGCTGATGCATCGCCACCTGCACTAAGTGCGTGCTCGTAGTAATCCAAAACTCGAACATCAACGCCATAGGCCTGCAAAATATTGCAAAAGGCCGCAATTGGGCCATTGCCTTCACCGCTTAGTTCTACTAATTGGCCACGATCTAGAATTGAAATCGATAACTGCACATCTTCATCAAGGACCGAAGTTTGTGAGAGCCCCTTTAAACGGAAGCGACCCCACTTTTTATCATCATTGGCAGTCGGCAAATATTCATCTTCGAAAATCTGCCACATGGCATCACCAGTAATTTCGCCACCTTCAGTATCAGTCTTTTGCTGAACAACTTTTGAGAACTCAATCTGCAAACGACGAGGCAGATCAAGATAATGTTCGTTCTTCATCAAGTATGCAACGCCGCCCTTGCCAGATTGCGAGTTCACGCGAATCACAGCTTCGTAGGTGCGGCCAATATCTAGTGGATCAATTGGTAAGTAAGGAACTGCCCAAGTGAAATCTTTAACTTCCTTGCCGGCGGCTTTGGCATCTATTGCTAAATGATCAAAACCTTTCTTTATAGCATCTTGGTGTGAACCAGAGAAAGCAGTGAAAACTAAATCGCCACCGTAGGGATGACGCTCTGGCACGCGCAGTTGATTGGCGTATTCAACGGTGCGTCGAGTTCCATCGAGGTCAGAAAAATCAATCATTGGGTCAATGCCATGGCTTACTAAGTTCATGCCTAGCGTTACTAAACAAACATTTCCGGTGCGCTCGCCGTTACCAAATAAAGTACCTTCAATGCGATCAGCACCTGCTAAGTAGCCCAATTCAGCTGCTGCAACGCCTGTGCCGCGATCATTATGTGGGTGCAGCGAAACAATCACGTTCTCGCGATTATCTAGGTTGCGACACATCCATTCAATTGAATCTGCATAAACATTTGGGGTTGCCATTTCAACGGTAGCGGGCAAGTTCATAATGGTTTTCCACGCAGGGGTTGGTTTCCAGATGGCATTAACCGCATTACAAACCTCAACGGCAAACTCTAATTCAGTGCCGGTATATGACTCCGGGCTATACTCAAATGAGATCTTGGTGCCTGGCACGGTGGCAACTTGGTCAAGGCAATATTGCGCTGCATCGGTTGCGATCTTTTTGATGCCAGCTTTATCTTGGCCAAAGACCACGCGACGTTGCAGAGTTGAAGTCGAGTTATAAAGGTGAATGATTGCTTGCTTAGCACCCTTGATTGATTCAAAGGTGCGATCAATTAGCGTTTCGCGAGCTTGGGTCAGAACTTGAATAACTACATCATCTGGAATAAGCCCATCTTCAATAATCTTGCGCACAAAATCAAAGTCAGTCTGGCTGGCACTTGGGAAACCTACTTCGATTTCCTTGAAACCCATTTGAACTAGCAACTTAAACATTGCTAACTTGCGTGGGGTATCCATCGGATCGATTAGAGCTTGATTGCCATCGCGCAGATCGACCGAACACCACTTAGGTGCCACTTTGATCTGCTTAGTTGGCCATGTGCGATCGGTTAGATCAACTGGGATGAAAGATGAATATCGATGCACTGGCATCGCCGAAGGCTTTTGCTTTGGAAAGTTCATTTTTAACTCCTACTTTTAATTGGTTTGTGGACTGGTTGAACCGGTACGACAAACCCCGCGGCGAGGGGACCGGTTACTTGTCCCCGCCACGGCGGCTAAGTAGGAGCGCCTTTGGAAAGGCTGACTTTGACATGGCTAAAGGGTAACCCTTGGGCAGGTAACCCAGCAAGTTGCTCGCAGATTAAAGAACTGGCAGGTAGCGATCGAGTTCAAAAGCGGTTACTTGGCGGCGATATTCCTGCCATTCAGCGCGCTTATTTCGAAGTACGAATTCAAAGACATCTGCGCCTAGAGTTTCGCGGACTAGATCAGATTTCTCCATCTCAATAATCGCTTCATTTAAATTACTTGGCAGCGGGCGCACATCTGTTGAATCAGCTGGTGCCAATACATAGCTTTCTTCAACACCCTTTAAGCCAGCGGCAAGCATTACGGCATATGCCAAATATGGATTACAAGCAGAATCTGGGGAACGAAATTCAATGCGAGTTGAGTTCTCTTTCTTTGGTTTATACATCGGCACGCGAACGAGCGAACCACGAGCACTTGGCCCCCAGTTAGCAAATGCTGGTGCTTCGCCGCCACCATGTAAACGCTTATATGAGTTAACCCATTGGTTAGTAATCAAAGTTATTTCAGGTGCGTGCTTTAAGAGGCCCGCAATAAATGAGCGACCAACTTTAGAGAGATTTAATTCAGCCGTTGGATCAAAGAAGGCATTCTCTTCACCTTTGAAAAGTGAAACGTGCGTATGCATGCCGCTACCAGGATGCTCAGTAAATGGCTTGGGCATGAAGCTAGCGTGGAATCCTTGTTCTAGGGCTACTTCCTTAATCACATGACGGAAAGTCATGATGTTATCGGCGGTGCTCAAAGCATCGGCATAACGTAGATCAATTTCTTGTTGACCAGGCGCTCCTTCATGATGCGAGAACTCAACGCTAATTCCCATTGCCTCTAGCATCGTAATTGCTTGGCGGCGGAAATCATGACCAACCACAGATGGGGTGTGATCGAAATAGCCACCAGCATCAACTGGCACTGGTGCTTGCCCAGCAACTGGTTGATTCTTAAATAAGAAGAAT
Organism: Bifidobacterium breve; assembly: GCA_945883725.1. Classification (GTDB taxonomy): domain Bacteria; phylum Actinomycetota; class Actinomycetes; order Nanopelagicales; family Nanopelagicaceae; genus Planktophila. Next base: position 3,620 of record CAMCXZ010000043.1, on the reverse strand, counting down.
TCAATTTCCGGGTGGGTGTAACAGGTGTAACCCATCTCGGCTGCCTTATTCAAAGTGCGACGCAGAACATTGCGCGGATCAGTCATTGACGCCGAACCATCGGGCTTTGCAATATCGCAGAACATACGAGCAGCCCCCGGGGCTTCAGTGCGCCAAGGCAAGATCGAAAACGTGGCTGAATCCGGACGAGCCAACATGTCTGATTCAGTTACTCGCGCAAAGCCTTCAATGGCTGAACCATCAAAACCAATTCCTTCATCGAAAGCGTTTTCTAATTCAGCCGGTGCGGTTGCTACTGATTTTAGAAAGCCTAAAACATCGGTAAACCACAATCGGATAAAGCGAATATTGCGTTCTTCAATTGTGCGAAGGACGAACTCTTCTTGCTTGCTGCGCTCTGGAGAATTGGGCATGGACACATCTTGCCAAGTCTGCGTTACGGCTGTGTTACAAAAACGTGCGCTATAGGCCCTCACGCCAGCGTGAAGTAATAGGTAGGCGGCGATCTTTGCCAAATGCGCGGGCCGAAACTTTCGCACCTGGCGGATATTGGCGGCGCTTATATTCGGCCATATCGACCATGCCGATTACGCGGGCAACGGTTGTGGCATCAAAGCCAGCTGCAATGATCGCGGCAATCCCCTGATCTTCATCGACATAGCGCCACAGAATTTGATCTAGTAATTCGTAATTTGGCAACGAATCAGAATCCTTTTGATCGGGGCGCAATTCAGCACTTGGCTCTTTAGTAATTGAATTTTCCGGAATCGGTGGCATTTCGCCATCTGCAGTTGCTTTGGCATTACGCCACTTAGCCAGTGCCCAAACATCGGTCTTATAAATATCTTTAATCGGGGCATAGCCACCGACGGCATCGCCGTAGAGAGTTGAGTAACCAACTGCTAGTTCAGATTTATTGCCAGTTGCCAAAATCAAATGACCCTCTTGATTTGAGATGCCCATCAAGGCTGTGCCACGAACTCGGGCTTGCAGATTCTCTTCAGCTAAACCTTTCAAAGTCAGTGAATTCAAATAAGCATCGACCATTGGCTCAATTGGCACGATGCGGAAATGAATTCCGGTGTTATCGGCAAAGCTTTTCGCATCAGCAATGGAATGCGCCGATGAATACTTGCTCGGCAAAGCCACGCCATTAACGCACTTGGCACCAATGGCATCTACTGCGATGGCCGCAACCAGCGCTGAATCAATGCCCCCCGATAGACCAAGGGCCACACTGCGGAATTTATTCTTATAGACATAATCGCGTAGTCCGCTAACTAACGCTTTCCAAATTTCGGCTTCATCGCTTAATCGTGGTGTGATCACTGGGGCCACTGAATTAACAGGTGAATTAGCGCTTTCGGAAATAACTAAATCTGGTTTGCCGGTACCACCGGCTGCTGCGATATCTAAGACAATCAACTCATCGGCAAATTGTGGGGCGCGGGCAATTACTGACCCATCGGCGGCAACCACAATGGTGTCGCCATCGAAAACTAAATCATCTTGGCCGCCAGTCATATTCACATATGCCAGTGGGGCGCCGAATTCGCGGGCTCGCTTTTGAACGAGTGCTAACCGCAGATCATCTTTATTGCGTTCAAATGGACTGCCATTTGGAACCACCACTAGCCCTGGCATGCGCGCAGCTAGCGCATTGATTAAGCCACCGTCTTGCCAAAGGTCTTCACAGATTGCAACGCCGACATCAATGCCGCCAACTCGAACTAACAAAGTTTGGGTACCTGGGACAAAGTTTCTAAACTCATCAAAAACGCCATAGTTAGGCAGATGTTGTTTTACATAGCGGGCTTTGATTTCACCATTATGAATAATGGCAACAGCGTTTTGTGGTGCACCAACTGGTTGCCCTTGGCGATTTGGGGCATCGGCAATCTGATCTAAATATCCAACAACTGCTGTGATCTCGCCATTGCCTTCGAGCTTTAACCGCTTGGCTAATTCGGCGATCGCAGCAATCGAGGCGCTCCGAAAAGATGGACGCAGCGCTAAATCTTCAACTGGGTATCCGGTCAAAACCATTTCGGGGAAAACTACGAGGGCTGCGCCTTCAGCCTGCGCGGCGCTAACATTGCGAGCGATTAAATCGGCATTGCCAGCTAAGTCACCCAAGGTTGGGTTGATCTGAGCTAGCGCTACCCGCAACTTCATAAGTTAAGCGTACTCGGGTAAAGTTCTGCTCGTACCCGGGGACCATTTTGGCTTCGAGGAAGGTAAAAAATATGGCTCAAGCGACCTCTCTATACGGCGGCGCCCAACATCGTCGCGTCACAATTCTTGACCTGGCCAACGCTAAAGCGCGGGGCGAGAGATGGCCGATGCTCACGGCTTACGAACAGCTAACTGCTGAGATCTTTGACGAAGCTGGCATCCCAGTTTTATTAGTTGGCGATAGCGCCGGCAATAACTTCCTGGGTTTTGAAAACACGATTCCGGTAACTGTTGATGAATTAATTCCAATGACCCGCGCCGTTGTTACGGCATCAAAGCGAGCGATGGTTGTGGCCGATCTACCTTTTGGTTCATATGAAAGTTCACCCGAATTAGCACTTGCCACTTCAACTCGTTTCTTCAAAGAAGCTGGCGCTATGGCGGTAAAGCTAGAAGGTGCTCACTTAGAAACTGTTAAGAAATTAGTGTCAGTTGGAATTCCAGTAATGGGCCATCTGGGCCTTACGCCACAGTCACTTCATCAACTTGGTGGCTACCGAGTTCAAGGACGTACTGATGGCGAGGTAATTTTGGCAGCAGCGTTAGAACTCGAAGCAGCTGGTGCTTTTGCAATTGTGCTCGAATTAGTGCCAGCCGAATTGGCTGCTCGCATTACCGCCGCCATAAAAATCCCGACCGTCGGAATTGGGGCCGGTGTTAATTGTGATGCCCAAGTTTTGGTCTGGACTGACTTAATGGGCATGGGAAAGAGCGCTCCAAAATTAGCTAAGGCATATCGCAACCTGCGGGTTGAGATGTTGGCGGCGACTAAAGAGTGGGCCGATGATGTAATTGGTGGAGTCTTTCCGGGGCCAGAGCAAACCTTTAATTAATCGCCAGAGATGGGCAATTGCCCAAAGACGCAAAAAAAGTGAGAATTACTGGCATTGCCAGTGTTACTAACCTGACTTTCTCGGTAACTTCTAGAGGCACAATCTGACTGGAAATTATCGGAATTTTGGGAATTTTCATGGTCAAACTCCGAAAATATGACCTCGAAATCAACGAATTTGCCCTTTCACAACGCCTAAAACGGGAAAAAGCGACATCTGAGGGCGAATTTTCACAAATTCAAGGAAATTTACGGAAAAAACTGTTCAGTAATTAAATTCATCGCAGTATCGAAGAAGCAATTAAATTTTTCACAAAATTGTTATTGAAAAATAATTCGTAAAAATTGCGATAACGCATAAAGAAATCAAAAAAAGTATTTGCGACACGCGCCAATTTATTTACGCAAAATGTTGGCATTTTTTTCATTTACCTGTCACGCTTATCCACGAACAGGTTTGGGTGACGGATCCGAACCATTCCGATAGGAGTAACACGTGGCCGCAGCAAAGAAAACTGCTCCAAAGAAGCGCAAGAAGGCAGCTGCTAAACCA
>CAMCXZ010000042.1 GCA_945883725.1 Bifidobacterium breve | reverse complement strand
AGCGTCCACTCGATGCAGTTGCTGAAGGTTCCGGAAAGTGCATCGAAGAGTTTGAGGCCCTAGAAAAGGTCTTGATCTCCGAGCCACGTCGATAGGAATCTTTAAATGCGTAACGGCGGCGAGAACCGCGGTCGTCTGCTCTTAGTAATCCTGATTGTTTCTTCGTTATTTCTGATTACTTTAGATCTGCGCGGCGTAAACGTTCTTGATGGGCTACGAAGCGGAACGCAAACTGCACTCTCACCATTCCAGCGTGCTGGCAATGTTGTACTTACGCCAGTTAAAAACTTTGTAAGTGACATTACCCATCTAGGACGAACCCGTAATCAAATCGAAGACTTACGCAAACAGAATCAGAAATTGCGCGAGCAATTAATTTCCCGCAAGAACCAAGATGGCGAGATTGATCAACTTAAGTCAATTCTTGATCTAGCTGGTACTGCACGATTTAAAATAGTGAGCGCAAAAGTTATTGCGCAAGGTTCGAGTTTGGCATTTACGCGCACAATCACGATAGATGCTGGTAGCGGTAACGGAATCAAGAAGAATATGACCGTTATCGCTGGCGACGGTTTAGTAGGTGTTGTTAAGGAAGTCTTGGCGAATTCAGCAATCGTGATGTTAGCTACCGACCCAGCATTTAAAGTGGGCGTTCGAGTTGCTGGTTCACAACAGATCGGAATACTGGCTGGATTAGGCTCAAGTACTGCAAATTTACAGCTATTGGATAACCAAACCACGATCAAAATTGGTGATATTTTGCTTGCTCGCGGAAGCATTAATGCCCAACCATTCGTACCTGGTGTGCCAGTTGGCCGAGTTACTTCAGTTTCAAATGCAGCCGGTGCAGTAACTCAAAGTGCGACCGTTAAATACTTCGTAAACTTTGGTTCACTCGGTGTGGTTTCAGTTGTGGTTAAAGCGCCTAAAGCTGATCCGCGCGATGCGTTAGCGCCAGTAAAACCAGCTCCGACGCCAATTCCAACTGTCACTGTATTCGTTACTCCATCACCGTCTGCTTCGGCATCAGGCGACTAATTTAAAATGTTGTTAAGACGATCTGTAATAACGAGCACAATCTTTCTGCTTTTCTTTATCACCCAAGAAGCGGTAATTAGTCAATTGAGTTTCCCGGCTGGTGGGTTCTCAATCTTCTTGATTATCACGTTACTTTGGGCCGCTCTTAGTACCCCTGAAGTTGCAGCAGCGGTTGGATTTGGCGCTGGAATTTTGCTGGATTTAGCACCAAGTACAAGTGGACCATTAGGACACTGGACTTTGATTTTAGTTCTAATGAGTTATGCAATCGCGTTTTTCTCTTACGGTGATGAAAATATGCGGGGCAATCCACTGAGTTTAATTCTGATGGTAACTCTGGCTCAGGTAATTGTGCTGATTTCTTATCTAGTAACTGGGTTCTTATTAGGAAATAGTGCAACTGGTTTTGCGCAAACGTCAATCACGATAATTGGCAGCGGGCTCTGGACGTTAGTAGTTACGCCACTCATGTTGCCTGCCGTTGCTTGGTTACATGATCTAGCATTTGATAGTCGGATGCGGATATGAACCAACGCACCCGTTTAAGCATGATTGTTATCCAGATATTGATAGTTTCGTTATTGATGGCACTCTTCGGCCGCCTTTTCTATCTACAAGTTGCAGCTGGGCCTAAATACCGCGATGCAGCGCTTAGCATTCAAAGTCGTGACACAATTTATCCAGCAACTCGAGGTTTGATCGTTGATTCATCAGGTGTGCCACTAGCCCTTAACCGCACTGGTTTGGCAGTAACAGTCGATCGGTTAGCTCTCGATAAGCAAGAAGATAAAGGCGAGGCAGTACTTAAGAAGTTAGCTAGATTGTTAAAGCTGCAATACCAAGATGTTTACCGTAAAACTCGATTATGTGGCGAGCTCAAAGTTGGCAATCGTTCTGGTTGTTGGCCAGGTACTCGTTATCAACCGATCCCGATTACTAAAGAAGCCAGTGCCAATGTTGCGCTACAAGTTGTAGAGCGACCTGATGAGTTTCCAGGCGTAGATGCAACGCCGATTGCAATTCGAAATTATCCCGGAATTGTTGGCGTAAATGCTGCTCATCTTCTAGGTTATTTGGGTCCGCTAACTGATGCTGACTTATCTGGTATTAATGGCAAGACCTACTATCGCAGTGAATCAATCGGCAAGAGTGGTTTAGAAATTCAATATGATTCTTACTTACGCGGAATCCCAGGCATCAGAACAGTTATTGTTGATCGCAAGGAAGCAATTACTAGCGAAGGCCAGAATACGAATTCTGTTCCGGGTGATCACTTAGTAACAAGTCTGGACGTTCGAGTGCAAGCATCGGCAGAAAGCGCACTGGCTGACGCGGTTGCTCGTTCACGAGCCAGCGGATATCGCGCTGATTCTGGTGCCGCAGTTGTAATGGATGTAAAAACTGGCCGCGTAATTGCGATGGCCTCTTATCCAACTTATGACCCAAATATGTGGGAAAAAGGTTTAACTGTTAAACAAGCAGAGGCTTTATTTAGTGAAGCAACTGGTGTGCCAGCACTTTCCAGACCAATCCAAGGTCGTTTTGCGCCCGCCTCAACATTTAAGGTGGTTTCAATTATTGCTGCGGCCAATGCCGGTTATGACTTAAAAAAGTCATATGCCTGCCCGGCAAATGTAAAAGTGGGAACTCGAGTATTTAATAACTTCGAGAGTAAAGCCCAAGGAACTTCATCAATTAAGAAACTTCTGGCCGTCTCTTGTGACACTGTTTGGTATCGAATCTCATTTGATGAGTGGCTACGCGATGGTGGCTTATCTCCGATTAAAAACCCAAAAGATTATTTCTTTAAAGCCGCAGCCGGTTTTCAGATAGGCAAGAAGACTGGCGTTGATCTACCTTCTGAATCGGCTGGCCGTTTGCCCGATAGAGCTTGGAAAGAAAGTTGGCATGAGGCCAATAAAGATTTTTACTGCAACTATCGCCAGAAAGCAGCCAAGTCACAACAAACTCAATTCTTATTATTGCTAGCTAAAGAGAATTGCCTTGATGGCGATAAAGTCCGTGCGGGCGATGCGGTTAACTTCTCAATTGGCCAAGGTGACACTTTGGTCACGCCACTTAAATTAGCTCAGATGTATGCCTCAATCGCTAATGGTGGAACGCTTTGGAAGCCAACTGTTGGCCGCGCAATTGTTAAAACTGATGGAACTGTATTAAAGACTATTGATCCAGTTAAGACCGGAACTATTGCAGCAGATGCGAAGACCATTAAATTCCTGCAAGAAGCACTTCGTGAAGTAATTATCAGCGGAACTGGAGCTCGCACTTTTGCTGGATTCCCAATACAGGTCAGTGCCAAGACTGGAACGGCTGAAGTATTCGGACGCAACGCAGACGGTTCTTTGAAAGACAACACCTCTTGGTTTGCCTCCTTTGCCCCAAGTAATAAACCGCAATACGCAGTAGTCATGATGTTGAGTCAGGGCGGCTTTGGTTCACCCAACTCTGGTGTGGGCGTTAGGAAGATTTATGAAACTATTTTTGGGGTAGTAAACAATAAAATTATTCCGGAAAATGTGCTCTTTCCTAAAGGTTTGCCAACAACTTTGCCTAAGATTTCACCTGCTACCAAAGTTAAAACGAATGGAGCCAAGTCATGAGTCTGGTAACTCCACGTTTTAATTATCATAAAAATCGCTCATTTTTTAGTGGCTTTGATCCGATTCTCACCGCAGCCGTTGCGGCGCTTTTATTTATCGGAACCCTCTTGGTTTATGCCGCAACGCGAGATTGGTATGCCGCCAACGGATTAGATCCTGAGTACTACTTAAAACGCCACGTAATTAATATTGCAATCGGTTGTGCACTTGCTTGGGGTACTACATTGGTGGATTACCGCTTGCTTCGCGCCTATACGCCAATAGTTTGGGCGTTAGGTGTTTTAGGCCTGGGCTTTGTCTTGATTCCAGGCCTAGGTGCCGAAGTAAATGGCGCACAAGCTTGGATCGCGTTGCCTGGTGGATTCCAAATTCAGCCCGCCGAGTTAGCAAAGATCTCAATTATTGTAGGCATGTCCATGATTCTTTCCGAACGCGGTCATGACAGTGATATTCCGAGTAACCAGAATGTAATTCAATCTCTAGTTGTCGCAGCCCTTCCAGTCTTATTGATTTTGCTACAACCAGATATGGGAACTGTTTTTATTATTAGCTGCTCAGTGGTAACAATAATTGCAGCTTCTGGTGCCTCGGGGCGCTGGGTGGTGGCGTTAATTTTAGTTGCAGTCATTGGCGTCTTTGGCGCAGTTCAATCTGGTGTTATTGATCAGTATCAAGTTAAACGTTTGCAGTCTTTCGTAAATCCAAATGCTGATACACAAGGCAGTGGATACCAATTACGGCAAGCTCGTATCACCGTTGGCTCAGGTGGCTTAATTGGTAAAGGTTTGTTCAATGGTCCGCAAACGAATGGTCGCTTTGTGCCAGAACAACAGACCGACTTTATTTTTACGGTAGCTGGCGAAGAACTTGGCTTTGTTGGCTGTGGCGTTATTATTTTGTTGTACTTAACTTTGTTGATGCGCGCATTTGGTATCGCACGACGTGCAACCGACCCTTACGGGCGACTGGTATGCACCGGGGTAGTGGCGTGGTTTGCATTTCAGACCTTTGAAAATATTGGCATGACGCTCGGGCTAATGCCGATGACTGGTGTGCCACTTCCATTTATGTCATATGGCGGATCGAGTATGTTTGCGACTTTGATCGGCTTTGGTCTGTTGCAGAACGTTCACGCTCGCCAGCGCGGCTAATTCACGCTTAATTTGGATTTCGGGCCCCATCTGTCATACTTAGGCAACAGTTCGGCGCGCACCCGCGATCACGTATCGCGAAAAAGAGTGTTTAGCGCGAACTACCAAAGATTTGCTTAAAGGTTTTCTACGACTACGCAACCGCGTACTGAGATTGATTTTTAAGCCAGACCCGCACTCAATGAGTGCATTTAGGATTCGAACACATGGCAATTGCGCCAAAAAACCCGCGTAAGCGCGCGGCTAAAAAGACTCCCAAGGTTAAAGGCGAAGTAAGCCCAGAGACCACACCTGTTGCTATTGAGGCTGCGAGCACTGAAGAGAAGAAAACCAAACCGGCTAAAAAAGCTGCCGTAATTCCAGTAGCTATCTTCCAAGCAGCACCCATTGCAGAGAAAAATGGTGCCGAGAAAGCTCCTGCGAAAAAGGCAGCAACTAAGAAGTCAGTTCCTGCCAAAGCTACGAAAACTGATGAGCCAGTAGTTGAAGCCGACGCTAAAGGCGAGAGCGATTCAGATAGCGAAGATAGTTCACGTGGTCGTCGTCGCCGTCGTGGTGGCCGTGGTCGTCGCAAGCCAGGTTCAGCGACTACAGATGAAAATTCAAACAATGATGAAAATACCGAAGAGAGCGAAACTGAAGATGATGGCACCGGCACTCACCGTCGCCGTCGCCGTCGTCGCGCAACCGGAGATGGCGCAGTTGCTGGCGAAGTAGTCGAAGAAGATGGTGTTGTAACAGTTGTAAAGGTGCGCGAAACAAAAGAGCGCCCAACTCGTAACGATCCTAAACGTAATCGTCGTGAGCGAAATGATCGCCCAAGTTCACGTGGCGATCGCGAATACCGTTCAGATTACCGCGAGCCATACCGTCGTCGCGGCACAATCATTACTGATACTGATTTATTAGCTCGTCGAGAGAACGTTGATCGCGAGATGTTGGTTCGCCAAATTGCGGATCGCACCCAGATCGCAGTTATTGAAGATAACGTCATGGTTGAGCACTATGTAAACCGCAATACCAATCTTTCTTATGTTGGCAATATCTATCTTGGTCGCGTACAGAACGTGTTACCAGGTATGGAAGCTGCCTTCGTTGATATTGGAAAGGGACGTAACGCTGTTCTATATGCTGGTGAAGTTAATTGGGATTCGGCTGGAATCTCTGAATCTGAGCCACGCAAGATTGAAACAGTTTTAAAGTCTGGGCAATCAGTTCTAGTTCAAGTTACTAAGGATCCAATTGGCCAAAAGGGCGCTCGCTTAACTAGCCAAGTTTCCTTGCCTGGTCGCTATGTGGTCTATGTGCCTGGTGGCGGCATGAGCGGTATTTCTAAGCGCTTGCCGGAGCCAGAACGTAATCGCTTAAAAGCAATCTTAAAGAATTTAATTCCAGAGACCGCTGGCGTAATTGTGCGCACAGCGGCTGAGGGAGTTTCCGAAGAAGATTTAACCAATGATGTCGCCCGCTTAAAAGCACAATGGGAAGATATCTATCAGAAGTCAATTAACCCAAACTTCCACGCACCGGCTGCGATTTATGTTGAACCAGATCTTGCGGTTCGAGTTATCCGCGACATCTTCAATGAAGATTTCCGTAAGTTAACCGTGCAGGGCAGTGGGGCATGGGATGAGATCAATAATTATCTTGGTTTCATCGCACCTGAATTAGTTTCTAAAATTGAAAAATATACTGGCGTTGGCGATCTATTTGCTGACTTCCGTGTCGAAGAGCAATTAGCAAAAGCATTTGATCGTAAAGTTTATTTACCTTCAGGTGGTTCGCTAGTAATCGATCGCACTGAAGCGATGATCGTGATCGATGTGAACACTGGTAAATTTATTGGTAAAGGTGGTTCTCTCGAAGAAACTGTTACCAAGAACAACCTAGAAGCAGCTGAAGAAATTGCCCGTCAACTTCGCTTGCGCGACTTAGGCGGCATCATCGTTATCGACTTCATCGACATGGTTCTCGAATCTAACCGTGAACAAGTTTTGCGTCGCTTGGTTGAATGTTTAGGTCGCGATCGCACCAAGCATCAAGTTGCTGAAGTAACTTCACTTGGTCTAGTTCAGATGACTCGTAAGCGCGTTGGCCAAGGATTAATTGAAGCTTTCTCGACAACTTGCGATAGTTGTGCTGGTCGCGGAATCCATATTCACATGGAACCAATCAAAATTAAGGCCACTCCAGTTCCGGTTGCTAAGGAAGTTGAGACTGAGTCAGAAGAAGGCTCAGATGTAGAAACCTTTGAAAAGTCAGAAGCTGTTGAAACTCCGGCCGAGCCTGCCCCATCAGGAGGTCGCAAGAAGCGTCGTCGGGCGGCTAGTTCCGGGATTATTACCCCCGGAAGCGGCTCAAACGAGTAATTCGTCAGTTTGACCCAGGGTGCGGGCAATCCGTATCCTTATCCTCTGCTCGCGCCCATCGGGTGCGCTGCCTAATTTAGAACTGGAGCTCCACTGTGTATGCAATCGTGAAGGCTGGCGGCCGCCAAGAGAAAGTCGAAGTTGGCGAGACCATCGTTGTCGATCGCATCGATAGTGCGACAGGTTCAACCGTG
>CAMCXZ010000041.1 GCA_945883725.1 Bifidobacterium breve | reverse complement strand
GTCGCAATGGCCGTACCGCAAAGGCGCTTCGTACCGTCGTCAGCGCGCTCGCAGGTCGCACAATTCGTGTTGATCTGGTTGAAGCTGACGAGGTTCGTTAACCCTTAATTTAAGCCGCTAACCATGCGTTTACTCGTGGGCCGGATAGGCAAGGCACACGGAATTCTGGGCGAAGCCACAATCGAAGTTCGTACTGACGATGCTGCAACCCGTTTTGCTTTGGGAGCAATTGTTGAAACTGATACTGGTAAATCTTTAACTGTTGATTCAGTGCGGGTTCACAACGGCATTCTTTTACTGGGCTTTGTAGGCATCTCCTCACGAAATGACATAGAGGCACTTCGCGACACTTTGCTTTATGCCGATGTTGATATTGATGCTCCTGGTGAAGATGACGATGATTATCACGTGCTTCAGTTAATTGGGTGCATTGCTAATCTAGAAGATGGCAGCAAGTTTGGCGAAGTAAGCGATGTGCTAAATCTGCCTGGCCAAGATGTGCTTGTGATCAAGACTGACAGTGGTGAAGTCCTAGTTCCTTTTGTTCACCAGCTAGTTCCAGTTGTTGATATCAAGGGCAAAATCGTTGTGGTAATTCCACCAATTATTTCGGGGGAGATGAAATGAAAATTGATGTCATTTCGATCTTTCCAGAATATTTAGCGCCACTTGAACTTTCATTATTAGGTAAAGCGCAAGATAGAGGCTTACTTGAAATAAATGTGCATGACCTACGCGCGCACACCAGCGACAATCACCACAGCGTTGATGACACCCCTTACGGCGGTGGCGCTGGCATGGTTATGAAAGCCCAAATCTGGGGCGATGCGTTAGATAATCTAATTACCGATAACTGTGACTTAATTATTCTCACCCCGGGTGGTAAACGCTTTAACCAACGAATGGCTGAAGAACTTTCAACTAAATCGCATCTGCTTTTTGCTTGCGGTCGTTACGAAGGAATTGATGATCGGGTTCGCCAACATTATTCAACGACTTCCTATAGCGATCGCGGAATCCGAGTTCATGAAATTTCAATTGGTGATTACGTATTAGGTGGTGGCGAAGTTGCCTCAATGGTGATTATCGAAGCAGTTACACGCTTGATCCCAGGGGTATTGGGTAATCCAGCATCCATCGTTGAAGAGTCACATATGTCTGAAGGCTTCGTGGAATACCCCTCATTTACCAAACCAGCCAACTGGCGGGACATTGAAGTGCCAGAGATATTGCTCAGTGGTAATCACGCCGCAATTGCTAAGTGGCGTAGTGAGGCAGCACACAAGCGAGCTACCGATAATTTATAAAGTGCTGACACTTACTTTCTAACTCGCGAGTAAGTTTTAAGCAACGTAACGTTGCGCCATGACGAGTTTTGATCCAGCAATTCAGATGCGATTGATTCGTGATCTAGAACCAGTAGTGGCCGTTGAACTCGAGCGACATTTAAAGATCCAAAAAGACTGGTATCCACACGACTATGTCCCATGGTCTGAAGGCCGCAACTTTGCGGGGCCTTTGAATGGTGACGCGTGGGAAGCGAAAGATTCTAAGCTCTCAGCAATTGCCCAAGATTCTCTTGTACTCAATCTGTTAACTGAAGATAATTTACCTAGCTACCACACCGAAATTGCAATTGCGATGGGCCGTGATGGTGCGTGGGGAACCTGGATCGAACGTTGGACTGCTGAAGAAAATCGCCACGGCATTGTGATGCGCGATTACTTGATGGCCACACGCGGCGTTGATCCGTATGAACTAGAAGATCTACGTATGGCGCATATGTCTATTGGTTATCAAAAACCTTACGAGAATGACATGTTGCATACCGTTGCCTATGTTTCTTTCCAAGAACTAGCTACCCGTATTTCACATCGCAACACCGGACTTATCTCTGATGACCCAATCTGCGAAAGTATGCTGCAGCGAGTATCACTCGATGAGAATCTGCACATGATTTTTTATCGCAATTTGCTTGGCGCAGCTCTTGATCGCGAACCGAATGCGGCTATGCGAGCAATTACAGATGTTGTAACAAATTTTGATATGCCGGGTGCTGATATGCCTGGGTTTGCACGTAAATCTGTCGGTATTGCGTTAGCTGGTATCTATGACATGCAGCAACATTTAGAAGATGTAATTGCACCGGTGCTGCGTGCCTGGAATGTGTTTGGTCGCGAAGACTTATCCGGTGATGGACAGGCGGCTCGAGATGAACTCAACGCATTTCTCGAGACTGAGACCACCAACTCGGTACGCTTTAATGAAAAGCGCGAAGCGCACTTTGAACGCCTGATTGCTCGTGGCCAAGAACCGATTCGGCTAACCAAAAGTAAGTAAAGCGGGTAAAGTTTGCGATTATGTGCAGACTTCTAGCTTATGCCGCAAGTTCAGATACAACCTTTGCCGAAATCGTGGGCGATGGCTTTGAGAACTTTGTCGCCATGTCTGATGAACATAAAGATGGTTGGGGCATAACCTCAATCAATAAAGGTGGCGAAGTAACTCGCACAGTTGATTTAGAGCGCGCAGTGGCCAGTTCAACTTTTGTTGATGTCAAAGATCGTTTAGCTGATTCAGGTCTCTTGCATCTACGCCTTGCTTCAAAAGGGTTAACGATTGATATTAAGAATAATCACCCTTTCGTCGATGGTGCTTATAGCTTTATGCATAACGGCACTATTCGACCAGCAGCATCAGTTGAAGTCTTTATTGATCCAGAGTTCGCTAATCGCGCACAAGGCAGTACCGATAGCGAGCGGTATTTCTATGTAATTTTGAGCGAAATTAAGAAGCATGGGTTAGTCGATGGGCTACGTAGCGCCGTTACCAAGATCAGCGACAATTGTGATTTCTCCAGTATCAACTGCATGCTGCTGACCCCAGATTATTTAATTGCCGCCTGCGAATTCAATGTTGATGATCAGACTGAGTGGAGCGTTAACTCGCATTATGAATTGCGTTATCGCAGCGATGAAAGCGGCGTAGTTATCTCATCTACTGGCTGGGGCCACGATGATTGGTCAGTTTTAGCTAACCATCAAGTGCTAGTCGTTGATCGCAAGAGCTTAAATACCGAGATTTTGCCGCTGCCATTACGATTAGGGGTATGACGCGCACATATCTGGTCGAGACTTACGGCTGCCAGATGAATGTGCACGACTCCGAACGTATTGCCGGGTTATTAGAGGCCGATGGATATGTCCCGGTCGAGCAGGGCAAGCAAGCAGATTTAGTTGTTTTTAATACCTGCGCAGTTCGCGAAAACGCAGATAACAAACTCTACGGAAATTTAAGTTTCCTAGCTCCAGTTAAGAAAGCTAACCCCGCCATGCAGATCGCCGTTGGCGGCTGCTTAGCCCAAAAAGATCAAGCCACAATCTTAAAGAAAGCCCCTTATGTTGATGTGGTATTCGGAACTCACAACGTTGGCTCACTTCCGGTATTGCTAGAACGGGCGCGAATTGAAGAAGAGTCGCAAATTGAAATTTTAGAAGCGCTCGAGCATTTTCCATCAACTCTGCCAGCCAAACGATTTAGTGACTTTACGGCTTGGGTATCTGTGTCAGTTGGTTGCAATAACACTTGCACATTCTGCATAGTGCCAACATTGCGCGGAATTGAAAAAGATCGACCAGCAGGTGATATTTTGCGCGAGATAAACACTTTGGTTGATTCCGGGGTAATTGAAATTACCTTACTGGGCCAAAACGTAAATGCCTACGGTGTTGATTTCGGTGATCGTGCGGCATTCGCTAACTTACTAAAGGAGTGCGGCAAGATTTCAGGGCTCGAACGAGTTCGCTTCATGTCACCGCATCCACGAGATTTCACTGATGATGTAATTGATGCGATGGCCAGCACGTCTAATGTGATGCCACATCTACATATGCCTCTGCAATCTGGTTCCAATCGCATCCTGCAGGAAATGCGCCGCTCTTATCGAACTGATCGATACTTGGGAATTCTCGATCGTGTTCGAACGGCAATGCCGCATTCCCAGGTTACGACAGACATCATTGTGGGTTTCCCGGGCGAGACTGAAGAAGATTTCCAAGCAACTCTTGATCTCTGCACGCAAGCTAGATTCTCAGCTGCCTATACCTATCAATATTCAATTCGTCCCGGAACACCTGCTGCGGTAATGCCAAATCAAGTGCCGGCTGAAGTTGTGGGAGAGCGATACACCCGCTTACACGCGCACCAGGAAGCTATTTCAGCATCTGTAAATGCTGAAGCAATCGGACGCACCATGAAAGTTCTAGTGGCAGAAGTTTCTGGTCGTCGCAATGGAGATAACGATCGCATGACTGGACGCAGCGAAGATTTCAGATTGGTTCACTTTAATTCAATGGTTGAGCAGCCGCTGCCAGGGGATTTAATCACGGTTGATATCACTGAGAGTTCATCGCATTATTTGATTGGCAATGGTGGCAAAGTAGAGCGCCGAGCAAAACGTGAAGTAAAGGGCACCATGTTAGGTATCCCGGTTATTCGCGCATGAAGTTAATTGTTATCTGTGGCGCAACTGCCACTGGCAAAAGTGATCTCGCGATTGCGTTAGCTCAGAATATAGATGCCGAGATCATCAACTCCGATTCCATGCAACTCTATAAAGGCATGGATATAGGTACGGCTAAGTTAAGTGTTGAAGAACGCCAGGGGATACCGCATCACTTGCTTGATGTGCTTGAGGTAACTCAGGATGCGAACGTTGCTTGGTATCAAATGCAGGCTCGAGCCAAGATTGCCGAGATTCATAGCCGTGGAAAATCTGTTGTGATTGTTGGCGGTACTGGACTCTATATCAAAGCTATTTTGGATGAGTTAAATTTTCCAGATACTGACCCTGCAGTTCGTGAAGCGCTCGAGAAAGAAGTGGCAGAACTCGGTACACATATTTTATTTGAGCGACTTCAAAAGTTAGATCCTGCCGCAGCCCTGGCAATTGATCGGGCAAATACTAGGCGCATAGTTAGAGCACTTGAAGTTATCGAAATTACTGGCAAACCTTTCACCGCTAACTTACCGCGCAAAGATTCCAAGCTTTATCCAGCTGCAAGACAGTTTGGGTTAGTCATGGATCGGGAATCACTCGGTGAACGAATCAGTGCTCGGGTTGATCGAATGTATGCCGCAGGCTTAGTTGCCGAAGTAGATGAATGTATTAAGGCCGGAATAACTTCAGCGCGTACTGCTCAATTGGCTCTTGGCTATGCCCAAGTGATTGCAATGCGCAGAGGCGATCTCACGCTCGAGGCTGCGATTGAAGAAACTAAGCGGGCAACTAGACAATATGCCAGACGGCAAGAAACTTGGTTCTCGCGAGATGCTCGAATTAAATGGATTTCGCAGGTCCAGCCTCGGCTCGAAATAATCTTGCAGGAAATAGGATAGATAAATCATGATTGCTACCTATGGTCACGGAACTGAGAATGACTTTGTTCTAGTTTTTGACCCCGAAAATAAGGTTTCGATTACGACAGCTCAGACTGCTGCTATTTGTAATCGCCAGACAGGCATAGGTGCCGATGGTCTTATACGAATCGGTAAAAAGGGTGATCGTTGGTTTATGGATTACCGCAATGCAGATGGCTCGTTGGCAGAGATGTGCGGCAATGGCATTCGCGTAACGGCAAAGTATTTAGTTGAGCGCGGCCATCAACCAGAAGGTATTTTTGCAATTGAGACTCGTGATGGCGTTAAGCATCTGCGGGTACCAGCCATTGGTGATATCTCGGTAAATATGGGTCAGGTTACAGATGAAGATGAAGAGATATCAGCTGCAACAAATGGCAAAGTCTGGAACGGCTATCACATAAATGTTGGAAATCCGCATGCAGTGGTTTTCGTCGATGACTTGAATGAAGTTGGCGCACTTGCAGATGCACCAGTTGTTCGCCCGAAGGATGCCTACCCTGAAGGCGTAAATGTTGAATTTGTTGAAATCACCGGCGAACGCGAAGTAAAGATGCGAGTCTTCGAACGTGGAAGCCGTGAGACCAGATCTTGCGGTACTGGCGTGTGCGCGGTTGCACTTGCTGCGACTCTCCATACCAAAGCGAAGTTACCTGCTAGGTGGATAGTTAATCCACCTGGTGGTCGCCTGGAAGTTGATATCGACGGACATAACAATGCAACGTTAATTGGGCCAGCAGTTTTAATCACAGATCACGACATCAGTAAGTATTTAGTAGCGGAATCAGGCAATAAATAAGTATTCATGGCTACGAACTCACAAAATAGGCAGTTTGATCACTATTGCTCTATTGTTAAATTGTGAGTAAACAGGGCGATGAATTCGATAAGTTCGACGAATTTGAAGCTCTGCTTGCCGAAAGCGCGAGAGTAGCTGCTGAATTTGATGATGCTGATAGTGACGATTACGCCGAAAGCATTCAACCTGATTTAGTAGAACGTAATGCGCTTCGTCGCGTTAAAGGTTTTTCCACCCAGCTTCAGGATATCTCTGAAGCTGAGTATCGCGAACTTCAGTTAGAAAAAGTTGTCCTAGTTGGCGTCTGGACTGAAGGTAATTCGACGATGGCTGAGAATTCGCTTGCCGAATTAAAAGCACTTGCAGAGACCGCGGGTTCTGAAGTAATGGAAGGTTTAATTCAGCGCCGTGATAAACCAGATCCGGCCACCTATATCGGATCTGGAAAAGTGGTAGAACTTCGACAGGTAGTTGTTGCAACTGGGGCAGATACTGTTATTTGTGATGGCGAACTTTCACCTTCACAACTTCGACAGTTGGAAGAGAAAGTAAAGGTAAAGGTCATTGACCGCACCGCTTTAATTCTTGATATTTTTGCCCAGCATGCGAAAAGTAAAGAAGGTAAGGCTCAAGTAGAACTTGCTCAGATTTCTTATCTACTGCCGCGCTTACGTGGTTGGGGTGAATCACTTTCACGCCAAGTTGGTGGTCGTGCAGCCGGTGGCGCAGGCATCGGTGGTCGTGGTCCAGGTGAAACCAAGATTGAAACAGATCGCCGGCGAATCCGCGACAAGATGGCAAAGCTTCGGCGCGAGATCGCTGAGATGAAAGTTTCGCGTGACACTAAACGACAAGAGCGTCGTCGAAATAACATTCCATCAGTTGCGATTGCGGGCTATACCAACGCCGGCAAGTCTTCACTATTAAATAAATTAACCAATGCCGGCGTATTGGTTGAGAACGCACTCTTTGCAACTCTTGATCCAACAGTCCGCCAGTCACATACCTCAGATGGTCGTATCTATACTTTGTCGGACACGGTTGGCTTTGTTCGCCACTTGCCACATCAGCTAATCGACGCTTTCAAGTCAACGCTTGAAGAAGTATCTGGTTCAGATTTAATTGTCCACGTTGTTGATGGTTCACACTCAGACCCGTTTGAACAAATTAGGGCAGTGCGTGAAGTCATTACCGAAATTGGTGGCGCTGAAATTCCAGAGATTATTGCAATTAATAAGGTCGATATCGCAGACCCAGAGATGGTCATGCAGATTCTGCGTACTGAACCCAATAGCTACGCCTTCTCAGTTCGAACTGGGTTTGGTATTGAAGGTTTGATTCATGCGATTGAAAGTTCGCTACCTAGACCTAAAATTGAAATTAACACGGTGATCCCTTATGACCGTGGTGATTTAGTCAGTGCGATTCACGAACGTGGTGAAATTTTGCGTGAAGAGTATTTGCCTGAAGGAACCTCGCTACATGCACGCGTTGATGGGGGATTAGCCAAAGAGATCGAAGAAATCGTTCGGTAATTACTCAGACAGCACTCATGTGACGGGAATATTTGCGACACGCCGAGGGCTCAATTAGATAAACCAGGCAGTAATGCGCCACTATGCGCCCGCTGGGTATTTCTAGCAGCGCTAGCCAAGGAAATTTGGCTTCGACTTAGTTTGGAAAGAAGGTGAGAGCAATGGCAACCGATTATGACACCCCCAGAAAAACCGATGAAGAGTTACATGAAGAATCGCTTGAGGAGTTAAAGGCGCAACGCGTCGATGCTCAATCCGGTCAGATTGAT
>CAMCXZ010000040.1 GCA_945883725.1 Bifidobacterium breve | reverse complement strand
CTTGCAGCATTTTTCGGGCAACTACAAATGTTGCTGGACTGCAGCGATGGCGAAGTGGCGCGCTGGCGAAACACTTCATCGCCAGCTGGAGTTTTCTTAGACAAGATTGGTCATTATCTTGCGGAGAGTTTCATTCCAATTGCGTTAGGTATCCGCGCTGGTGGTGGGCTTTATGAAATGAGCGCGGATAACCTAACTTATGTTGCTTTAGGTTTATTGCTTTCAGTTCTAATTCTGTTTAATAAGGCTCTAAACGATATGGTGCATGTAGCGCGTGCTTTTAACGGTCTGCCAAAACTTTCGGAAAGCCCATCAGTTTCGGCGCCAAAATCTCCAGGACTTGCAAGAGCTCGTTCCCTAGTTCGGCTGTTTCCTTTTAATCGAATTTTTCATTCAATAGAACTCACGCTATTAATCGCAATTGCCTCTGTTAAGGATGCGGTCGCCGGAAATCTTAATGCCACCCAAATGCTTCTTACCTTCTTAGTGATCGCTGCTGCCGTCACCATAGTGGGACACATTGTCGCCATTATGAATTCGAGTAAGTTGCGATGATTCCAAAAGTTGGTTGTGTTGTGCTAACTATGGGCAAACGACCTGAAGAACTAGCGCGAAGCGTGAAATCTTTATTGATTCAAACTGGTGTAGAAGCGCACATTGTGGTTGCAGGAAATGGTTGGAAGCCAGTAAATCTACCGACAGGCGTTCAAGCGCATTGGATTGATAAAAATATTGGCGCTACTGCAGGGCGAAATTCCGGAGCAGAAGTTGCCAAAGGTGAGTACTTGCTATTTCTTGATGATGACGCCCAGCTTCCAACTCCAACCACTTTGGCAGATTTAATCTCTACTATTGCGCCAGATAAAAACGCCGCTTTGGTGCAGCCACGAGTTATTGATTACGCGGGAGTAAGTGAACCTAAAGCACGCATACCTCGCCTACGAGCGGGGGATATAAATCAAAGTGGTCCGGCAACTTCGCTTTGGGAAGGTGGGGTAGCAATTCGCCGAGATGTTTTTGAACAGATCGGTGGTTGGGGACCAGAATATTTCTACTTACACGAAGGTATCGAACTTTGCTGGCGCACTTGGAATACTGGGCACATAGTTTGGTACGCGGGGCACGTAGCCGTAGCGCATCCGCCATCAACTCCAGAGCGTTTTGGCGAATTCGCTTTTATCAATGGGCGAAATAGAGTGTGGCTGGCACGTCGTAACTTGCCGTGGTTATTAGTTCCTATTTATCCACTGACTTGGCTGTTGATTACTTTGCTGCGAGTGCGATCGTTGACTTCACTCAAAAAATGGCTACATGGATTCTGGACTGGGTGGACGACAAATCCGGGTAAGCGCAAGCCCATGAAATGGTCAACAGTATGGGCTTTGACTAAAGCTGGTAGGCCACCAATTATTTAGCAATAGCGCCAGTTCAAGTTTGCTACTTCTTTACTCGGTTATTACCTTCGGTGCAAACAGTTGATGCGGCAGTTCCTTCATTAACGTCCACAGTTGAGGAGGGCGATGGCGATGCACTTGGAGTACTAGTTGCTGATGGTGTGACGAGACTAGTAACTTTTCCATTTTTCCAATCAGTTCCAACAAGGAGTACTACCTGAGAAGCCAATGAGTTATCCAAAGTCAATTTAGTTATTCCGGTAGCAGCGCCTAAGACCCGAGCCTGCGCCTCACTAGAGGATTTGTAAAGAATTTCAGAAAACTCCAAGCGTTTTGTTGAATTACCAACCGTGGTTACATTAAATTTAAGTGTTTTAAGATCAGTGGAAGCGGCACGAGCAAGACCAACAGTTGTGGTTGCGTTTAAAACTGCAACGTCAATCTCTGCAGGTGTTGGGTCGGCTATCGCAATTGATGAGCTAAATGAGACAGGTGAACTTGAGGCGCTTGGTTCTGGCGTAACGGTAGGCCAAGGTTGATCAGTTCTCAGCGCCGTCCATAACTCATCCGTCTCTGCTGTCCAGTACAAATTTCCGTCTACTTGTATTTCAGATGGCAAGGTCACAAATTTAATTCTTGCCGGGCTCAATCCACCCAGTGACAAAGCATAATTTTGTAACGCTGTAATGTTGGCAAATTCTGGATTAGTTTCAATCGAAGAAGTTATGGCGCCCAGAACTCGATAAATCATTGGTGGGTTTGTTAGCAGGCCCTTTTCTGTCATGCCACGAATCATCGAGCCAATGAAATCTTGTTGGCGCTTGATGCGACTTAGGTCGCTGCCGTCACCAAGAGTCTCACGGGCACGAACAAAAGCCAACGCTTGTTCGCCAGAGATCGTGCTATAGCCAGCAGGCAGGTTTAAACCCGAGCCGCCTCTACCGGGAATCACTGGGTCATAAGCCGGAGAGGTGAGGCAGACTTCGACACCACCAATTGCGTCCACAACTTTTTTAAACGCATTGAAATCAAGAACAACAAAATTATTGATTCGAATGTTTGTCAGTTTCTCGATTGTCTTAATTGTGCAAACTGGACCACCAAACGCAAAAGCGGCATTGAACTTAGTCATGTAAGGAATAGTGGTCGAACCATCTGGACGCGTACAACCAGCAATTTCCACCCAGGAATCGCGCGGTATAGAAACAACAACTGCATCTTTACGGTTGTTGTAAAGATGCACGAGCAAAGTTGTGTCCGATCGTGCACCTCCAGCTACGCCGTAGGAATCGTTGCCATCGCCGTCGCGTAAATCTGATCCCATGATCAATAAATTCGTTGGGCTGGTGTCACTTTGGGCGACAGTCTCAGGGCGATCCGCCTCATTAAGGTCACTGACATCGATGGAGCCGATGTTTACACCCAGACCATTTATGGCATAAACCGCCCCACCACCGATGGCAGTAAGGGTAAGGGTCAGAATAGAAAATCCAGCCGTTAGTTTGCGCAACCAGGGATGGGCAACTGATTGAGTGCTAGGAGCGCGATGCTTTCCCATCAATTCCCCCATCACAATTAAGTCGTGGACTAACCCCTAGAGTTAGCCCATTACCGATAAACCGTTGCCAATAAATGGGCACCTTTACATCTTACGACATCGGCAAAAACGCATAATTTTGGCGGAATAATGCTCGTTTGATGCGTCAAGATTTCACCCAAGGTTGACTGGAAAAAGGATCATTTGTCTGTTGATACGGCTTATACGGCCTTCAAAATTGCTCAGTAGTCTTAAAACGTGTTTAAGGAACTCCAAAGGAATGTGCGAGACCGCGGCCCTGCGCCAATAGTTACTTGGCTTAGCTCAGCAGGACGCGTCGAACTATCCACTGTTACTTTTGCAAATGCCGTTAGTAAAGCCGGCAATTTTTTTGTTGACGGGTTAGAACTCGAGGAAAGTTCCAAGTTAAATGTAAATCTTGGTAACCATTGGCAGTCACCAGTTTGGTTAGCAACCGCGCTTTGCGTTGGTATGGAACTTTATGATCAGGCGCCAATTCTTATTTCACATTCGGACGCGATCACAACGTGGACGGGCGCAATTGATCAACTGATCGTTGTTGGTAGAGATCCATTTGGCATGCCTGAGAAGGACTTACCTGCGGGGTGCATTAACGGCTCGGAAGAAGTTAGAAACTTTGGAGATTACTTTTCGCCAAGCTGGGAAAATTTAGGAGTGGTTCTGACCTTTGAAGAAATAAGTTACTCGTGGTCAGAACTCGTGGCTATGGCTGAGTCACAACGCAAACAATATGGAATAGAGCCTGGTACCCGAGTTGGAGTTGCTGGAAACTTAGATTTATTACAAGCCGTAATTTATCAAGTAGTCATGCCAATTAGTTTTGGAATCTCATTAGTTCTAATCGATCATGTAGACCCAGACATTATAGAAATTACGAAGCAAGAAAAGATCGCGAAGTTTGTATCGTTGATTTGAGCAATACTGAAGTTTGTTAGAGTGGGCCTGTGCTTGAAGCAATTTTGTTAGTTGGTGGACAGGGCACTCGCCTGAGGCCACTGACCATCTCAACACCCAAACCAATGCTGCCCGTTGCAGGGTATTCGTGCACTGAGCATCAAATTGCGTTAGCACGCGAGGCTGGAATTGGTCGAATAATATTAGGTACCTCTTATCGCGCTGAAGTTTTTGAATCATATTTTGGTCATGGCGAAGAATTTGGCTTGGAATTAATTTACGCAGTGGAAGACGAGCCTCTTGGAACTGGTGGCGCCATCAGACATGCAGCCCAACACTTGACTTGTGGCCCAGATGATCCAGTCGTTGTTTTTAATGGCGACGTCTTAACCGGTTTGGATATTGCAGGACTAGTTCAAAAGTGGCGTAACGAGAAAGCTGACGTTGCGATTTACTTAACCCGAGTTGCGGATCCACGCCCGTTTGGGCTAGTGCCAACAGATGCAAGCGGTCGAGTTCTTGAATTCCTTGAGAAGCCAACGACGCCAGAAGAAATAGTTACTGACCAAATTAATGCAGGTTGCTATGTTTTTAAGCGCTTAGTAATTGATTCAATTCCAGGCGATCGACCAGTATCAGTTGAGCGAGAAACTTTTCCAGCCCTATTGGCATCCAACAAAATAGTTATCGGTGTGGTTGATGATGGTTATTGGCTAGATCTTGGCACGCCACTCGCATTTGCCAAAGGCTCAGCCGACTTAGTACAAGGAATTGCGCCATCACCATTACTGGTCGGACGAACGGGTTTAGCAATTATTGAGAAATCGGCAGACGTTGACCCGTCAGCGATCGTTACCGGCGGCAGCTACGTCGGCCATAATGCAAGAATTGGACCTGGCACAGTTATTGATCGCAGTGTGATTTTCAACGAGGTTCAAATTGCCGGCGGATCCCGTGTTACTAATTCCATTATCAGCACGGCGGCGCACGTAGGAAGCGATTGTCACATAGTTGATACTGTGATTGCCGAGCGAGCATTCATAGGTTCCAATAACGAATTAGTGGCTGGAACTTTAGTATTTCCCGATGAAAGAATTGAGCCGGTAACTATTTAATTCCCGCAAGAGAAAACTTATTCTTGCCCGTCCTTATTGTCATCCATCTCGGCTAAATATTTCTGAAAACTCGCAGCTAGTTCATCGCCACTGACCATGCTGCCATCGGAGCCAGCCGTTAATTCGCGCCTGGTTTGCATCATGGAATCATGTTGCTGTTCTAATGAAGCAACAACTTCACGATTTTCATCAATAGCCAAAATTTGACGATCGACATCGGCGTCCATCTCAGCTGCTGCAGTGCGCATGGCATCGCGTGGCAAAACTAGTCCAGTACTCAGTGATAGTTGATCTAGAAGTGCAAGAGCCGCCTTTGGATAATCACCACCAGCTAAGTAGTGTGGAACGTGCGCAGCATAACCAAGGGCTGGAAGCTTAGCTTTTTGCGCCTCCAGTTCAATCAATGCCGGCATGCTGCCTGGAATCTGAACTTGACCAACCCAGGGTTGGTGGATGCCAATAAGTTCAGGGTCAGATGAGTGCGCAGTAATTTCAACCGGTCGCGTATGCGGAGCGGGCCATGGAATTGCGTGAATACCAACAGTTAAGCGAACGCCATATTCCCGAATCAATTCGATGACACTGCGCACCACACTTTGCCAACCTAAATCAGGTTCAACACCGTGAAGTAATAAGAATGTCTGGCCTTCGCCATCTGTAATTTCAGACAGGGTGATGTGTGGCAATTCCATGGATTCATAATGATCGGAATCAAAAATAGTTTTTGGGCGACGACCGCGGTAATCATAAAGCGAGTCAATGTGGAAATAAGCAACTGGGCGGTTTTCCATAGTCTCTAACATGTGGGCAACGGCTAAGCGACCACCACCACCAGCATCCATAAATCCGGTTAAACCATGAATCAAAACAATGCCGGAAGCCACGCCACCAGCAATCTGATCAGCCGGCGGCACAACGACTGTGTAAAGGTCGCGAGCTGGATACATGCGTGTCTCCAAATAAATAGTTTTAATTTGTTTATGTGCTCTTCCTATTGTCGCTCATGATTCTGACATTTTCCCAACTTGATCATCAAGTTCGAGTCCAGATCACTAAGGGCGTAAACCTGATGTGTTATAAACACTCGTAATCCGCTAGGATCGGGGAATTGCCGAAAGGCAAGGTAGGGCCTTTAGCTCAGTTGGTAGAGCAACGGACTTTTAATCCGTGGGTCGACGGTTCGAGCCCGTCAGGGCCCACCTAAATCTTTCAACTCGCCTAGGAAGTTCTATCTTTCTAGATTTTATGAAATCAGCAATTGATAGTTAGTTGAATTTGAATTCAAGATACTGACTATTTGGCACGAAAGTGGAGGAATCTAGTTACCCCTATGGATGCGGGTAGCCTCGCCTTGCGAGTGAGGTCGCATAGCGACAGATCCATAATAAACGGACGGAATTATCGTTTACCGAAAGCGTTAACGCCTTAAGAAATATCCCCATTCCAATTTGTACCAATAAACATTAAGTGGCCTCGGTTGGTGCATTGGATCAGTTAAAGTAGGCACGTGAAGTTAAGTGTCGAAGAAACGTTTCCGTATCCGATAGGAATCCTCCTCTTTAACTCGCCAGAATATTCGGAAATTGTTCTGCGCAGTCTCTCATCTCAAGACATCAAAGTAAATCCTTCAAGGGTGGTAATCGCAGTAGACGGTTACATTAATTCAAAAGATGAAGCAGTCGGAAGAAATAATCAAGTCGACCAAGTGATCAAAATCGCTGAAAAATACTTTCCGAATTCGAAGATTGTTCACAATAAAAACAATCAAGGAATCGCGAGACAATTTCAATTTTTAGAAAACGAGCTTTTCAATTTCCCGAATTCTGAGTGGGCACTCTTTCTTGAGCACGACTTTGAATTATTTCCAAACTACCTGCGCGGTATCGATACCTTTGTTAAGGTGGTGAATCAATTTGATGAAGTAGTTCAAGTTGATTGCACTGGAGGCAGCGCGATAGCAGCTAGTCGCGGCACGAATAGCGTTTATCCTGCGGGGCACCACTGGGCATATGCTTTGAAAAAAAGTCACCATTTCGAGCGTGATTTTATCCTTTCCGAATATATTGATTCAATTACAACTAGTTATTATTTGCGTGATTGGCAAGAAATTAACAACACTTTGCAACGCCATGGTGTTTATCCTCTCGGATCAGATAAAGATCACGTCGAGGCGGCGATTCGAAATAATATGGGCAAGTTGGCTCTTACAAGCGGATTGCGCATGGGCAGGCATATAGGAGCCGAAGGAGAACACTTCACTCCAGAAATGTTCTCGAAAATGGGTTTTCAAGACTGGGACTCTTATAAAGGATCTGAATTCCACATATCCCCTCATGAAGTTGAGAAAATTTTAACTGTATTGAAACATGAAGTATTACTTTCTGTGCACCAAGTGGCATGCCATGTGTATGAATTCTGGTTTTCTAAAATGACTCAGGCGGATAATGAAATTGCCAACTTACGCAATGAATGCACAAAGCTAAAAAGTGATAACGAAAATTTTAAAAGTTCTATGAGTTGGCGAATTACAGCGCCAATTAGAGGAATTGATAAAGCCATTAATTCACTATTCAAAAAATCCTAATTTGATCGTGTGACCTTATGATCAAGCAGGTTTAAAAAGAAGTGCCATGGCAGCATTACCCAATTTATGGAAACAAACAGCAAATTCTTGGAATCCGCGAGGGACAGGGAATTTGATGGCAGCTGAATATTAAGGGTTCCTTATGCGCTATGGTGCTAGATTAATCCGATGCATGATCATAATAGCGCTTCAGATAAAACCAAAGTTCTGGTTGTATTTGGAACTCGTCCCGAGGCAATCAAGATGGCACCAATCATTCGCGGATTAAGTAATTCTGCCGAGAAATTTACAACATATGTTTGCACAACTGGACAGCATAGAAAAATGCTTGATCAAGTTTTAGAAATTTTCAACATACACCCTGATTATGACTTCAACTTAATGGAGCCAGGTCAACAACTTAGCGATCTTACTTCCCTAATTCTCTCAAACATGCAGAGACTCCTGAGCGAGCTGAAACCAGACCTAGTACTTGTTCACGGAGATACTACAACCACTTTTGCTACAGCATTGGCTTGCTTTTACAACAACACACCAATTGGGCATATTGAAGCTGGCTTGAGAACGAATGATTTAAACTCCCCATTCCCTG
>CAMCXZ010000039.1 GCA_945883725.1 Bifidobacterium breve | reverse complement strand
CCTTCCATGCGTACTTTGCCTTTAGCTTTCGCTTCAGCCATGGATCCTGCTGCAACGAGATCTGCAAAACCGACGATTTCGGCTTTAATAAATCCCTTTTGGAAATCGGTATGAATAACACCAGCGGCCATGGGTGCGGTGTCACCTTTGTGAATTGTCCATGCACGTGCTTCTTTAGGGCCGGCAGTTAAATAAGTCTGCAGTCCTAAAGTTGTAAACCCAACATGGGCCAAAGTCGCAAGACCTGGTTCTTTCAAACCAATTGATTGCAACAATTCGAGGGCATCTTCATCGCTTAGTTCAGCGAGTTCAGCTTCAGTCTTAGCATCAAGGAATATTGCTTCAGCCGGTGTTACTAGATCTTGGAGCTTCTTACGCAAGTCAGCATCATTTAATTCAGCTGCATCAACGTTGAAAACATATAAGAATGGTTTAGCAGTTAATAGGTGAAGCTCAGCAATTTCAGTTAAATCAATTTTGCTCTGGGAAAGTGGCTTACCTGATTGCAACCATTCATTCGCCGCAATTGCAGCATCTAGAACTGTTTGCTTATCTTTAGAGAGGCGAACTTCTTTCTCTAACCGTGGCAAAGCTTTTTCAATAGTTTGTAGATCAGCCAGCGCTAATTCGGTGTTGATCGTTTCCATGTCAGAAGCTGGATCTACGCGGCCATCGACGTGAACCACATCGCCATCGGTGAAAACGCGAATGACTTGGCAGATCGCATCGGTATCGCGAATATTGGTTAGGAACTTATTGCCCAGGCCTGCGCCTTCAGAAGCGCCTTTAACGATGCCGGCAATATCAACAAATGAGACAACTGCAGGCAAGATCTTTTCCGAACCGAAGATGGTGGCGAGCTTGGCTAGGCGCTCATCTGGAACTCCGACTACGCCGACATTTGGCTCGATCGTGGCAAAGGGGTAGTTGGCAGCTAAAACGTTGTTTTTGGTGAGGGCATTAAAAAGGGTCGACTTTCCCACATTTGGCAGACCGACGATTCCAATTGAGAGGCTCACGAGGAGTAGAGCCTACGCGAGTATGTCAGCCCTTCCTGCCACGATAGGCCTATGTCAGCATCAGTAGTGGTTCTTCTAACAGGTTTGGCCATCGGTTTAGCCCTTGGTTTCTTCATCGCGAGCCTTAAAAACAAGGCAGATCAGGCACAAGATGGCTCAACATCAGCTGGCATTGCCGCCGAACTCGCTGGGGCAAAGGCGCTGGTTGATAATTTAACGCAGCAAATTGCAACAATGAATTCGCAGAACACCACAAGTGCTGCTCTTAATGAAGCAATCGCTGATGTGAAAACTCGCATGAGCTCACTTTCAACTCAAACTGCCGATGCTGAAACTAAGCGCGCTGCTGCAGAGTCAGCAATTAAAACTCAGATCGAATCAATGCAAGTTGGTAACCAGAACCTACTTGAGCAAGCAACAAAGCTAGCGGGCGCACTTTCTAGTTCACAGACTCGTGGTCGCTTTGGTGAAGTCCAACTCGAAATGCTTCTGGAAAACGCGGGCTTGATCGAAGGCATTCACTTTGAAAAACAAAGTTCCGATCGTGGCAATGATGAAATCTCTCGCCCCGATATTCAGATTGCCATCCCTGGCGGCTCTCGAATCTTTATTGACTCTAAGTTTCCATTTACTCGCTTCTTAGAAGCAGTCGATGCTCAAGATGAAGAGACTCGCGATTCTTTGATGCAACAGCATGCTAAAGATTTACTAAAACATGTCGAAGCGCTGGCAAAGCGTGATTATCAAGGTGTTACCTTCTCCCCTGATTTTGTCGTTTTATTTGCACCTTTTGAATCAATCTTGTCTGAGTCATTACGCGTTGATCCAATGTTGCTTGAGAAAGCTTTTTCAAAGAATGTCACGATTGCAACTCCGACAAATATGTTGGCGCTGCTTCGCACTGTTGCCTATGCCTTTGGCCGCCAAGATCTAGCTGATAACGCCGTTGCTATTCAAGGCCATGCCAGCGAGCTACTAAAGCGCGTTGGTGCACTGCATGCAAAGCTAGCCACCCTAGGCGATCGCATTAAGTCGGTAGAGCGCGGCTTTAACGATGTTATTCAAACTGCTGAAACTTCATTATTACGTCCGGCTCGCAGCATGGTGAACCTCGGAGTAAGCACTGGTGCCAATAAACTAGCGCCGTTAAGTGATGTTGATGATGAGGTTCGGGCAATTAAATCTGCGGCTTTAGAGATTGATTACATTGACGCTGAAGAGGATGAGAAATAATGAGCACAACGGCTGCACGTAAGATTGCAATCACGGGCCCTGGCCTTAAAAAAGAGGGCATCATCGTTCTGCAGTTCTTCTTTATCGGCATCTTCTCTTACCTAGAACTTTTATTGCGTAATGGTTTTGGCATAGTCACAGGAATCGTAATTATGTTGGTGACTTTCGGCGGCGTTCAATATGGTCGCAATGGCACCGGCTATGTGGCTGCGGTAAACCCACCACTTGCGTTTGCATCCCTTGCATTCCTTGAACTACTTACAAGAAGTGGTTTTTCAATTACTCGCTTCGGTATTGATTTCTTAGCAGCCCTTGCCACCCAAGCGCCGTTCTTGCTCATCTCAGCTGCCTACGCTTGGTATTTCTACTTTGATCGTCGTGCCAAGGCACAAAAGCGCCAGCGCGCTGAATAAATAATTCAGTTAAAATATCAAATTAGGGCTATCCCCAGCAAAATATAAGTGTCACACTTTGCCCAACTTAAACCTTGGGAGTAATCATGAACGACAAGAAACTAACTTCAATGGAAACCTTCTGGTACTTCTTGCAGTGCATCGCGTTCGGTGCCGGTTACTTCGCAAAAGTCCCAGTAAAGAAAGCGCTAAGCGAGCGTGATTTGGTAACTATGACTTCGGCTGAGAGCTTTTGGTATGTAATTCTGTGCCTATGTTTTGGTGCCGGCTACTTCCAAAAAGTTATCTACAAGAAAGCACTTTCAGAAGTAACTCAATAATTTTGCCAAACTAAGCCTGTGCAGCTGCCTTAATATCTTTTCGAAGCTCAGGCGGCAGCGCAAACAGTAATGACTCTTGCGCCGCTGTAACGGTCTCAACATCTGCGAAACCGCGCTCTGCTAACCACTTTAGTAAGTCATCTACCAAGATTTCAGGTACGGAAGCACCGCTAGTAACGCCGATAGTTTCAACGCCATTTAGCCATTCATCTTTTGCTTCCGCGGCATAGTCAATTAAGTAAGCCTGAGGTGTGCCATATTCCTTAGCAACTTCTACTAAACGCACTGAGTTTGAAGAGTTTGTTGAACCAACCACAATTACTAAATCTGCTTGTGGTGCAATGACCTTAATTGCTTCTTGGCGATTAGTAGTTGCGTAACAAATGTCATCTGATGGTGGGTCTTGAATATCTGGGAAACGTTCTTTCAAAATCGCAACTGATTGAAGGGCTTCATCAACGCTAAGAGTTGTTTGAGATAGCCAAGCTAATTTCTTACCTGGCGTTGGTTGCACAGTGCGGGCTGAATCTAAGCCATCGACTAATTTAACTTTGCCGACTGCCTCGCCCATGGTGCCTTCGACTTCTTCATGGCCTTCGTGGCCAATAAATAAAATCTCTAACTCTTCAGCGGCGAAACGTCGCGCTTCGTGGTGAACTTTGGTAACTAGCGGGCAAGTTGCATCAATAGTTTTTAGATTGCGATCGGCGGCTTCGGCATGAACTGCTGGTGAAACTCCGTGCGCTGAGAAAACTACGATCTTGCCTTCGGGCACTTCATCGGTTTGATCAACGAATATGGCGCCACGAGCTTCAAGAGTTGCAACCACATGCTTGTTATGCACGATCTGCTTGCGCACATAAACCGGAGCACCGTAAAGCTCGAGTGCTTTTTCAACAGTGATCACGGCGCGGTCAACGCCGGCGCAATACCCGCGTGGCGCAGCTAAGAGGATCCGCTTACTCATGTCGCTTAGTCTATTAGGATCAATCCATGCTCGAAACTTCAAGTGAATCCCCAGCGCCAGTACGCGCCGTCACTGAAGCGATCAAGGAATATCTCGATCGGTTAGGGCCAATCTGGATCGAAGGCGAGATTGCCGAACTCAATGAACGCAGCGGCGGCATGGCTTTTCTGCGCCTGCGCGACTCCAGCGTTGATATGAGCCTTTCGGTGATGTGCCACAAATCGGTATTAGCTAGCGTGGCACCACTGCCAGCCAATGCCCGCGTAGTGCTTTATGCCAAAGGCTCTTGGTATACCAAGAATGGTTCTTACACGTTATCTGCCCGTGAGATTCGCCAAGTTGGTGTTGGTGAATTGTTAGCTCGCCTGGAAGCGCTAAAAACTATGTTGGCGGCGGAAGGTTTATTTGACTCTGAAAATAAAGTTTCGTTGCCACTACTGCCTCGCAAAATTGGTCTTATCTGTGGTCGCAATACCGATGCCGAACGCGATGTAGTTGAAAATGCTAAGCGTCGTTGGCCGGCTGTGCAGTTTGAGATTCGCGAAGTAACCGTGCAAGGCGCTGCAGCGGTTAGTGAAGTATCTGCTGCGTTGGCTGAACTCGAAGCGTTAGCCGATGTTGATGTCATCATCATTACTCGTGGTGGCGGATCCTTTGAAGATCTCTTGCCATTTAGCGATGAAGGTTTGGTTCGCCTTGCGGCTCAGTGCAGCACGCCAATTGTTAGTGCGATTGGCCACGAAAAAGATTCACCACTACTTGATTTAGTTGCCGACTTCCGCGCATCGACTCCGACTGATGCGGCAAAGCGAGTAGTGCCAGATATTAATGAAGAAATTGATTTGATTGAAAAACTTCGTGATCGCGCTAGTCGCTTTATGCGAAATATGATTGAACTGGAAAGTTCTAAAATTGCTAACTTGGCTGCGCGCCCAGTGTTGCGTGACCCAGCCGTAATGATTACCTCGCGGTTAGAAATTATTACCGGGCTTCGCGATCGTTCGATTCGTAGTTTCCAAGGGCGCTTGGCAATTGCCCAAGAAGAGCTGCAACAAGTAACGGCTCGAGTGCGCGCACTTTCGCCACAGGCCACCCTTGATCGCGGATATGCCGTGGTGCAATTAGCCGATGGCAGCATTGCCCGAGAAAGCACTGCGCTAAAAGATGGCGAAAAGCTGCGAATTAGGCTGGCCCAAGGTGAGACCAGCGCCATGGTTACAAGTTAAAGAGCAGGCAGTAGATTTAAGCCATGGCCGCAGAAAAGAAGATCTCATACGAAGCAGCGCGTGATGAACTGGCGCAGGTTGTTTCATCGCTAGAAACTGGTGGCGCTACTCTCGAAGATTCCTTGAAGTTATGGGAACGCGGCGAAGAGTTAGCGAAAATCTGCCAGGAATGGCTAGATGGGGCGAAGGCAAAGTTAGATTCAGTTAAGCCAAGCGAATAGGTGCACATGATGTCTCCTGAATTCACATATTCCGACCTGTTGCCAGTTGGCCCTGACACCACAAAATATCGCTCACTTGGCACCGATGGTGTTCGCACTTTAAAAGTTGGCGAACTTGAGTTCCTCGAGATCGCACCTGAGGCAATTGAGAAGTTAACTAGCACCGCAATCCACGATATCTCACACTATTTGCGCGCAGAGCACCTGCAGCAGTTAGCAGATATTTTAAAAGATCCTGAAGCCTCCCCTAATGATCGCTTCGTGGCACTTGATCTTCTAAAGAATGCCAATATTTCTGCCGGTGGCATTTTGCCGATGTGCCAAGACACTGGCACTGCCATCGTCTCTGGTAAAAAAGGTCAGTTTGTTCTGACCCAGAGCAAAGATGAAGTTGCGATCTCTAAAGGTATTTATGATGCCTATACAAATTTGAACCTGCGTTATTCGCAACTGGCACCCGTTACAACTTGGGATGAAAAGAACACTGGCAATAACTTGCCCGCCCAAATTGAGATCTATGCCGATAGCGATCACTACGACGAATATAACTTCTTATTCATTGCCAAAGGTGGCGGTAGTGCCAATAAGTCATTCCTTTATCAAGAGACTAAGGCTGTTCTAAATCCAAAATCATTTATGACTTGGCTCGATGAGAAGTTGCGTTCCATTGGCACAGCAGCTTGTCCGCCGTATCACTTAGCAATTGTCATCGGTGGCACTAGCGCCGAGCACACCGTAAAGACCGCGAAATTGGCTAGTACTAAGTACCTAGATTCGCTGCCAACTAAGGGCGATGCCGCTACCGGTCATGGTTTCCGCGACTTAGAGCTTGAAAGCCAAGTCCTTGAACTAACTCGCACTCTTGGAATTGGTGCGCAATTTGGTGGCAAGTACTTCTGCCACGACGTGCGCGTTGTTCGTCTGCCTCGCCATGGTGCTTCGCTGCCAATTGCGATTGCGGTTTCTTGTTCAGCTGACCGCCAAGCTAAAGGCAAGATCACTAAAGATGGCATTTTCCTCGAAGAGCTAGAACGCGAGCCAGCCCACTTCTTGCCCGAGACCACCGATGAACATTTAAATGATGGCGTGGTAAATATTAATTTGAACCAGCCAATGGCAAATGTTTTAGCCGAACTATCCAAGCACCCACTTAAAACTCGCATCTCGTTAACTGGCACTTTGGTTGTGGCGCGCGATCTTGCCCATGCCAAGATCAAAGAGATGATGGATCAAGGTGCACCGATGCCAGATTACTTACGCGATTTCGCCGTTTATTACGCTGGCCCAGCTAAGACTCCTGAAGGTTATGCGTCCGGTTCCTTCGGACCAACAACTGCTGGTCGCATGGATTCCTATGTTGAATATTTTCAGAGCCGCGGTGGTTCCAAGATTATGTTGGCTAAAGGAAATCGCTCAAAGGCGGTAACTGATTCTTGTAAGACTTACGGTGGTTTCTATCTTGGCTCGATCGGTGGCCCGGCTGCTCGTCTGGCCCAAGATTGCATTAAGAAAGTTGAAGTTCTAGATTTTGCCGAACTGGGTATGGAAGCTGTTTGGAAAATCGATGTTGTAGATTTCCCGGCCTTCATTGTGGTTGACGATAAAGGTGGCGATTTCTTTGCTGAGACTTCAAAGCCAATCACAATTGGCATGGGGCCTAAGGTCTAAGTAAAGCGGCTTAGTACCAGTTAGAGCGCTTGAATTTAGCAAAGGCGCGACAAGGGGTTTCATATCGGCTTTCGATATAGCGAAGTCCCCAAGAAATCTGAGTTACTGGGTTTGTGCGCCAGTCAGTTCCGACCGATTCCATCTTGGTAGCTGGCAGAGCTTGCGGAATTCCATGGGCACCTGAGCGCTTATTGCTGGATCGATAATTCCAGTTGCTCTCTTTAGTCCAGAGGCCATTTAGGCACCAATACTGCTTATCGCCCCAACCATATTTATCTTCCATCAAAATCTTGGCAACTTCGCGGGCGCCATCTGGGGTGCGGGCAAGCTCAACGCTGGCGCTGGCTGAGGAAACCAAAGACATCGCTGAAGCTGAAACTGTGGCCGAAGAAGATAGCTCGCTAAACAGGGCTGCTTCGATTGGTGCGATCTCTGGATCAACTGCGGAAGTTAAAATTAGCTCACCAGTTTGGGTATCTATAACATCAGATGCCGGCAGGGTAAGTGAGGTCGTGGCTGGAAACTCAAGGCCATAGGCACTTGGCGACAGGATTGCAAAACCTAGGAAAGCAGCCACAGTTGTCCAGATCGCAACTGCGCGACGGGAAGAGTTCAGATTTAAACCCACGGTGACTCCTTTCCTTAATTCCTATAAATCTCACCTGGTTGGGTGAGTAACAGGGTTTAGACTGGCAAGGCGCACTGACATCGGCAAATTTAAGTACGCGTGAGTCGTAAATTCTAAGGAATGCCACATCGGTCACTGTTGTAAAAGCGCAGGTCACCTAGGGGCAAGTCCGAAATGTCCGATATGTGAGTGTGACATTAAAAAGGGCCTCTTTTGCCAGACCCCAAAGAGCCAGCTGACTAGGTAGGAATTGGGCCTTCAAGTAGCTCAGTCACCAATGCGGCAATCGGTGAGCGTTCTGAGCGAGTCAGGGTCACATGGGCGAAAAGTGGGTGGCCCTTTAGCGTTTCGACCACGGCAACGACGCCGTCGTGACGGCCAACTCGCAAGTTATCGCGTTGGGCAACGTCGTGGGTCAGAATCACTCGCGAAGATTGGCCGATGCGCGAGAGCACGGTGAGCAGAACTCCGCGTTCGAGCGACTGGGCTTCATCGACAATGACAAAAGAGTCGTGCAAAGAGCGGCCACGAATGTGGGTTAAGGGCAGAACTTCGATTAGCCCGCGGTCAATAATTTCATCGATGACTTGCTGACTAACTAGTGCGCCTAAAGTATCGAAAACGGCTTGGGCCCAAGGCGACATTTTTTCGCCTTCGCTACCTGGCAAGTAGCCCAGCTCTTGGCCGCCAACTGGATAGAGCGGACGGAAAATTACTACCTTCTTATGTAGCCGCTTTTCCATAACTGCTTCGAGTCCAGCGCAAAGAGCTAGTGCGCTCTTGCCAGTTCCGGCGCGACCGCCGAGTGAGACGATGCCGATATCTGGGTCCAGCAAAAGATCGAGGGCAATTCTTTGTTCGGCGCTGCGACCATGCAGACCAAAGGCGCTGCGATCGCCCCGAACTAATTGCAATTGTTTATCGACGGT
>CAMCXZ010000038.1 GCA_945883725.1 Bifidobacterium breve | reverse complement strand
TTCGCAAATCGATCCTCTCATTTCTGCCCGTACTGTCAGAAGTAGAGCCCGCAGCAAGGTAGGTTTGCCGCGTGTATTTGAAGAGCATCACGCTCAAGGGCTTTAAGTCCTTCGCGTCATCGACGACCCTGCGCCTCGAGCCAGGCATCACTTGCGTGGTGGGTCCGAATGGCTCTGGAAAATCAAATGTGGTCGATGCCCTGACTTGGGTTATGGGTGAGCAAGGCGCCAAATCGCTACGCGGCGGCAAAATGGAAGATGTTATTTTCGCCGGCACCAGCGGTCGTTCGCCGCTTGGTCGTGCCGAAGTTTCCTTAACAATCGATAATGCTGATAGCGCTCTACCAATTGATTACGCCGAAGTTACTATCTCTAGAATTTTATTCCGCAGCGGACAAAGTGAATATCAAATAAATGGTGAAGCTTCGCGCTTACTAGATATTCAGGAATTGCTCAGCGACTCAGGTATCGGCCGCGAAATGCACGTCATCGTTGGCCAAGGCCAACTCGATGCGATCTTGATGGCAACTCCTGAAGAACGTCGTGGCTTTATTGAAGAGGCAGCCGGCGTACTAAAGCATCGCAAGCGTAAAGAGAAAGCGCTTCGCAAGTTAGATTCGATGCAAACCAACATGGCGCGCGTGCAAGATCTAACTGTCGAACTTCGCCGTCAATTAAAACCATTGGGGCGTCAGGCCGAAGTTGCCAAGAAAGCCGCGACCATTCAAGCTGATTTGCGCGATGCCAAGTTACGTTTATTAGCAGATGATTACATTGAACTTTCCAAAACTCTTACAGCTGAAGTTGCAGATGAAACTGCTCTGCGCGAAAAGCGCTCACTAGTTGAAGCCGAGCTCGATGGTGTTCGCCGCCGCGAGGAAGAGTTAGATTCACAAGCAGTAGTTGATAGCCCACGTTTAGTGCAAGCTCAAGAGACTTTTTACCAGTTGAATTCGCTACGCGAGAAGTTCCGCGGAACTCAGAGCTTGGCCCAAGAGCGTTCTCGCTTTTTGGCAGAAGAAGCTGAAGAGGCACGCACTGCGGGCCGCGATCCAGAAGCTCTTGAAGTAGAGGCCCAGACTTTACGCGGTGAAGAATCTCAACTGCAGACTGTTGTACAACTTTCTCGCACTAACTTAACTGAAGCTTCCCAAGCGTTAGCAGCGGCTGAAGCCGCACTAGTTGCTGAAGAAAATCGTGTTGCTGCAGCGCTTCGGGCAATAGCTGATCAACGCGAAGGCACAGCGCGTCAAGAAGGCCATATCAAGTCATTAGCAGCGCGTCTTGATGCTATTTCTGAGGAAATTGCGCGCTTAACTAAAGCGCGCGATGAAGCAGCTAATCGCCGTGATTTGGCGCAACGTGAGTATGCAACACATGAATTAGATATTGCTAGTGCTGATTCCGGTGAACTTGGTTTAGATGCCGCATTTGAAAACGCTAAGTCAGCCCTTGTTGCTTCTCGTGATGAACATCAGAAATTAGTAGATGCAGAACGAATTGCTGATCGCTCTCGTAACGCGCTTGAATCAAAACTAGAAGCGCTAGAACTTTCTGCGCAATCACGAAATGGCGCAGCAGCACTTCTACGTGAACCGCGCGGCCTGGCCACTCTGGGTTCACTTGCCTCCTTAATTGAAATTGATGCTGGTTGGGAAAACGCAGTTGCAGCTGCTCTTGGCCAATTAGCAGATGCCATTGTTGTGCAAGATATTTCTGCTGCGATTACTGCGCTAAGCACACTGCGCAGTGAAGATCTTGGTCAAGCCGATGTTTTGGTTCATCACAACCAAGGTGGTAATTCAGTTGCACTCGCTGGCGGCTTAACTTCGATCACTGCGCATATTCGGTCTAGTTCAGTTTCTGATTTAATTTCAGATCTATTAGGCAAAACTGTGGTCAGCGAAACTGCGGCCCAAGCTGCTGATATTTTGCGCAACCACCCAGAACTCACTGTGGTAACTCGCGATGGCGACTTCTTTACTAAATCTCGTGCTCGTGGTGGATCTAAGAACACCAACTCACTTATCGAAGTAAAAGCTTTAATTGAAAAACTCCGTAGTGAATTACAAACAATTACCAATGAATGTGATCGACTTAAATTTGCGATCAATTCTGCAGCCCTTGAGATCGATAGCAAGCAATCTGCCTTCGACGTTGCTCTCTCTAAGCTAAATGAATCTGATGCCCGAATTGCGGCTATCACCGAGCAATTAGCCGTAGCCGGCCAGCACATGAAGTCAGCAACTGCCGAGGTAGAACGTTTGAATTCGGCGATTACTGAAACGACAACGGCTAAGAGCCGCGATGAACGAGAACTACAGTCGGCACAAAGCCAGCTAACTCAATCGGGTGAGATCGCTAATCCAGATCATTCGCAAGCAGATGCGTTGCGCGAGCGCGTCTCCGGTTTGCGTACAACTGAAGTCGAAGCACGACTAGCTGTTCGTACTAGTGAAGAACGTTTAGATTCTTTGGCCGCGCGCATCAAGGCACTTGTCGAAGCTGCCATAACAGAGCGCGAAGCTTCAGAGCGAGCAGTCTCTCGTCGTGGCGCACGTGCTCGGGGCGCGGTTATTTCTCAAGCTATTGCCGAAGCAGCTTACGAAGCGCTAATTCATATTGAGCGATCTATCGCAAAGGCTGCTACAGAGCGGGCTGTATTAGAAGAAGCACGTTCGGTCCGTGAAGGCGACACTCTTTCTGCGCGTGCTCGTAATCGTGAACTAACTGCTGAGCTAGAAGTTCTTACATCTAGCGTGCATAAAGATGAAATCGCTCGCGCTGAACAACGTATGCGCATTGAACAACTTGAATCTAAGGCAGTCGAAGAATTGGGCATTGATACTGAAACGCTGGTCAATGAATATGGCCCAGATAATGATGTCCCAACCTTTATCGAAAATGAAGCTGGTGAGATCATCACAACCGAACTAATTCCATATCGCCGCGATCAACAAGAAAAGCGATTGGCCGCGACAGAGCGTTCACTCACATTATTAGGCAAGATCAATCCGCTAGCACTTGAGGAATACACATCCCTTGAAGAGCGCTTGAAGTTCCTAGCTGAACAACTCGAAGACTTGAAGAACACTCGCAGAGATCTCTTGGACATTGTTAAAGAAGTTGATGATCGAGTTCAGCAGATCTTCATGGAAGCTTTCGAAGCTACCGCTGAACACTTTGAAACTATCTTTGCTCGACTATTCCCAGGTGGCGACGGTCGCTTGATTCTGACCAACCCTGATGATTTGTTAAATAGTGGCGTCGATGTTGAAGCTCGCCCACCTGGAAAGCGTATTAAGCGTTTATCACTGCTATCTGGTGGCGAGAAGTCTTTAACTGCCGTTGCTATGTTGATTGCAAT
Source organism: Bifidobacterium breve (assembly GCA_945883725.1). Taxonomy (GTDB): domain Bacteria; phylum Actinomycetota; class Actinomycetes; order Nanopelagicales; family Nanopelagicaceae; genus Planktophila. The sequence goes on along the minus strand of CAMCXZ010000038.1, from coordinate 5,310 downwards.
CTTTAAGGCACGTCCAAGTCCGTTCTATGTAATGGACGAAGTCGAAGCAGCCCTTGATGATGCCAACTTAGGCCGTTTATTGGGCGTGCTTGAAGAACTGCGCGAAACATCGCAGCTAATCATCATTACTCACCAGAAGCGCACGATGGAAATTGCTGATGCTCTTTATGGCGTGACCATGCGTGGTGACGGCGTAACTGAAGTTATCTCGCAACGTCTGCGCGAATCGCATAACGAATAAGTATCTGGATTTAGGCGCTGTAAGCCATGGGATTTTTTAAGAAGTTTCTAGCCAAAGTCACTCGAACCTCATCAGTAACTGCTGCTGATTGGGATGAGCTCTATAGCGAATTAATCGCATCAGACCTGGGTGCATCTTTAACCGATGGCATTCTGGCAACTGCTAAGAAAAGTAAATCCGAGGAACCTATTGAGGCTATTCGTGAAGCACTAACGTCGCTACTTAGTTCTAAGACGCGCACCATGGCTATTTCAGATACTGGCTTAACTACAATTTTAGTAATTGGCGTTAATGGCACAGGTAAGACAACATCTGTTGCCAAACTGGCAGCGAATATTTCAAACTCGGGAAACCGGGTTTTATTAGGGGCCGCCGATACTTTCCGTGCAGCAGCCGTTGAACAATTACAAACTTGGGCAACGCGAATTGGGCTAACTGTTATTACTGGAAAACCAAATGGCGAACCAGCAGCTGTGGCGTTTGATAGCGCTACCAAAGCGATTGCTGATAATTATCAGTACTTAGTAATTGATACGGCAGGAAGATTGCAGAACAAAGCAGATCTCATGGCCGAACTCGGAAAAATTAAACGAGTGATTGAAAAAGTAACGCCAGTTAATGAAGTTTTATTGGTAGTAGATGCAACGACTGGTCAAAATGGTTTGAGCCAAGCGAAGCTATTCTCAGAGGCGGTCGAAGTTACTGGCATCGTTTTAACTAAGTTAGATGGCAGCGCTAGGGGCGGTATCGCCCTGGCAATTGAACACGAACTCGATCTGCCGATTAAGTGGATTGGCACGGGGGAGGCCATAGGCGACCTAATACCCTTTGACTCGGAAATTTACATAAATGGCATTTTGGACGCTGAATAAGCTGATCTTTTAACGCCCACGTAACATTTCGGACGAATTCCTGTAATCAGTTTGAGAGAGATTACCGCCATCTCAAAGGCGAGAATCGCACAACCTCTTCGAAAGTGATTATTCATGGATATTAGTACTGGTGATACCGCTTGGATGTTGGCAAGTTCTGCATTGGTCTTGCTGATGACTCCGGGCCTCGCATTTTTCTACGGCGGCATGGTTCGCACTAAGAGCGTTTTAAATATGATGATGATGTCAATGGCCACAGTTGGCATTGTCAGCATCATCTGGGTTATCTACGGTTTCGAATTAGCTTTCGGTGTTGATGGTAAATCTGCTTGGTATGGCGCAATCAAGATTTCTGATCTAGGAAATCAAGTTGGCGCAGTTGCCAACAATGGTGGCGAGTATCCAATTCCTCTTCTGGTTTTTGCAGCTTTCCAATTGATGTTCGCGATTATTACACCGGCACTTATTTCAGGTGCAATTGCCGATCGCGCCAAGTTTGTGCCCTGGACGATCTTTGTTGCAATCTGGACAACGGTTGTTTATTTACCAGTTGCGCACTGGGTATTTGCTTTCGGTAACAAGGTTGGCGATGTTGTTACAGGTGCTGGTTATTTAGCGGCTAAAGGTGTTCAAGATTTTGCTGGCGGCACTGCGGTTCATATTAATGCTGGTGCTGCTGGTTTAGCACTGGCTATTGTTTTAGGAAAACGCATTGGCTGGCGTAAAGAATCAATGCGCCCACACTCATTGCCATTGGTAATGCTTGGTGCTGGTCTACTTTGGTTTGGTTGGTTTGGCTTCAATGCTGGTTCAGCACTTGGTGCAAATGGCATAGCTGGTCTAGCTTTCCTAAATACTCAAGTAGCTGCAGCTGCAGCGCTAATTGGTTGGATCTTTGTTGAAAAAGTTCGCAACGGGCATGCAACAACTCTTGGCGCTGCTTCCGGTGCGGTTTCTGGCTTAGTAGCAATTACACCAGCTTGTGCATTCGTTGCTCCTTGGGCGGCAGTTGTAATTGGCTTCTTGGCCGGTGTTATTTGCTCGGTTGCAGTTGGTATGAAGTATCTATTCAACTTCGATGATTCTCTTGATGTAGTTGGCGTGCACTTAGTCGGCGGCATCTGGGGTTCATTATCAATCGGATTCTTCGGATCAAGTGCAGTTAACAGCATTGGTCTAGATGGCTTGTTCTTCGGGGGCGGAACCGCACTCCTTGGTAAGCAAGCACTCGCAGTTGGCTTGGTTGCCGGTTACTCCTTCCTAGCTACTTTGATAATCGGCTTTGCCATTGAAAAGACCATCGGATTCCGGGTTACAAAGGAATCTGAATTAGAAGGCGTCGACTTCAATGAACATGCCGAATCTGCTTATGAAATGTCGGGATCAACTCGTGGAGGTTCCTTAATATGAAACTAGTAACAGCAATTTTGAAGCCTCACAAGTTGGAAGAAGTAAAAGATGCACTCGAAGCTTTTGGCGTAAAAGGCATCACAGTTTCACAAGCAAGTGGCTTTGGTCGCCAGCGTGGTCATACTGAGGTTTATCGCGGTGCTGAATACAAAGTTGACTTAATCGCAAAGGTGCGAGTTGAGGTTCTAGTTGATGACGAAGATTCTGATTCCGTGGTCGGGGTAATCGTTAAGGCAGCATCAACTGGCTCGATCGGTGATGGCAAGGTATGGGTTACGCCCGTTGAAGATGTGGTCCGCGTGCGTACCGGCGAGCGAGGATCAGAAGCAATTTAACTCGTAGGGGTAGCAATTAGTAGGATGAGGCTATGTTCGAGTCTCTTGGTAATCGGTTTAGCAATGCATTCGCATCGCTAAGGTCGCGAGGAAAGTTATCTTCTTCCGACGTCGCAAATGTTTGCCAAGAGATTCGACAAGCTTTACTAGATGCCGACGTAGCTTTAACAGTCGTTGAAGATTTTGTCGGCAAAATTGAAGTTGAAGCGAAAGCAGCCCTTTCCGATCTGCAAGCGGGTACTAATCAAGCCCAAGTAATTTTTGAAATTGTAAATCAAGCACTCGTTGAGTTACTAGGTAGCCAAGCTCGTCGTGTGCGCTTGGCAAAGGTAGCCCCAACGGTAATTATGTTGGCTGGTTTGCAGGGCGCCGGTAAAACAACTCTGGCTGGAAAATTGGCGAAATATTTTGCAGACCAGGGCGATACGCCGATCTTGGTTGCCTCAGATCTACAACGCCCTAATGCGGTCACTCAATTACAAGTTGTGGGTCAAGCAGCTGGTATTCCAGTCTTTGCGCCACAGCCAGGTAATGGAGTTGGTAATCCAGTTGAAGTTGCGCGCGAAGGCATTGCATTCGCCAAAGCAAAACTACATAACATCGTAATTGTCGATACTGCTGGTCGCTTGGGTGTTGATGCAGAGCTAATGCAAGAAGCAAAAGATATTCGGGATGCGATTTCACCTGATGAAATTCTCTTTGTCGTAGATGCCATGACTGGCCAAGATGCCGTGCGAACTGCGCAAGCTTTTCAAGATGGCGTTGGTTTCGATGGGGTAGTGCTGACTAAATTAGATGGTGATGCTCGAGGCGGTGCCGCGCTTTCCATCGTTACGCAAACTGGTAAGCCGATTATGTTTGCTTCAACCGGTGAAAAGTTAGCTGACTTTGATTTATTTCACCCTGATCGCATGGCTTCGCGCATATTGGGCATGGGCGATGTTGCAACGCTGGCCGAGCAAGCTAAGAAAGCTTTTGGTGGCGATGGCGCTGCGAAGATGGAAGAAAAGTTCGCGCGCGGTGATGACTTCACACTTGAGGATTTTCTAGAACAGATTGCGGCCATGTCGAAGATGGGTTCAATGGGCAAAATCTTGGGCATGTTGCCTGGCGCCGGCGCTATGAAGAAACAAATCGAAAACTTCGATGAATCTGAAATTGTGCGCACCAAGGCAATTGTGCAATCGATGACACCAACTGAGCGCCGAGATCCAAAAATTTTAAATGGTTCGCGTCGTGCTCGAATTGCAGCTGGTAGTGGTCGTCAAGTTTCTGAAGTTAATTCACTCGTTGAACGCTTCACTGGGGCCCAGAAAATGATGAAGCAGATGCAAAATGGCAAAGTTCCTGCGGGCATGCCGGCTGGAATGGGCTTGCCGCCAGGGGCTGCGATCCCGGGAATGAGCACGCCGAATAAGGGCAATCAGCCACCTAAGAAGAAATCTCGCTCTGGAAACCCCGCTAAACGAGCTCTTGAAGAGCAGGGCTAGGCTCCCTCTCGATTTCGTATCTGAGCCTGAAACTGGCAAGATTGGCCTCCTGTGACGGGGCCCTCTATCCCCGGAACTTACCTAAGTCCAAAGCGCGTTCTTGATTAGCTTCGCACCCCGCTGAAGTAGATCCGGTACGACATACATTTACAGGAGTAATACTTACTTGGCTACAAAAATTCGTTTAATGCGCATGGGCAAAATCCGCACACCGTTTTTCCGTATCGTTGTTACAGATGCTCGTAAAGCTCGCAACGGTCTTTCAATTGAAGAAATTGGTCGCTATGTTCCAGGACAAGAGCCATCTCTAATTCAAGTTAACTCAGATCGTGCTCTTTACTGGTTAGGCGTTGGCGCACAGCCATCAGCTGCAGTTGAAGCACTTCTAAAGGTGACCGGCGATTGGCAGAAGCACAAGGGTCTGCCAGGAACTGAAGGCACACTTCGTGTTGCTGCTGCAAAGCCAGCTAAGAGCGTTGCTTACGAAGCCGCTGTTAAGCAAGCAATGGATGAACCAAAAGAAGGCGCCACAACTTTAAAGAAGAAGGCACAAGAGAAGCTTGCTGCAAAGGCAAATCCAGTTGAAGAAACTCCAGTAGCTGAAGTTGTTGCCGAGGCACCAGCAGCAGTTGAAGAAGCACCAGTTGAGGTTGTTGAAACAGTTGAAGCTGTTGTTGAGACACCTGCTGCAGAAGCGGCTGCTGAATAAAAATGATTGATGAAGCCCTAGAACATTTAGTTAAGGGAATCGTTGATTCACCCGAAGATGTAGTCGTGAAGGAAAAAACTCACCGACGTGGAACCACACTTGAAGTTCGAGTTAATCCCGAAGATATCGGCAAGGTAATTGGTCGCAATGGCCGTACCGCAAAGGCGCTTCGTACCGTCGTCAGCGCGCTCGCAGGTCGCACAATTCGTGTTGATCTGGTTGAAGCTGACGAGGTTCGTTAACCCTTAATTTA
>CAMCXZ010000037.1 GCA_945883725.1 Bifidobacterium breve | reverse complement strand
ATGCCGTGTCGTTTCCGACACCGGTGCCATTTGTTAGAGCGCCTGATTCATCAGTGCGGAACCAGTAGCCCGGCACGATTTTCTCTTGACTAAATTCGCCTGCGTTATAGACGTGGTTATAAACAACATCCATGTTCACGCGCAACTTCTGATCGTGCATCGCCTGAATCGCTTGCTTTAGCTCTGTGATGCGCGCAGTTGGCTTACTTGGGTCAGAGCTATAAGAACCTTCTGGAACGTTGTAGTTCTGTGGGTCATAGCCCCAGTTAAATGTTGGGTTAGCCTCATCGACGGACGCGAAATCAAAGATTGGCAGTAGTTCAACGTGAGTAACACCGAGGTCTTTAATCGCTGAAATACCAGTCTTTTGGCCGTTATTACTGGTGTTTAGATCAGTAAATGCTAAGAACTTGCCCTTATTAGCAGCTGGAATGCCACTTGAGGCATCCATAGATAAATCGCGCACGTGTAGTTCGTAGATAACGGCATCGACTGTCTTACCACTAAATGCTGGCTTAGTTTTCTTCCAATTAGCTGGGTTGGTCTTAGCAAGATCAACGACAACTCCGCGAGTACCGTTAATTGTGGTCGCGCGAACATATGGATCAACTGCTTCATTGGTATTGCCATCAACAGTGACGCGATAGTTATAGATCAAGCCATCTTTGTCACCACTGACACTGGCAACCCAAGTTCCGTTGATATCGGCAGTCATCTCTGTTTCAACACCTTCGTCAAGTGGGGTGTCAGCCTTTGCATAGGTAACAACTTTTACGGCTGTAGCAGTTGGTGCCCAGAGGCGCATCTTGGTTTCAGTCTTGCTATATGTGTTACCAAGATCGTTGCCGGCGTAGGTGTACTTCGCTGCGAACTCTGGTGAGTCATAAAGCTTTGCCAACTTATTAACAACCGGAATAACTACTTCGCCAGTTGGCTTCTCGTAGTAAATAGTTCGGTCAGCTTGGCGTAACCAAATTTCGGTTTTGCCATCAGCGCCGAACTTATCAATGAAGCGATCTGCGTCAATATCTTTAGCTACCCAGTCGCCCTTACGGACAATAATTCCGAGATTATCAAATTTATCCATCTTGTCGATTTCAACGGTTGCGATTTTTCCGAAGTCATCTTCGCTGGTGAACTTAACGCCAGCTTTATCAACGTCTGCATCAGTGCCAGTTGCGACGTTTCGCCATAACCACAAGTTCCAATTGTCATAATCGCCAGCAGCGCGTTGGTAGTGAACGGTTAGCGAAACTGTGGCTGGGTTAGCCGCAGTTGCGATTGCGGGTAATCCGACGGCGGCCATAACGGCGATCGCAACGAGTGCGAATGCGCGGCGCGATGCGCTTTGGCGGAAAGGGGCGGATGGGCGGATAAGCGTTGAATTTCTCATGGGGCAAAAATAGCCAGCAGCGCGTGTAATAGATATGTAAGCGAGGCTGAAAGGGCGAAGTCAGGTAACGAGAAGTTAACGATTCGTGGGGTGGGGCTTCTCGGTAAGGCAAGGCCCAAAATTTGAAAGCCTAACTAAGTGCCTAAACCCGGGCTGATCCCATACGGATGGGTCCGGGTTTGGTCATTTTCAGCACCACAAGTGAAATAATTGGCACAAACCTTTGCTATTTCTAGGCCTCGGTTTACCCTAGAGCCATGAATCTCACTATGGCTACCCTGCTTCGCTCACGTAAGTCACTTATCTGGGCCACCTTTACCTTGGCTGCGGTTTTAATATCTAACTTCGTTTTCGCACCAAGTAAGGCAGAGGCAGCAACTCAAGCCGTCAGTTATTTCATCAACGGTGATTGCTCTGATTACTACGACGAAGAGGAAGAGTATGCAATCTTTGAAGAAGAAGAGGATTGGACTTGTTATGTAACAGTAAAAGTTAAGCCTCTTGCACCTAAGCGCAAAGTGATTCTTCAGTATTGGGATAAGAAGTGGAAAGAGGAAGACTCAATAGTAACTTCTACAAAGGGAACAGCTAATCTATTTTTTGATTCATATTGCTATTCAGGCGAATTCTGTGATGGAAGTTGGAAATTCCGTGTTCTTGTTACAGCAGCAAGTGGTCAGAAAGCGACGAACTCAACGAGCTTTTACATTAACTTCTATCCTTTAGCACTTGATGATTACGACGAGGATTACGAAGACCAGTAAAAGTATTTACGATTAGTTTTTAAAAGCAATTAAGTTACTTAAAGTAATTTTGTATTTCATAAAGTAGTTTTACGAAACGCACAACTGCATTTAGAAACTATTGCGTGACTGTTCTAATCCGTGATAGAAAGAACCCCTCGAGATTAAAATCCCGAGGGGTTCCTATGTTGCACTCCAGTTTTACCCAGAGTCGCCGTTCTCGCGGCGACTTTGGCCTTTTCTCGACAAATACTCGAAAATAGACTTAATCAAAGTCACCGCAATTTGGGTCCAGTTATAACTGGGCTCCATTGGCTTCACCCCCTTTCATCTGTAGACCGAGGAAAGACTCGACAGATGAAAGTCCACCGATTACTCGGTAGCGCTTGGGGGTCACAACACATGGCAGAACTTATGTTCTTTGGCTGTTTCGAAAATTGATCCGACTAAATCGTGTGGATAAGTTCTATCTATGTTTTACAAACATATTGAGAGCACAAAGAGGATCACGCTTATGAATAGGTTTTAAAGGAGTTGGCCGCGCAGAAACGTGCGGTTATTTCTTAACTAGCTGTTTGTTGAATATTTCTATATTTCATTACGACATATGTAAATGCAAAAATTGAATTTACAAAAACACTATTTACATTGATCATGGCTTGTGCGAAAAATGTGAATAGTAATATCGTTAGAGAAATGTCATTTTTATAGTGCTGAATTTGGCTTACCAATAAATAGGTAACTAACACAAAAAGTCCAAGCGTTGCGATAAAACCAAAACTCAAAAGCGAATTAAGTATTATGTTATGTGGATCAATTTGAATGAGATCCTTTTCTTTTAAAACTAATAACTTATTCTCTCGGTACTCAAGAAAGAAATGTTTAAAGTTTCCAGGGCCAATTCCGAAAAGAAAATTATTTTCGATCATTCTAATTGCACTTCGCCAAATGCTTAGCCTTACCTCTAATGAGTCAACAATGTGACCTAAATTAAAGTAGGTAAAAGTAGTGGTAGCCAGCAAGGCGATTAGGCCAAAAACCTTATTGCTAGTTAGCCATAGCCGATATCTCGAAAACAAAGAGAGCAAGAAAACGAATAGTCCAATTATCGAGGCAGAAAGGACTATGGCTACTAAGACCAGAGCGTCTACATACCTCGATGAAATCGTAATTGACTTCGTTTTTGTTAACTCCAGCGTTAATGTCGAGGGAATTAAGAAAGTAAATAGTGCTAAAGCAACCGAGGCGACATTGGGGTTAAACCAAGAGCCATGAAATAGGTTTTCATGAAGGAAAGTGTCTTTAAATATTTGTGGGTTAACTACGAGATCTACAAACAAGAGGGCGACGACTGCCGATGCCAAGTAGCCGATGTAAGGGCGACTCAGCTTCAAACGCGTGAGCAGGTATAGGGCGATTGGAAGCAACCAGGGTGAGTACGCTCCGAATAAAGTTGCTCTCACGTGGATAAGAATTGCGAAAAAGAGGGTATTTGTCACCTCTGATGAGAATGGGTGTAAATTTCGGATATGAATCTTGCAAATCAGCGCATAACTGCCAAGTCCGCGATCGCAACATTGGTCTTAAGCATCATGCTTGTCTCGACGACGGCGATAGCTTTAGATGCCTCTAATACACCCGAGACCGGCTATGTTCTTTGTGTAAATAAGAAAACTAAAGCTGTTACTTACCCAGCCTCAGTTAATTGCTCTTCGTCTGAGACCAAACTTTTAATTGCTGGACAAAAACAGAGTTCTCAGAGCGCTTCAGGATCATCTTCAACTGAATCACTTGTCACAGCAGTGTTGCCAAAAGTAGAAGCGGCAACGTACGCAGTCGATTGTGATGGAAATAGTGTTACTGCTACAGGAATCAATGTAACTTTGAGTGCAGATGCAAAGAAAAGAGGCTACAAGGGTGCCGTTGTAAGCTCCTCATACTTTCTTGAAAGTTGTCTAGATAGTTCGGTACCTGTTACCCAAAATGGCAAAAATTTTGGTGGCTATGTATGGCAAATCGATGAAGAGAATAATCTGGCAATGATTATGACAATCTCGATTGTTAATACTCTAAGTCCGGTTCTAACGGCTCCAGCACGCGGGTCCTTCTTAATGACTTACATCAGAGGCACTGGACAAGAGAATTCTTTGCCTGAAGGCTCAGTCGGAGTTGGAACTCTGGCAAATATAAATCCAGATTTTGACGAAGAGATCGCAAATATTTGGGTAGGCGGAAATTTTCGAGATTCCCATGCACCGATCGTGGATAAAAATGGTAACTTCGTCAGTATTGGATTGAAAAAGCCAGGTGTCTTCTGTAGAAATCTAATCAACTGTACAAGCGGTAGTGATTTCTTGCGCTGGAGCAACTGAGGTCAATTAACCTAGCTGATCACTCAATTAATTTTGAGGATCCTCATGGGCGAGATCTTTTTCTAGATTCTCCGCGACGGGTTTTTTAGCCTTTCGCCAGAGCATAAATACTATGAAAAGCAGTACTAATGAACCTATTCCGATGCCCGCATAGATAGCAAACTTTTTCACATTAGGAAGTTCAACGGTGGCACTCAACTCGTTACGTTCACCGATTACTGGGGTCCAAATAACTTGCTTTCCATCAGCGCTAATTTCGCCCGAAGAAGAAATAACTTTGCCAGGAAAACGAACTGCGATTCTCATTTGCGCACTTGAGAATAAGCCTTTAGCTAAATCGGAACCGAATAACTCTAAGCTCGAAGATGTATCTTCATCCATTGATAAATCTAAGAGTCCTGAAACATTTACTTGGTTACCTACAATTTTAATGTTAAAAGTATCTGCATCTGTGCCATCGCCATTTAGCTCTGAAATAGCGACGCGATCCAAAATATATTGCTGACCGGTGAATCCACCTGATTTATACTCTTTTACGGTAACGCCCGGTGTGTTCTCATCAAATAGTGAATCAAGCTCTGAAGTAAGTGAGTTCGAACTTGTGTCGCTAGATTCTTCTGTCAACGCTGCCAGATAATCACTAACTGCGCCGATTACAGTGCCGCTAATAGTCCTGTCAGTATTTACCGTCAAATCCATATCCAGTTTTATACAGCCGGTAAGCAGAAAAGTAGAGAGAATGGCAGCAAATGTTGCGGTCACCTTGCGCTTAATACTTGTAGACATAGCCGCCTCGCAGTCAGAGTGTTTGTCGATCAAAAGTAGTTGTATCTCTTTGTAGGGATACCCTCAGAAGTCTAAGTTAATATCTAAGGGTTCTCTTACACATTTGCTTGGAATCCACAGAGTTTCCGATGAGAAAGTCAGCAAAATGAATCGCTAACTATTTCACTCTTCTCCTTTGAAAGTGTCGATCTTTCGGCATCGGCTGGAACAACTAGCGTGAAGAAACGCGTGCTCTCGATATTTGGCATCAACCTTTAGTCGCGTTAATAGCAGGTTTGAGCGTCCACTAGACTCACCTCTATGGCCGCGCGTGAATACGATCTAGAGATTGCTGCAATCGATGCAACTCTGGTCTCAATCGAGAAGGTATTAGACCTCCCTAAATTACGCGCATCTGCGATCGAACTAGAGGCTGCCGCTGGCGTTGCCAATCTTTGGGATGACCCAGAAAATGCGCAGAAAGTAACTAGTCGCTTATCGCGCGTGCAATCGACAATTGGCCGATTAGAAGGGCTGCGCCGTCGAGTTGAAGATATGCCGATCTTGTTAGAGCTTGCTAATGCCGAAGGCGATGAAAGTGCACTCGCTGATGCTGGAGCCGAATTAGATTCAGTTAAGAAAGCAATCGGAGAACTTGAAGTTCAGACTTTGCTTAATGGCGAGTATGACGAGCGCGATGCGTTAGTAACTATTCGTTCTGAAGCTGGTGGCGTTGAAGCTGCTGACTGGGCCGAAATGTTGATGCGTATGTATTTGCGATATTGCGAACGCCATAATTTAAAAGTCGATGTCCTCGAAACTTCCTTTGCCGAAGAAGCAGGAATCAAGTCAACAACGTTTAGAGTTTCTTCACCATATGCATACGGCACTTTATCGGTTGAACAAGGCACACATCGCTTAGTCCGCATTTCACCATTTGATAGTCAGTCACGTCGTCACACATCCTTTGCGGGCGTGGAAATTGTTCCGGTGGTTGAACAAAGTGATGCAATTGAAATTGATGAAAAAGAAATTCGCGTTGACGTTTATCGTTCTTCCGGACCTGGCGGACAAGGTGTTAACACAACTGACTCCGCAGTTCGATTGACACATATTCCAACTGGCATTGTGGTTTCGTGCCAGAACGAACGTTCGCAGATTCAGAACAAGGCAACGGCAATGGCAGTTCTGCAATCAAAATTACTTGAACGCCGTCGCCAAGAAGAGCAAGCAAAGATCAATGCACTAAAGGGCGATAATTCAGGATCTTGGGGCAATCAGATGCGCTCCTATGTATTGGCGCCGTATCAAATGGTTAAGGATTTACGCACTGACTACGAAACCGGAAATACTGGCGCTGTATTAAATGGCGAAATCGATGAATTTATAGAGGCTGGAATTCGCTGGCGTCGCAGCAGTTAAATTATCTATTTCACGCGTTTCAGCGTGATTTCACAGCCAAAAAGCGCGTTAGAGAGCCCGATTTGTGCCGCTTTTACCTAAACTAAGACAGTTAAGGCAGGCGCACGCTCAATGTGTGCCAGCTCAAGAGAAATGTTCGTCGAATGCAGGGAGTTGAAATTGATTCGCTTAGAGAAGGTCAGCAAGACCTATCCAGGAATGGATCGAGCGGCGCTAGAAAATGTGGACTTGGAAATAACCAAGGGCGAGTTCGTTTTCTTGGTCGGTCTTTCTGGTTCTGGTAAATCAACATTCTTGCGTTTGATTCTGCGTGAAGAGCGCCCATCAACTGGCACGATTCATGTGGCGGGCAAAGATTTAAATAAATTAGCAAATCACAAAGTTCCAGAGCTTCGTCGTCAGGTCGGAACTGTTTTCCAAGATTTCCGTTTGCTACCAAATAAAACTATTGCCGAGAACGTTGCATTCACACTTCACGTACTTGGATATTCACAGAAAGAAATCAACCGCGAAGTTCCTGAAGTTCTAGAACTAGTTGGATTAGAAGATAAAGCTGATCGCAAACCAAATGAGATTTCCGGTGGCGAACAGCAGCGTGTGGCAATTGCGCGCGCATATGTCAGCCGCCCATTGATTTTGATTGCTGATGAACCAACTGGAAACCTTGATCCAAATACCAGCGTGGGAATTATGAAGTTACTTGATCGCATTAATCGTGAAGGCACCACTGTTTTGATGGCAACGCACGATTCCGGAATTGTTGATCAGATGCGCAAGCGAGTTATTGAACTCGAAGGCGGCCATGTTATTCGCGACCAAGTTCGCGGCGTTTACGGATACACGGGATAGGGGCAGATAAATGCGCGCTAAGTTTTTAATGAGCGAGGTTGGTATCGGCTTGCGCCGAAACATGACCATGACATTCGCCGTTGTTGTGACAGTTGCGATCTCACTATCACTACTTGGAATTGGCCTGCTTTCAAACGCTCAGGTGAGTGCCATGAAGGATTATTGGTATGACAAGATCGAAGTTTCAGTATTTCTCTGCGGGCCCTTGAGTGACACACCTTCATGTTCAGGTGGCGTAGTTACAACTGATCAACGCCTACAGATTCAGAAAGATCTCGAAGAGCTAAGCGTTGTCGATAGCGTTTACTACGAGTCGCAATCAGAGGCATTTACGCGTTTCCAAGAGCGATTTAAAGAATCTGCGATTGCCCAGAATGTTTCATCTGATCAATTGCCCGAATCTTTCCGCGTGAAATTAAAGGATCCAACCGAGTTCGCAGTAGTAGTTAGCGCGTTTTCGGGTCGTCCAGGTGTTGATGTGGTTCAAGATCAACGTTCGATTTTGGAAAAGTTCTTCCAATTATTATCAGTACTTAGAAACGGCGCACTATTAGTTGGTTTGGCTTCGGTATTAACGGCTGCCCTATTAATTAGTAATACTTTGCGCATCGCAGCTTTTAATCGTCGCCGCGAAACCGGTGTTATGAAACTTGTTGGCGCTTCTTCGTGGTCAATTCAGTTGCCATTCTTGCTTGAAGGAATTTTCTCGGCCTTTTTAGGCTGGGGTCTTGCAACAGGTTTATTGGCAGGGTTAAAGAGTGTGATTGATAGTCAGGTTGCACCGCTACTTACCTTCACTAAATTCTTTGGTTGGAATGAAGTCTGGATCGCTTCTGGTTGGTTATTGCTAACCGGTATTGGCGTTTCAACAATTGCCTCTCTTGTAACACTTCGTCGCTATCTAAAGGTATAACGCCTAATATCGGCGGTGTATCGTGGTGAAAGAAGTTGGCAAGAAGTTAGTTGCGCAGAATAAGAAAGCGCGCCACGATTATTCGATCGAAGATGTTTTTGAATGCGGCATGGTTTTAACTGGTACTGAAGTTAAATCATTGCGTGCTGGCCGGGCTTCGTTAGTTGATGGATTTGCCATGATTGAAAATGGTGAACTTTGGTTACATGGCGTGCATATTCCCGAATACACCGAAGGAACTTGGACTAATCACACCCCCCGTCGAAATCGTAAGTTGCTAGTGCATAAAGATGAGATCAAACGCCTGTATGCGAAAGTAAAGACAGGCGGACTAACTTTGGTTCCACTCTCACTTTATTTCAAAGATGGAAAAGCTAAAATTGAATTAGCTGTCGCGCGTGGCAAGAAAGCTCACGACAAGCGTGATGCACTCATGGAAAAGCAAGCAGGTCGCGAGATTGAGCGCGAAATATCACGTCGCAATAGCGGCAAGAGCGGGCGTTCTAGCAAATTCGACGACTGATGCTTAACTTTTGTGCTTAGTCGGCAGATAAAAACGCATAAATCACGGATTAGATTCTTCTCATATACCTGCCTTACACTTAAGCCATCAAGTGTTGAATTGTTGGCGGAAATTTTTCCGCAAGCAACTCGACCCCTGATATGACAACTAAATAGCGAAGCAATATTGCTTCCACACCCATGGGGGTGAACGGTCTCGACTTTGGATGTTGGGATAGGGGAAGCGGGCCGAGGAAGCCAGGATGATCTCGTTAACCAATAACCTGTGCAAAAAATCA
>CAMCXZ010000036.1 GCA_945883725.1 Bifidobacterium breve | reverse complement strand
CTTAAGGATGCAATCTCAGGCGAGCGCAAGCTAGGACCAGCTCCAAAGCCAGTCGTAGTTGTAGCAAAGCCAGTTGCAAAGCCAGCAGCGAAGAAGGCTGTTAAGAAGGCTCCTGCAAAGAAGAAGGCTGCAGCTAAGAAGCCAGCAGCAAAGAAGAAGGTTGCTAAAAAGGCTCCAGCAAAGAAGAAGCCAGTAGCAAAGAAGAAGAAGAAGTAATTTAGAAGTAAATTAGCGGGGCTGCCTTTCGAGGCAGCCCCGTTTTTTATTCCTTTTTAAACTAAGATGAGGCCTATGGAAAGTGCGCCACTGAATATTTCGTACGCGCCACCAAAAGGTAATCCACTTGGCAACAACGCTTCTTTTGCGATTTTCTCAAGAATTGTTATTGCAATTATGAATTTGATTTCGAAACACAACTGGCAAGGCGCAGAGAATATTCCCAAAGATGGACCAGTAATCGTCTGCTGCAATCACATCTCATATTACGACCCGCTAGTTTTTGCGCGTTTTCTTTACAAGAATGGTCGCGCACCAAGATTTTTGGGTAAAGCCTCAATCTTTAGAGTTCCAGTGATTGGCTTGATCTTGCGCAAAGCGGGTCAAGTGCCAGTTGAACGCGAAACCAAAGATGCCGGAGCTGCACTAGTTCATGCAGTAGCGTTCTTAAAAGCCGGACATATGCTGGGCGTTTATCCCGAGGGTACTTTGACTCGGGATGCCAATTATTGGCCGATGGTTGCTAAAACTGGGTTAGCCCGATTAGCGGTAATGACTAAAGTGCCAGTTATTCCGGTGGCCCAATGGGGAGCCCAAGAAGTGCTGCCTGCCTATAGCAAGAGAATTAAACTCTTTCCACGCACGAAATTACAGGTAAAGGCTGGAGCACCACTAGATTTTAGTAAGTGGTACGGCATGGAAGGGGATCCCGCAGCGATGGTTGAAGCAACCGAGTACGCAATGGCAGCGATCACTTCAATTTTAGAAGAGCTACGTGGCGAAAAGCGCCCAGTAGAAATTTTTGATCCGCACAATTCAGCGCTACCTCGCACCGGAAACTACAAGAAGAAGAAGAGCAAGTAATGGCAAAGATTACTGTTCTAGGTGCTGGCGCATGGGGAAGCACAATGGCCCAGGTTTTAGCCGATGGCGCTAATGATGTCTTGCTCTGGGGCCGCAATAAAGAAGTTATAGCCGAGATTAATGCCGCGCATACCAATACAAAATATTTGGGTAACCAAGTTATGCCTGACTCAATTAAGGCAACCAGTGATATTAATGAAGCATTTGCGCACTCGAAATATATTGTGCTGGCAATTCCAGCTCAGAGTTTGCGCGAGAAGTTAACCGAATTAAAACCGTTATTCAAAGGTGATGAAGTAATTATCAGTACTTTAAAAGGTATCGAGATTTCAACTCAGATGCGCATGAGCGAGATCATCGAAGAGATCTTGACTAATCGTAAAATCGCAGTTATTACTGGACCAAACTTGGCTGATGAATTGATTTTGCGTCAGCCAGCAGCAGCGGTAGTTGCCTCTCAATCAATTGACCTCGCTAAAGAGTTGCAAGAAATATTTAAGGCCAAGTATTACCGAGTCTACACATCAACCGATGTGATGGGTTGCGAATTAGCTGGTGCGGTAAAGAACGTTATTGCGCTAGCAGTCGGTATCGCAATCGGCTTAGGACTTGGCGAAAATACCCAAGCCATGATCATTACCCGTGGCTTAAATGAAGTTGGGCGACTCTGTGCTGCGCACGGCTCTGATCCCTTAACTGCTGCTGGCTTAGCTGGCATGGGTGACTTGGTAGCAACTTGTGGTTCACCACTTTCGCGTAACCGCACCTTTGGTGAGGAAATTGGCCGCAGTGGCAGTTATGAAAATGCTCGTCAACATTTCTCTCGTACTGTTGAAGGTGTTGCCTCAGCGAGCGCCGTAATTGAAGTTGCTCACCGCGTAGGTGTTGAAGTTCCAATTATTGAAGCGGTAGCAGATCTAATTAAGGGCCTAGTAAGCCCGCAACAGGCGATGGATCGCTTGATGAAAATCAGCACTGAGTCAGAAAACTTCATTAAATGAGTAAAGAGACGATCGCGATCGTATTTGGTGGACGCAGTTCCGAGCATGAGATCTCCTGCCTATCTGCTGGGGGAGTATTAAGTGCGATTGATCGCAACAAATATCATGTTGTACTGATTGGCATTACCAAGGATGGTAAGTGGGTTTTAGTTCCAGAAACCCATCAGCTGAGCATTAAAGATGGAAAGTTGCCTGAAGTACCAAGTAGTGCGCCAGGTGTCGTGGCAGATGTTTCTGGATTTAGCGTTGCCGGTAAATCTCTCAACGTAGATGTAATTTTCCCAACCCTGCATGGTCCATACGGCGAAGACGGTTCAATTCAAGGCTTCTTTGAGATAGCCGATCTGCCTTATGTGGGCAGTGGCGTATTGGCTTCGGCTGTTGCGATGGATAAATCTTTTGCCAAACCAATATTTGCCGCCCACGGTTTAAAAGTTGCCGACGGCTTTACTGTTACCGCAGCGCAATGGAGCGCCGACAAATTAGGCCTGCAGAAGAAAGCAGACGCTTTGGGTTATCCGCTCTTTGTTAAGCCAGCACGCGGTGGCTCAAGTCGAGGCACGACTAAAGTTAAAAGTGCTGATCAGTTAGCAAGTGCGATTGCCGAAGCACATCGCTTTGATCCGAAAGCCATGATTGAAAGCGCAGTAATTGGTTTAGAAATTGAATGCGCGGTATTGGAAATTGATGGTGCTCCGCAAGCATCTTTTGTTGGCCAAATTAAGATTGATTCAAAGTTTGAGTTCTATGATTTCGAAGCTAAGTATTTAGATGGCGCAACAGAAATAATTATTCCAGCCGATATTCCAGCCAGTGCCAGCGATGCGATACGCGCAGCATCTCTTGAAGCGTTTACATCTCTGGGTTGTAGCGGATTAGCTCGAGTGGACTTTTTCTTTACCAATACTGGTGAAGTTGTAATTAATGAGATAAATACCATGCCTGGTTTTACGGCTACTTCAGTATTTCCCAAGATGTGGGCAGCTACTGGAAAGAGTTACGAGCAGATTGTGCAAGCGCTAATTGATACCGCTAAGCGTAGAACTAATGGTGTTCTCGGAAATTAGAAAGTAGTTACGGGGCAAGTCAAAGTACGAGTAATACCTGCAACGCCTTGTACTTTAGAAAGAATCATGCGACCAAAATCTTCCATGCTTGGGGCTTCAGCACGCATAATTACATCGTAAGGACCAGTAACGCCCTCAGCCAGAGTTACGCCCGCGATCGCCGAAACAGATTTAGCGACACTGTCCGCTTTTCCGACTTCGGTCTGAATCAAGATGTATGCCTGTACTGACATTTTGGTCTCCTTAAATCACTGAACTAAGCAGTAAAGGTAGCGCATTAGTGCGCTAATTCTCTAGTGGATATCGGCAGGGGAATAGAATCTCCGCATGGCATTTACTGAGAGCGAAGTAATAGCGCAATTGGCGCAAGTTTTCGCGAGCAGTAACCCAAATCTAGAAGTTGGCATTGGCGACGACGCAGCCGTTATTAGAACTTCGAATCGCACGGTTATCACGACGGATATGGCGGTCGAAGGGGTTCATTTTCGGCTGGAATGGTCGAGCGCTTTTGAGATCGGTCGAAAGATAACGGCTGCCAATTTAGCTGATGTCTTTAGCATGGGCGCAAAGCCAACCTTCTTAGTTGTAGCGGTATCCCTAACCGGAAACGAAGATCTGGAATGGATTAAGAATTTAGCTAAAGGAATTGCATTCGAAGCTCATTTAGTAGGTGCTGCAGTAGTAGGTGGTGATCTAGCTAAAGGGGCAGCAGTGACAATTGCAATTACCGCACTCGGTGAAGTCACAGATCCAATCTTGCGAAGTGGCGCAAAAGTAGGTGATCAGATTTATCTATCTAACTTGCCAGGTTGGTCTCGTGCCGGTTTAGCAATTTTAGAGAAAGGCTTGCCTATAGAGTCGGAATCAGCCAAGCGCGCAGTCGCTGCGTTCCGTGCGCCAACTCTTAATTACGCATATGCGGCTAATCTTGCTAAAGCAACAGCAATGAGTGATGTTAGTGATTCGCTAATGACCCAAGCTGAACAAATGGCCACAGCCTCAAATGTGAAGTTCAATCTTGATTTCAATCTTTTTCAAGCCGCAACGGACTTTGCAGAGCTGCGAACTTTAAGTGAAGAGTTGAATATTTCTCTCGCAGATTTAATTTTAGGCGGAGGAGAAGACCATGTATTTCTAGCAACGGGTGAAGATTTACCGGGATTGCTAATCGGAAACGTAAGTGCTGGCAGTGGATTAACTGTTCTGGGAAATGAAAAAGCGCCAGATACCTGGCGCCATTTCGATTAAAAGTTAAGTTAGCGAGTTACTTTGCCGGCCTTAAGGCAAGAAGTACATACGTTCTGACGCTTAGTTGCGCCCGCTACTAGGGTGCGTACGCGCTGAATATTTGGATTCCAGCGACGACGAGTCTTTACCTGTGAGTGAGAAACCTTGTTACCAAAACTTGGGCCTTTGCCACAGATGTCGCAGTTTGATGCCATCGTCGTGCTCCTTATTAGCTAATAAATTGAAGGTAATGCGCCAAACCAGCGAAGCTGCTTCAGGCAGGAGCAAAGGTTACCTTGCCACCCCCACTAAAGGCGAATCACGCTCACAAAAAGCCAAGTCACAGCGAAAAAGCGAGAGAATACGACAGTGGCCGGACTAGAGAATAAAGCGCGAGATGTGATCGGAGATCGCACCGCAAAAGTCCTGACCGATAACTTTGGAATCGTAAGCATTGATGATTTGCTGCGCCATTACCCACGTCGATACGTGGTTCGCGGTGAACTCACCGATATCGCGCTGTTAAATGCCGGCGATGAAGTCACGATTTTGGCTGAGGTTCTATCTGCCATCAATCGGCCAATGCGCGGGCGTAAAGGCGGAATCCTCGAGGTAATAGTTACTGATGGCAGCGCCAAACTCTCGCTAACTTTCTTTAATCAAGCGTGGCGAGAGAAAGAGTTAAAGCCAGGCCGACAAGGTTTATTTGCGGGCAAGATTGGTGTCTTTAATGGCAAGCGCCAATTAACGCATCCGGATTACGAGATGGTGCCTGATGGCAGCGATGTTGATGATGCGGTTGCACAATTCGCTGGAAAGTTTCTTCCGATTTATGCCGCCACCGCAAAGTTACCTTCCTGGAAAATTGCTAAATGTATCGAGCTCGCCATTGATTCACTTGATCAAGTGCCAGATCCATTACCAAACTATTTGCGCGAACGCATGGGTTATCCAACGCTGCGCGAAGCACTGATAAACCTGCACAAGCCAACAGATTTAGATTTAGCTGATTTGGCACGCGAACGTTTAACTTTTGATGAAGCATTCTTGCTGCAGTTATTACTGGTTAAGCGTCGTGCCGCTGCGCGTGCCTTAACAGCAACTGCGCGCCCAATTCGTACTGGCGGCTTACTTGAAGCTTTCGATAAATCACTACCATTTAAATTAACTGGTGGTCAGTTGGGGGTTGCGAAAGAAATCGAAGAAGATTTAGCGGCAGGTCATCCGATGCATAGATTGCTACAAGGCGAAGTTGGTTCCGGTAAAACAATTGTTGCGCTTCGGGCGATGCTAGCCGTGGTTGATAGCGGGGGACAAGCAGCACTTCTAGCGCCAACTGAAGTTTTAGCAGCGCAGCATTTACGAACGATTGAAAAGTTATTAGGCCCGTTATCAATGGGTGGCCAATTAGGAAGTGCAGAGAGCGCTACGCAAATAACTTTGCTTACGGGATCTCAAAGTACTGCAGCTCGTAAAGATGCACTCGCGCTAGCTGCCTCAGGGGATGCCGGTATCG
The DNA here is from genome assembly GCA_945883725.1 of Bifidobacterium breve. Taxonomy (GTDB): domain Bacteria; phylum Actinomycetota; class Actinomycetes; order Nanopelagicales; family Nanopelagicaceae; genus Planktophila. Next base: position 5,083 of record CAMCXZ010000036.1, on the reverse strand, counting down.
TGATTGGAACGCACGCCCTATTGAGTAAAACTGTGCAATTTAACGACCTTGGTTTAATTGTGGTTGATGAGCAACATCGCTTTGGTGTTGAGCAACGCGATGCCTTAAAAACTAAAGCTAAATTACCGCCGCACTTATTAGTAATGACCGCGACTCCAATTCCGCGAACTGTTGCAATGACGGTGTTCGGTGATCTAGATGTTTCAACGCTTAGAGAATTGCCGCTAGGTAGATCACCAATATCTACTCATGTGATTCCAGTTCTTGAAAAGCCAACACATTTAGAACGCGCTTGGTCTCGAATTAAAGAAGATGTTGCCAATGGCCATCAGGCTTACATAGTGGCCCCACGCATTAGTGCCGGTACGCCGGAAGATGCTGATTTGGATTTCCTATATGGCGAAGAGAGTAAGAGCATGGCAAGCGTTGAAGAACTGGCACCCGAACTACATAGTGGCGCGCTGAAGGGACTTAAATTAGCGCCCCTTCATGGTCGCCAAACTAGTGAACTCAAAGATGCCACAATGAAAGCTTTCGCCGCGGGCAAGATCGATGTATTGGTTTCAACTACCGTAATCGAGGTTGGCGTTGATGTGCCGAATGCCACGGTCATGGTGATTATGGATGCTGATCGATTTGGTGTTTCTCAATTACATCAACTGCGTGGTCGTATTGGCCGCGGAAGCGCACCGGGTTTGTGTCTTCTGGTAACTGGCGCTGAACCAGAGACCCCTGCACGTGTGCGCCTAGATGCGGTTGCGGCAACGCAAGATGGCTTTGAACTTTCTAGAATCGACCTAGAACAACGTCGCGAGGGCGATGTTATGGGCGCTTCGCAATCTGGTGCAAAATCAAAGTTGCGACTACTTAGAGTTCTACGCGATGAAGCGATGATTGAAGTTGCTCGTGATGAAGCAACCGCTTTGATCGCACAAGACCCAGTTTTGAGTAATGAAAGTGAATTAGCTAAAGCGCTGGCTCAATTAGAATCAGATACTGCTAGTGAATTCATTGATCGGGGATAGTTAGTCATGCGAATTATTGCAGGCGTTGCAAAAGGGCGGCCACTAGCAAGTGTTGCCGATGCAACCAGGCCGACTTCGGATCGGGCTCGCGAAGCAATTTTTTCTTCCCTTACTTCTGAGTTTGGTGAATTCGTTGGTCTTAATTTCTTAGATCTATTTGCGGGTAGTGGCGCAATTGGCTTAGAGGCACAATCGCGAGGTGCGTCAGTAGTGCATGCAGTTGAAAAAGACTTTGGCGCACAACGCACGATCAATGCAAACATTGAAATTGTGGCTGCAGCCAAGCCGGCCGGAAAGTTTCAGCTATTTGCGATGAACGCTGAGCAGTTTGTTAAAGTGCCGGCAAAAATTAAGTATGAAATTGTTTATATTGACCCACCTTATGATTATTCAAATGTCGATCTCGAAGAGGTGTTAAGTAATTTACATCTGGGAGATTTCTTAAGTGATGACGCACTTATCGCAGTCGAACGAACAAGTCGATCAAAGGAGCCAAACTGGCCGATCGGATTTGAACTGGCGCGAAGTAAGAATTACGGCCAAGCCACGATTTACTATTTAAATCACGCCTAAAGCCACGCTTGGAAATGGCTTACTTCGCAATACCTTGCTAGCGTTTACCTTATGAAGCGCGCTATCTGCCCAGGATCATTTGATCCCATCACTTACGGACATCTCGACATTATTGGACGCGTTAGCGGGCAATTCGATGAAGTAATTGTTGCAGTTGGAAATAATCGTTCCAAAGAAGGCTATTTCACCGTTGAAGAGCGCATGGCAATGATCGCCGAAACAACTGCCAAGTTCGGCAATGTGAAGGTTGATTCCTGGAAGGGCTTGCTGGGCGAATACTGCAAGGCGAATAAAGTTGATGTAATAATCAAGGGCTTACGTGCGATGTCAGATTTTGAATACGAGTTACAAATGGCTCAAGTTAATCTGCAGGGATCTGGCGTCGAGTCAATGTTTATGGCAACGTCGCCAGCGCATTCATTCTTGTCATCATCGTTAATTAGAGAATTAGCTCATTACGACGGAGATGTTTCGAGCATGGTTCCACCAGCTGTGATTGCGGCCTTAAAGGCCCGGAAAGTAGGGAAGTAACGATGGAATCACTAGAGAATTTAAATGCTGCAATTCAGCAAGTTGAAGATGCTCGCGGAGTTCCACTATCTGCATCCTTCGTACTTCATCGCGGTGAATTCCTTGAGCTACTTGATCTCGTCAAAGATGGCTTGCCTAAAGATCTAGAATACGCGCAACAGATAATTGCTCAACGAGATCAGATCATTGAAGAAGGCCACCAAAATGCGGAAGCATTGGTTGCTAGCGCCCGCGAGGAAATGGCACAAATGATTGAACAAACTGCCATTGTTAAAGCGGCTCGCGAAGAGTCAAAGCGCATTTTGGCGCAAGGTCGCGAAGCAGCTGAAGATGAACGTGCTGAAGTTGAAAAATATATTGACTCTCGACTAGCAACCCTAGAAGTGATTTTAAATAAAACCATGGATGCTGTGACACGTGGCCGCGAAAAACTTGCTGGCGCTGATGAACGCGATGTACTTTCACAGCTATCTGACGAAAAGTAAATAAGGCTGGTTAACGAAGTAATGTCACGTCCAGAACGCGTTTATGAGCTAAATACTTACGAGCTGCCGCGACGTGCTGGCGAAATGAAGGAATACACCTTAGATCTAGAAATTCTCGAGCGCGTTGGTATTGAATTAATGGCAGTTCCAGTCGGTGAAGTAATCGAAGTTGATCTGCGCCTTGAATCAGTTACTGAAGGAATTCTTGCCACTGGCCAAATTTATGCTGTTGCTAAAGGTGAATGCATTCGCTGTTTAGACCCAATTGAAATTGAGTTAAATCGCACCATGCAGGAGCTCTACCGCTACGAAGCAACTAATGATCGTGGTGGTCGTAAGAAAAAGCGTGATGACGAAGAAGATTTAGATCTTGATGAAGAGTTCATGATGGAAGGTGACATTCTGAATCTAGAGACTCCGGTCCGCGATGCCATTGTTCTGGCTTTGCCAGTTAACCCATTATGCGATCTCGACTGTTTGGGCCTTTGCCCCGAATGCGGGGAGAAGTGGGCGACTCTGCCTGCCGACCATGCCCACGAAGCCATAGATCCGCGCTGGAAGGCGCTAGGCGGGCTGGATTTCCCGATTGAGCCTAAATAGGGAATACTTACCCACCTACCGCGCCCAAAGGCTCGGTTCTCCAGATATTTATTTTGTGAAGGAAGTGCATCGTGCCAGTACCAAAGCGAAAGATGTCGCGTTCAAAGACGCGTTCACGTCGAAGCATGTGGAAAACAACTGCAGCTGCGCTAGCGGCTTGCCCACAGTGCCAACAGCCAAAGCTTCAGCACACAGCATGCCCAACTTGCGGTACATATAACCGTCGTCAGGTACTTGAGGTCTGATCTGTATTCAGCGCTAACTAAGCAGATCGGATTTGAAGTTGATCCGGTTCTTCTTGAATTAGCGTTTACGCATCGCTCTTTCGCTTATGAAAGCGGTGCGAAAGAAACAAATGAACGCCTTGAATTCTTAGGCGATTCAGTCCTTGGTCTAATTGTTACTGAAGAACTTTATTTGAAGTACCCCGACCTCGATGAGTCTCGTTTATCTCCGCTGCGTTCGGGCATCGTAAATATGCGGGCCCTTGCAGACATTGCTCGCACATTGCAGTTGGGAAAATATATTCGTTTAGGTCGTGGCGAAGAAACTACCGGCGGTCGCGATAAGAATTCACTATTAGCCGATGCGCTCGAAGCACTTATTGGCGCTGTTTACATTGATTTAGGTTTTGAAAAGAGCACACAATTTGTTCGCTCACTAATTGCTGAAACCTTGGCAAGTGCAATGGCTAAAGGAGCTGGTCTTGATGGCAAAACCGCGTTGCAAGAATTTGCTGCCGCAAATGGCAAAGGAGTTCCTGAGTATTCAGTAACTGAAGATGGCCCAGATCACGACAAGAGTTTCAAAGCCGTGGTTGCCCTAAATGGCGTAGTAGTTGGTCAAGGCGAAGGTAAGAGCAAGCGCGAAGCTGAGCAATATGCAGCGCGTGGTGCATATGAACTACTTAAAGCTGAAAACTTTTTAAAAGATGCCGGAACTTCCGGAAGTTGAAACGGTCCGACGCGGTTTAGAGCGTTGGGTGATCGGTAAGAAGTTAAAAAATATTCAAGCACTACATCCGCGAGTAGAGCGGCCTGATTCTTGGGCGCCGATTACATCCCTCGAAGGCGCTAAAGTCGCTGGTATTAACCGTCGCGGTAAGTTCTTATGGTTTGAATTAGATCGCCCGCAAGTCCTGATGGCACACCTTGGCATGAGTGGTCAGTTCTTAGTTCAACCAATCGGCAAAGCTGATGAACGTCATGTTCGAGCAAGATTTATTTTGGCCGGTGGGTTACAGAAGAACCGAGAACTTCGCTTCATCGACCAACGCACCTTTGGCTGGCTGGCAGTTGATAATTTGATTGACGGAATTCCTTCGATGGCTGCCCATATTGCGGCAGATCTATTTGACCCTAACTTTGATCAAGCTGCCGTTGTAGCAAACCTGCGTAACCGTAAGAGCAAAATTAAGAGTGCGATCCTCGATCAGCAGATTTTGAGTGGAATCGGAAATATCTATGCCGATGAATCACTTTGGGCGGCGAAAATTCATCCAGAGCGAATTTGTGGTGACCTATCAGCGAAGAAAATTAATTTATTAATTGATAGCGCTCGCGAAATCATGGCTAGAGCTTTGGAATCTGGCGGCACTTCATTTGATGATCTATATATAAATGTAAATGGCGAGAGTGGTTACTTTGAGGTTCAACTAGAGGTTTATGGTTGCGAAGGTGAACCATGTTCAAGATGTGGCCGATTGATTAAAAGAATTTCTTTCGCAAATCGATCCTCTCATTTCTGCCCGTACTGTCAGAAGTAGAGCCCGCAGCAAGGTAGGTTTGCCGCGTGTATTTGAAGAGCATCACGCTCAAGGGCTTTAAGTCCTTCGCGTCATCGACGACCCTGCGCCTCGAGCCAGGCATC
>CAMCXZ010000035.1 GCA_945883725.1 Bifidobacterium breve | reverse complement strand
CGAAGGGATCTCATCGCTCGACTTGCATGTGTTAAGCACGCCGCCAGCGTTCGTCCTGAGCCAGGATCAAACTCTCCATAGAAAGTTTTTCTGGCATACATGACATAAACAACTGTCGTTATTTTTTGTCTTTACCAAAGGAAATCAACGAGTATTAGCTTTTTTCAGTATAAATACTGAAGTTCTAATACTTCGATGAAGTATTAATTTAGAAGATGGTTACTAGAAATTTGCATGACTAAATAAGCCATCTTCTGGCATTGACTTATGGCACGCTGTTGAGTTCTCAAGGTACGGATGCGCACTGCGTCCAGGAATTTCTTCCTATTTTCAGGGCAGACTCGCAAATCTAGTGCATAGTCGCTCACACGGTCAAACCGCGCAAAGTCCAGCCTATTTCTGCGGGAATTTCTATGCTGTTCGGCCTAAATCGTCCGTTTCACAGCAAGGAGCGTAACTATAGGCAGTAGAACTGGGCAGGTCAAATCGGTTAACTGCTATTTGCTGAGGCGTAGGACACAGAAAACAGTTATGAATGCAAGAACAGAAAATGCTCTGAACCCATTGATTTAAAAGGGTTTCAGAGCTTTTGAGAAGAATCCAGATCTTTTGGGAGAGGTCTTTTTGGGGGTCGATTTTGGCCGGCTCGGGCTATCCGGTGCCCTAGTCGATTAGTTCGACAGCTGCCAGATCGCGCTTTCCTTTGCGTAAAACTGCATATTTTCCGCATAGAAAGTCAGATTCTGAAAGGGCGAAATCTTCAGTCGCAACTTTGGCGTTATTTAAGTAAGCGCCATTTTCCTTAACGATGCGACGAGCCGCAGACTTTGAATCAACAACGCCAGTAGCTGCTAATAAATCAACCCAAGTAGGCATTGGTTCGCTTCGCTTAAATGTTGTGCGCGGCAGTTCTGAAAGCGCCGCAGTAAGTGTTGGTTCATCTAACTCAGAAAGTTCACCTTGCCCAAATAATGCTCGTGCTGCGGATTCCACGCGATCGCAAATATCGGAAGAGTGAACGAGTGAAGTTAACTCGCGTGCTAATTCACGGTGCGCAGTACGAGCACCTGGATTTTCATTATGTACTTTCTCTAGTTCGGAAATTTCAGCGTGGGATTTAAAAGAGAAAACTTTAAGAAAATTTATTACATCTTTATCATCGGTGTTTAACCAGTATTGGAAGAAGGCATACGGTGAAGTCATCTCGGGATCAAGCCAAACACTTCCGCCAGCAGTCTTACCAAACTTAGTTCCATCGGCTTTAGTCAACAGCGGAATAGTCAAAGCGTGTGCACTGCCCTGTTCTACTTTACGAATTAGATCAAGGCCGGCAACTATGTTGCCCCATTGATCAGAGCCTCCCATCTGCAGCGTGCAGTTATGGCGACGGAAAAGTTCTAGATAATCGTAGGCCTGCAGAACTGAATATGAGAATTCAGTATAGGAAATTCCGCCGCCTTCGAGGCGCGCTGAAACGGAATCTTTAGAAAGCATTTGATTAACACTGAAATGTTTGCCGATGTCACGCAAGAACTCAATGGCAGATAGTGGCGCAGTCCAATCTAAGTTATTTGCCATGATGGCAGCATTCTTAGGAGCGTTGAAATCTAAGTACTGCGAGAGTTGGGTTTTGATTCGCTCTACCCAGTTTGCAACAGTGTCAGCTGTGTTTAAAACGCGCTCTTCGTTCTTGCCACTCGGATCGCCAACTAACCCAGTTGCGCCTCCAACTAAAGCAATTGGAATGTGGCCGGCGAGCTGAAAACGACGCAAAACCAAGAGAACAACTAGGTTTCCGACATGCATGCTGGGCGCTGTTGGATCAAAACCAATATAGAGAGTCGTTGGTTTCTTTAGCGCTTCAGCTAGAGCTGCCTCATCGGTGCTTTGGGCGAGTAACCCACGCCAACGCAGATCTTCTAAGAGCTCTGATTTCATGCGCTCATCATGCCCGAAAAGGCAGCAATACGGCTGCTAATTAACTTTGCGAATTGCGAGTTCTTGGCGGTTAAATCTTTAAGTTGTTTTGTTACTTCACTAGGTGCTGTTCCACCCGCTGTAGTTCGCGAAGATAGCGCGCCTGCCACTGTCAGAACTTCACGGACTCCCCCGGTAAGAGATGGGTGAATATCCAGGAACTCTTTATCAGTTAGTTCATGAAGTTCACGACTTGTTTTTTCGCAAAGCGCAACGCAAGCGCCAGCAGCCTCATGTGCTTGCGAGAATGGAATATGTGCACGAACTAAAAAGTCGGCAATCTCAGTTGCTAGCGAGAATCCAGTTGGCGCAGCAGCGGCCATTTTTACGCGATCAAAATCGGTAGTTGCGATCATTCCCGAAACAGCTGGTAGCAGAATCAACAAGGTTTCGATGCTGTCAAAAAGCGGTTCTTTATCTTCTTGGAGATCGCGGTTATAGGCGAATGGCAAACCTTTTAGCATGGTCATAACGCCAGTTAAATTGCCAATCAGTCGGCCCGCTTTACCGCGAGCAAGTTCGGCAATATCTGGATTCTTTTTCTGCGGCATGATCGATGAACCAGTTGAATAAGCATCGGCTACTTTTGCCCAACCAAATTCGGTAGTAGCCAAAATGCACCACTCTTCACCGATTCGAGATAGATGAACCCCGATAGTGGCCAAGATATAAAGAGCTTCTGAAATAAAGTCACGATCACTTACGCCGTCAATGCTATTGCCCGCAGATTCGGCGAAACCTAAATCAGTTGCTGTTGCTTTCGGGTTTAACGGCAGTGATGATCCAGCGAGTGCGCCAGAACCAAGTGAGCTTACCGATGTGCGCTCTAGCCAATCGTTGATTCGACTCAAGTCACGTTGAAAGGCATGAGCATGTTTAGCAATCTCATGACCGAAAATTACTGGTTGCGCATGTTGTAAATGCGTAAAGCCTGGAGCAGGGGCATCGGAATACTCAGTTGCTTTAGAAATTATCACTGCGCACAAGGCAGTTAATTGATCGGAAACTGCCAACATGTGATCGATTGCGTAGAGTCTTAAATCGGTGGCAACTTGATCATTACGTGAACGACCAGCGCGAATCGCTCCCCCAACGGCACCGATTTTCTCAGTTAAACCACGTTCTAAAGCGCTATGTACATCTTCATCAGACTCAATCGGTGTGAATTTTCCACTACTGACTTCGAGTTGAAGTTCCTTTAAAGCGCCTCGTAACTTTGAAACCGTATCGGCCGGAAGTAAACCGGAGCTTTCCAGTACTGCTAAATGGGCAAGGGATGATCGCAAGTCATAAGGCGCTAAACGCCAATCAAAATCAACGCTTCGAGACAAGGCAAATAGAGCATCGCTGGGACCGTCGGCAAATCTGCCACCCCACAAAGTTCCGGCTGTATGGCTATCTCCGGTGCTCATTACTTACCTCCGCTTTTCGAATTGGCTAATCCTAAGATCTTCTTTGCTAAAGCACTGCCGCCATTTGCTGTGTCGGCTACAACAATCACTGTGTCATCACCAGCAACTGTGCCAATCGCGGATGAGAGCTTGCCGCTTTGGGAGAGGCCATCGATTGCACTCGCCAACATTTGCGCTGCTGCAATCGGTGTTCGAATAACAACCAAATTTCCACTTGGTGTGGCAGTTAAAACTAGTTCACTGGGAAATGAATTCTTAGTCGAAATTGGTTGCGTATCAGTTAGCGCATAAACCATTTCGCCTTCGCTATTTCTAATTCGGATAGCGCCGATATCTTCCAGGTCGCGACTAGCAGTTCCTTGCGTAACGATGATCCCTTGTTGTTTCAGCGCTTTAACTAGGTCGCCTTGGGAAGCAATCTTGCCGCCGGCAATCAATTTCGAAACTAGTGACTTGCGAGCATTGGCGTTATTTGCATTCATGCGTGCACCAACGTTCCGCCGCTACCAGCAAGTGCCAACAATAAGTTCTCGGCGTTGTTGCCATCAATAATCCTGACGGTCGTAGCACCCGCTGTAATTGCGGCCAAACAAGCAGCAACTTTCGGTGCCATTCCGCCTTTGAAATCATTCTTCATAGTTGCCAATTCAGTCGCTGAGATTTCAGAGATGATCGAAGTTGGATCTGGATAGTTTCGATAAATTCCAGAAACATCAGTCAGCACAATTAATGAGTCGGCTTTCAGACCTCCCGCGATTGCAGCTGCGGCCAGATCGGCATTAACGTTTAATCCATTCTCGGCACCGATTTCATTTGCTAGCGGTGAAATAACTGGCGTGAACTTTTCTTCCAACAGCGATTCCACTAAATCTGTATCAACCTCGGTAACTTCGCCAACTAAACCAAGTTCGGCGGGCGTGCCATCAACAATTTTGTTCATTCGTACTCCTTGCAATGTATTGCCATCACGGCCAGAGATTCCTGCGGCGTTGACACCAGCTTTACGCAAGTTTGAAACAACCGATGCACACACTTCACCCGCAAGGACGCTTTGCACAATCTCAAAGATTTCGGGAGTAGTCACTCGAAAGCCAGCAATACTTTGACTTTCAATGCCAGCTGAGACTAAAGCAGCATCTATTTGAGGTCCGCCACCATGAACAATTACTAGTTCGATTCCCTGATTTATGGCAGCGGCAATAGTTTGCGCGAAGGCACCGCTCTCATCTTTCATGGCATGACCGCCATATTTAATGACGATCAAACGCCTAGCCCTAACGCTTGCAGCCCCGCGTTCTCGGCTAGCCCGCAAATCAGATTGGCATTTTGAATAGCTTGACTGGCCGCACCTTTGCCTAAGTTATCGATCGCTGCTGAAACAACTAACCGATTGGTATGCGTATCTACCGCAACTTGTAAGTGCACATGGTTGCTACCAATGACTGAATTAGTCTTAGGCATTTGCCCAAGCGGCAATACGGTAACAAATTCATCATTCGCATAAGCCTTGGTATAAAGCTCATGGATGCTTTCAGTTGTAGCGCTGCTAGTTAACTTGGCAGTTACAGTGCTCAGAATTCCACGAGGCATCGGCGCTAAGATCGGCGTGAAGGAAATTTTAACTTCATTGCCGGCAACCTGAGTAAGTGCTTCTTCGATTTCAGGAGTGTGCTGATGTACTCCCCCAAATTTATACGAAGACAGTGATCCCATCACTTCGCTGCCAATCAGATTCACTTTTGCGCTTCGACCAGCACCTGTTGTTCCTGAAGCCGCAACAACCACAATGTCTGCGCATTCCACTAAGCCGATAGCTGGCGCAATTGCCAGTGAGATGGAAGTGGCATAACAGCCTGGGTTAGCTACGCGATTAGCTTTCTTGATTTGTTCACGTTGGCCTGGAAGTTCGGGTAATCCGTATGTCCAGGTACCGGCATGTGATCCGCCGTAGTACTTAACCCATTGATCGGCACTGGTTAATCTAAAGTCAGCGCCCAGATCTACAACCTTGATGGTTGGATCTAGCTGTGCAATCAGGGCAGCAGACTCACCATGTGGCAAAGCTAGGAAGACTAAGTCGCAAGTGTTTACTTTGGCCAAATCGAACTTCTCAAATCGACGATCGCCAAGTTTGGCCAGCTGTGGCGCAACTGATGAGATGAGCTCGCCAGCATTGGAATGCGCCGTAATTACGCTAACTTCAAATTTCGGATGCTCGAGCAGAAGCCTCAGTAGCTCGGTTCCGGCATACCCGCTAGCGCCAACGATTGCTATTTTCATAGGAATAATTATGCACGAATATTCATAATTATGCAAGATTAAGAGCGGACAGTTGCTCCGTAGAGCTTGCTGGCATTAGCCACGGCGGCCTCGCGCGCAGCACTTATTTCCTCGCCAGTTAGCGTGCGATCTGAGGCCCGGAACGAGAGCGTGAAAGCTAGTGAAATCTTGCCATCGCCGATCTTGTCGTAGCGGTCAAAGAGCACGATGGATTCAAGCAGATCCCCCGCCCCATCGACCAGTGCTTGTTCAAGTTGGGCTGCCGAAACATTCGCATCGATCACTAATGCAACATCTTGGACCGCAATTGGCATTGCGCCAATTACTGCTGCGCGCACGGTTTCACTCGCTGGAAGCGCATCTAGATTGATAACTAAGGCACAAGATCGTGGTGGTAAACCAAACTCAGAACAAACCCGCGGATGAAGTTCGCCAGCGTGCGCAACTGCTTTGCCATCAACCAATAGTTCGGCACAACGACCTGGATGCCATGGTGCAAAATCTGAACGTTCGACTGTGTATGACAGACCGCAAAGATCTAGAACAGTCTGAGCTTCAGCGATCGCATCTGCCCATTCGTAACTGCGTGCTTTAGTTCGCCAATTATCGCCAGTAGTTTTTCCGACAAATATCGCACCTAAATGAATAGGTTGCGGTGGAACGCTGTCAAAAATTGCTTTGATTGTTGCAGCATCTGGTTTTGCCTCAAGTGCTGGGAAAATTCCATCTACCAACTTTGTCGTGTTACGGAAAATCGCCCCAATTTCAAATAGGGCGAAATCGCGAGCACCGCGTGAAATGTTTCGTTGCGCGGCTCCGATTAAGCCTGGAATCAAATGCGTGCGCATTAGCGGAGTTTCTTCAGACATTGGATTGGCAATGCGGAAAGTTGCCGCGCGCTCGCCCGTGTAATTAAGCGCTTTCATGGTGGCTTCGGCTACAAATGGGAAATTCTGGACTTCAGTTAATCCACGAGCAGCAAGAGCAGCTGCAATAGTGCGACGACGAAGTTGTACTGGTGTCAAAGTTGCGGCATATGGGCTGCGTGGCAGCACGGATGGGATTTGGTCGTAACCAACAATGCGAGCGACTTCTTCAACTAAATCAGCTGGAATTTGTAGGTCACCTCGCCAAGAAGGCGGATCAACTTTCCAACTCTTAGTATCTACGTCGCAACCGACAGTTGTGAGTGCCTGTGCGATAACTTCATTAGGCAGTTCGGTACCTAAGCGATCATTTACATACTTAGGATCTAGGTCGATGATCGGTGGATATCTTTCTTCGCCCGAAACGGAAGTACCTACATAGGTAGCCCCACCTAGCGAAATCATTAACTCGGCTGCCCGAGCTGATGCGAACTCAGCTAACGATGGATCAACGCCACGCTCTAAGCGACGAGATGCTTCAGTTGAAAGCTTATGGCGACGAGAATTCTTGGCGATTGCGATTGGGTCAAAACGTACTGCTTCAATCGCAATCGTGGTCGTGCTGTCTGTGATTTCAGAATCTAGACCACCCATAGTGCCAGCGAGTGCAAGAACTTGTTTGCCATCACGCACAACTAAATCAGAACTTGCTAAAATGCGTTCTTGATTATCTAGGGTCTTAAACTTAGTTTTATCAACAGCATAGGTAATTTCTAAACCATCGACAATTTTTGCCCGGTCGAATGCGTGCAGCGGCTGACCGAGTTCGACCATTACATAGTTCGTAACATCTACGGCTAGTGAGATCGAGCGCATGCCAACTTTTTCAACTCGGCGACTTAACCAAATTGGGGATGGTGCTTTGGGATTGAAATTATCTAGCGAGCGCAAAACAGCGACCATTGCGCCATCGGATATTTTGATCGAGGTTGGCGTGCCAGCTTCGGCAAAAGATAGTGACTTCGCATGCGCAATCGGATCGGTGATATTCAAATTCAGAGCCCCTGCTATTTCACGTGCAGCGCCTCGAATACTTAGCGCGTAACCACGATCAGGGTTAACCGCGATATCAAAGATTGTGTCATTGATCTGTAAAAGCTCGGTCGCATTATCGCCAACCTTCGCTGCGCCTTGCGCTAACACGATAATGCCAGAATGATCTTCGCCTAAGCCCAACTCCTTGGAAGAACAAATCATGCCGTTACTTATCTTGCCATAAGTCTCACGCGCACTGATTGCGAAGTTTCCGGGCAGTACAGCCCCTGGCAGGGCCGCGATTACTAAATCATTTACGGCGAAGTTGCGGGCACCGCAGATGACGAAGCGGGTCTGCCCCTCGTTGCAATCTAACTCAACATAGCGAATCGGCTTCTTGTGCTCAGCCAGCTCTTCGATCGCAATCACTCGAGCCACGACTAGCGGCCCATTTAGATCAGCACCTTGCTTGATTACATCTTCGACTTCAAAACCAACCCGAACAAAAGCATCAGCAATGACTTCATCGGTAATGCCAGATAGATCTACAAAGTCTTCGACCCAAGAACGTGGAATTCGCATTAGAGGCCAACTCCAAACTGACGCGTGAAGCGTAAATCGCCTTCAACAATTTCGTGCAGATCGGTAATGCCATGTCGCACCATAAGTGTGCGCTCAAGGCCCATGCCGAAAGCAAAGCCACTGAACTGTGTGGTGTCGATACCGCAAGTTGCTAAGACCTTGGGATTAACCATGCCGCAGCCGCCCCATTCGATCCAGCGGCCGTTGAAGAAAACATCAACTTCAGCGCTTGGTTCAGTAAATGGGAAGAAGGATGGACGTAAACGTGTTGTTACATCAGGGCCAAACATATGACGCGCAAAATTATCAAGGGTGCCTTTTAGATGCGCCATTGAAATTCCGCGGTCAACGACTAAACCTTCGACCTGATGGAAAACTGGACTATGTGTTGCATCTAGTTCATCAGCGCGGAATGTTCGACCTGGTGAGATGATGTAAATCGGTGGTTCGCTGGTCAGCATGGTGCGAATCTGAAGTGGTGAAGTCTGCGTGCGCAAAACTAATCCGGCGCTTAGCGGTTCAACGAAAAAAGTGTCTTGCATGGTTCGAGCCGGGTGATCGGCTGGAATATTTAGCGCATCAAAGTTAAGCCAACTGGATTCTAGTTCCGGGCCTTCGACTACTGAATAACCCTGCGCCAAAAAGAAATCGCTAATGTCATTCTTGATAATCGTAATTGGGTGCAATCCCCCAGCATGTGCGAGCTTGGCGGGCAGTGTTATATCTACAACTTCTTCGAGCAAAATCTTTTGATCGCGAGCAATCTCTAATCGCGCAGTGTCATCAGCTAAGGCTGCTGCAATCGCTGCTTTTGCTTCACCAATAATTTTTCCAAAAGAAGCTTTTTCATCTGGTGATAGCGAACCTAGGCCACGGCTTGCCAGTGAGATGGGAGCTTTATCACCAGTGTGGGCTAACCGAGCCGCCTTGAGTTCATCGAGGTCGCCAGCGGCTGTAAATGCCGACTTGGCAGCGCTGACCCATTCGTTGATCTCTTGCGGATTCATGGCTTTAAGTCTACTTGGTCGACTTTACTTATCGTCGGCAATTTTTGCCGTTAACTCAAATAAAACTATCGAAACGGCTGCTGAAAGATTAAGACTTTCGGCATTGCCAGCCATAGGTATCGCAAGCGCCTGCGTTGATACCGGGACTTCAAGATCAGCTAAACCACGGGCTTCATTTCCGAATATCAAAACCGTATTTCCTTCAACCACAAATTGGCGAATTGATTTACTACCATCTGCCGACAAGGTCGCAAAGTTTAGGTTTGGAATAGTTGTTTGTAGCTGATCAAGTGATACCCGTTCGAAAATAGGCAAGTGCCAAAGTGAGCCGGCAGTTGAACGAACTACCTTCGGTGAGTACATATCGACGCTACCTGGTGAGGTAATTACTGCGGTCGCACCCAGTGCATCGGCGGAACGTAAAATTGTGCCCGCATTTCCGGGATCTTGAATTTCGTGTAAGTAAAGCAAAATTGATTTGCCAGATAACTTCAAAGACTCCAAGTGTGGGTTAGGGATTTTGCAGATAGCCAGAATGCCTTGTGGCGAGATGGTTTCACTCATCGCCTTCATTACGGCATCTGTGACATCTTCACATTTAAATTTTGCTAAATCGATTTGGTCATTCTCTAACCGAGACCGCCCATTGGCAGTTAGGTATAGAACATCGACTTGATCAATGGCTTTTGCCTTAATGGCTTCGCGCACAAACTGCGCACCTTCGGCCACATATCGAGCACTTTCGCGACGTTCTTTAGCGCCCTTAGAACTGATAAGAGCCTTCACTCGCACAATATGTGGCGAGTGAAGGCTCTCGATCATTAATCTAGATTCGGTTAACGAATTAGAGTGCAGCTAAAGTCTTGCGAGCAACTTCAACTAGCGCTTTGAAAGTCGCTGGGTCATTAGTTGCTAGCTCTGAAAGTAATCGGCGATCCACTTCGATGCCAGATTCCTTTAGACCTTGGATCAAACGGTTATAGGTAAGACCGTTTTCACGTGCTGCTGCATTGATACGTTGGATCCAGAGTCGACGAAAGTCGCCCTTCTTATCCTTGCGATCGTTGAAGGCATAAACCATTGAGTGCGTAACTTGCTCTTTCGCCTTTGTGAAAAGACGTGAACGTTGTCCGCGGTAACCGCTGGCACGTTCTAGAGTTGTACGACGCTTCTTAGCTGCGTGGACTCCGCGCTTTACTCTCATTTAACTGCTCCTTACTTCAAACCAAGCATGCGCTTGGCTGTTGTTGCAACGGTTGGCTTAGCTGCGGACTCAGTACTCAAACGTCGCGTAACACGTGAGGACTTGCGCTCGAGTAAGTGGCGCTTTCCGGCGCGCTCGTGCATAACTTTTCCGGAACCAGTAATGCGGAATGTCTTCTTCGCACCACTGTGGGTTTTCATCTTTGGCATCTTAGGTCTCCCGTTGCTAGTTCTTATTCGGTCTCAGCAGCAGCTGCTGCTGCATCGGCTTTCGCTTTACGCGCTGCCTTTGCTTCGGCTACTGCTTCAGTCTTGCGCTTAGTTGGACCAAGCACCATTGTCATATTTCGTCCCTCTTGTTTAGGGGCGAATTCAACGAAAGCAATTTCTGCAACATCTTCTGCAAGACGTTGCAAGATCTTGTAACCGAGTTCAGGACGCGTTTGTTCGCGACCACGGAATTGCATTGTCACCTTGACCTTGTCGCCACCTTTTAAGAACTTCTCGATGTGATTCCGTTTGGTCTCATAATCGTGAGTCTCAATCTTTGGTCGCATACGTACTTCCTTCACCACGATGTGGGTCTGGTTTTGGCGTGCTTCCCGAGCTTTCTGCGCGATCTC
>CAMCXZ010000034.1 GCA_945883725.1 Bifidobacterium breve | reverse complement strand
CTTCGCTTGGTTAAAAATTTCGATAGCTTCGTTCAAAGTTGTCCATGGATCCTCCCCGATAAGCGGTACAACTTCTATACCTAGCGTTGTCTTTAAAGGTTTATCTAGATAGCCAAAACGATACAAATCTTGAAATGTCTTAATAAGTTGCTCAAACTTAACTTCTGAACCTGGATACCCAAACGGAACATGGCAATCACCAAATAGCGGATGCATTTTTTCGCTAATTATGCAGTTTGAAAAATGAAAATGAGAACAATGCGCTCTTGCTAATTCAAGAGTGGAATCTACCTCTTCGCCTAACTGCAGGATATGACTCAAATCAAGATTTAGTTTTAAGTCATGCCCAGCATCGTAAATTTCATTAATTAAGGAAAGTGAGTCCACTGTAGGGCCTATGAGTTGACGTCTATGAATTTCTCTATCGGTATGCTCAAGTCTAATTTGAATCTCCGGGAAATTTGCTTTCGTAAAAATTAGCAGCTCTAAAAGCGAACTCTTTAGGTTTTGCATGCTTTCTTGGCGACTTGCAGGGTTGACATCGGGACCACTGATAACTAAAAATGCACTTGCCCCTAGTTCGCCTGCTTCTTCAATGAGCGTTTTGGTGTAATCAACTGCTCTAACTCGTTCCGCGCCGGAAGAATTTAAAAAAGCCTTTTTCTTGGACGAGGGAAGACCGGCTAAAAAAATGACTTCCTCAAAGGAATCACGAAGAACCGCTGCTGCATCTTTACGAATGCCTATGTCCGACACAGCCGTTACCTCAATTGAATTGAGAGACTCGTAATCAGAAAGACGAGCAAGTTCCTGCGGTAGATCCTTTTCAAGAGAAAGTGGGAAAGCTTGAGGATAAACTACACTCAAATTGAAATCTACTATTTTTTTCAAGCTAGCCTTCCAGCATCAATAGAGTCCATTAATAACGTTCTTGAGTGGCTCCCCAGTCAAATATCGTTTTACCTGTGCGCTAATGAGACTATTTAGGCGAGACTGAAGCGCAGTACTTCTTCCAGCGATGTGCGGCGTTATTAAAACATTTGGTAAAGTTAAAAGTGGGTGTCCCGAAGGCAGTGGTTCAGGCTCGGTAACGTCAAGTGCTGCTCTGATATGACCAACTCTAATTGCGTCAACTAGGTCATTCGTATTAGCGGTAGGACCTCTGGACACGTTGACAAATAGTGCACCCTGTTTCATTTGAGCAAAGAAATCTTTATCGGCTAAATTCTCAGTTTCGGCCGTGTGTGGAGTACATAGAATTACAACATCACAAGTTGGAAGTAATTTAAATAGTTCGGTAACACCATAGATGCCTTCTCTTGCTTGTCGAGCGACTTTTAATACTTCACATTCAAAGCCATTTAATCTACGTTCAATAGCTGCCCCGACTGAGCCGTATCCAATTATTAGCACTTTGGTATCCGCTAGCGATTGCCATACATGCTGCGTTCTAAGTTGCCAGTCATATTCTCTGGAAAAGTGATCTACTCCTCGAAGTGATGCCAATGTAAGTGCTACTGCCATTTCTGCCGTTGAAGTATGGTGCGCATCAGTTGAATTGCAAAGTTTTACACCTCCTCTTACATGTGGCAATAAGTCTTCTACGCCTGCTGAAAGCGAATGGATAACTTTTAAAGATTTCATCTTTGGAATCAGGGCTTCGATTTCAGGTCGAATTTCAAACATTGGTGGAACTAGAAACTCGACGTCTTCGATAAAATCAGGAATCCCAGTCTCAGAATTTACAATTTGAATTTCACTTTCAAACTCTTTAAGCGATTCAAGAAAATATAAACTAGGTAGCCAAACTCTCATTAACTTTTCTCCAGCCCCTAGCGGAATACGTCAAAGGTAGTGATATATCTGGAGATTTACGATAGCCAGCCCAAGATTGTAAAAATTTTTCGGGAACTCGGAAAACATAATCTCCAAATTCATTAGCTCCTGCGAAAAGTCATTGACTACGCCATTACGTTCACGTACTCTGAAATCTCAATAAGATTTAATTTATGGATCACTTGAAGCTCTGAACGGAGTAATTCTTAGTATGGAAATTACCTTAAGGCAGGTCCAGGATTTCTTTCAGGTACTAACCAATGGTGTTGCAGCTGGTGCGGTCTACGCTTTAGTTGCCGTGAGTTTTATTTTGGTTTACAAAGCAGTTGGAATAGTTAACTTTGCTGCCGGCGAAATTGTTGCAGTCGGAGGATACGTTGGAGTTGTTCTCGCAAATATCCTAGGGTTACCACTACTGGTCGCACTTCCTGTATGTATTGTGCTTATGTCATTTTTTGGCTACGGGTTCCAGTTTGTAGTTTATCGACCGCTTAAAGGTAAATCATTTCTCATAATCGCAATTAGCACGCTAGCCACAGGAATTATTCTGGCAAATGGAATTCAGCTTATTTTCGGCCCGGAGCCAAGACGATTAGAGCCGTTGCTTGCAAATCCAACCGTAGACATAAAGGGAGTATTTATCTCTGTACCTAACTTAATAATCATATTTATTTCTGTTTTGACTTTGATAGGTATCAAATTATTGTTTTCAAAAACACGACTCGGATTCCAAATGATGTCGACTGCACAGGATCCTGAAATGGCTAGGCTCCTTGGAGTTAATACCGACAAAATGGTTTCATTTACATTCATGCTTTCATTTGCGATAGCAGGTCTGGTTGGTTTTCTAGTTGCGCCAGTTCTTTACCTGGTTCCAACTATGGGACTCGGAATCGCATTAAAGGGATTCGCAGCTGCAATAATCGGCGGCTTTGGAGAAGTTAACGGTGCAATCGTTGGGGGTCTATCGATTGGTATTCTAGAAATTCTCTTTGCTCGTTACTTGTCATCGTCATTCCAAAGTTTGTTAATCTTCTTAGTTGTTCTCGGATTCCTCTACTTCAGGCCTGAGGGAATTTTTAACCGCGAGATCGGACAAAAAGTATGAGCAAGAGCGCTAGTGCTTCAGTCTCTTCCCATAAGGAGACTCTTCAGCAATATCAGCATGGAAAGTTGCTAGGTGTAAAATCTAGTCATCTCAAAACTTTTCGCTACGTTAGCTATCTTCTCTTCTTAGGGTTGATTTTAATCCTGCCAAGTCTGGTAAATGGGCTTCAACTTCGACTCGCAACATTAGCAAGCATATGGTTTGTGGCAACCATGGGGCTGCAGGTTCTCATGGGACAGGCAGGTCTAGTATCAATTGGCCAAGCTGCATTTGTGGGCGTTGGCGCATATACAGCTGCCATTCTTGCTACAAAGCATGGGTTTAGTTTCCTGCTAACAATTCCTATCGCAGGCTTGTCAGGCGTAATTCTTGCAATAATCGTAGGTTTCCCGACATTAAAACTACGTGGGCATTATCTTGCGATCGCTTCAATAGGTGTCGGGCAAATCATTCTCGTACTGATGGTGAATTGGCGAGCCGTTACTAACGGAATGGATGGAATTACAAGCATTACTCGTCCCGTAGAAAGCAATACAACTTACTTCTATATTTGTGTGGCAATCGGATTATTTATTGCAGCAGCACTCTATTCTCTTCGAAAAACACCTGTTGGACTAGCCTTTACTGCACTTCGTACCGATGAGACTGCCGCAGGTGCTATGGGAATATCTGTAGCTTGGCATTATCTAATTGCTTTCATGATCTCTGGCTTTTGTGCCGGAGTTGCCGGCGGACTTTTCGCTTATAACGAAGGCTTCATAAGCCCATACGGATTCGATTTAGGCCAGAGTATTGTGTTGTTGACCATGATCATTATTGGTGGATTAAGACACATAAGCGGCGCGCTTGTCGGAGCGATTCTTTTGGTATTTCTTCCTCCTAATCTAGAGTTTTTGGGAAGTTCTTATATGGTGATTTATGGAGTTGCTGTTTTATTAGTAATACTTTTTGCACCAGATGGTGCAGCGGGTGCAATTCTTAAACTGCGTGATAAATTCTTGCGGAAAATTTCAGGGACGAGCCGAGAGGGTGTTACCCAATGACAAATGAAAGTATTCTCGAAGTCGACGGAATCCGCCAAGAGTTCGGTGGCTTAGTCGCACTTGATAACGTTTCATTTAATGTGCGAAAGGGTGAAATTCACGGTTTGATTGGGCCAAATGGCGCAGGAAAAAGTACTTTAATCAACGTCATAACTGGTATCTATAAGCCACGACAAGGAAAAGTTAGCGTTTCTGGAACAAAGTTAACGGGAATGCGTCCAGATCAAGTCTATGCAGCTGGCATTGCCCGTACCTTCCAAAATATCCGAGTTTGGCCAGAATTATCCTTATTCGACAATGTAATGATTGGTGCTTATCGATCCTCTGAAATTCAACCTTGGAACGCTCTATTGCGTAAGAAAAAACTACGACAACGTGTAGCGGGAATGGAAAAAGCAACTCTTGAAGCTCTAGCTACCTTTGATCTCGATAAAATTGCTGATCGTCCAGCAGGTTCATTGTCATACGGCCAGAAGAAACTACTAGAACTGGCTCGCGCAGTAGTCGCGTCTCCGACTTTGCTGCTTCTGGATGAGCCGGCTGCCGGTTTAAATCCTGTAGAAGTTGGCAATTTACAGGAACGCATAAGAAGCTTAGTAGGTGGTGGAACTTCGGTACTTGTAATCGAACATAATATGAAATTTGTAATGGGCCTATGTGAGAACATCTCGGTTTTGAATTTTGGTCGCAAAATTATGACTGGAACACCTTCTGAAGTTCAAAACTCCCCTGACGTCATCGAGGCGTACTTAGGAAGTACCAGTTTCCAGAATTCGAAGAAGAGTTAGGCGGGATAGATCATGGGAGAAAATATCTTAACTATTAAAGATCTCGTAGTTAGCTATGGAAACATACAAGCACTAACTGGTATCTCAATTGACATTGAACGTGGTGAAATTGTTACATTAATTGGATCAAATGGAGCTGGAAAGTCGACCACTCTGAGAACGGTCTCAGGAATAAACAAACCAACCAGTGGAGATATTTCATTTGAAGGAAAATCAATTCTCGGAATGAAGACTCACCAGTTGGCAAGAGCTGGCATTGCGCACGCGCCTGAAGGTCGCCACATTATTCCGGGACTCACAGTTGAACAAAATCTGCAGGTAGGACTTACGGCTCGACCTGCGGAGTTTAAAGACTCGATCGAAGAGGACTTTGAACGTATGTACACCCTCTTTCCGGTATTGCGCGAGCGTAGAAAGCAAACTGGGTGGAGTTTAAGTGGTGGTGAGCAACAGATGCTCAGTCTGGCGCGAGCGTTGATTAGCAAGCCAAGACTTCTTCTTTTAGATGAGCCATCTTTGGGATTAGCTCCAAAGGTTACCGCACAAGTATTTGAGGCGATTGCCTCAGTTAACAAGGTTGATGGAGTAACAATTCTTCTGGTCGAGCAGAATGCTTTCATGGCCCTAAACGTGGCAAATCGTGGATATTTGCTCGAAAATGGAGCCATTAGACATTCAGGTACATCGAAGGAGCTATTAGCTAGTCCAGCGGTGCGAGATGCTTACCTGGGCGCATAAGTTATTTCCTACCTTTAGATTAACAACCAAATAGATATAGGGAGTCTTTAGTGACCGATGATTACTCATGGCCAGAAAGCAGAAAGCTTTAGAAGTAAATCTAGAAAAGGCATTGTTCGAGGAGTCCGAATTATTCATGGTGACCGGGCATCTGTTGACTTAATAGCCCGGTCCAAAATGGACTTTATTTATTTGGATCAACAACATGGAACTATTACCATCCGGGATATCTTTGAGATTTCGGCATTGCTAGCGCCATATGACATAGTGGTTCTAGTTCGAACAGCCGATAATGGACGCAAAAGCATCGGCCTAGCTCTTGATGCGGGCGCACATGGCGTTCTTGCCCCCGAGATTGAAACGGCCGCTGAGGCTAAAGAAATTGTTGCGAGCTTACGCTTTCCTCCATCTGGCAACCGAAGTTGGGGCAGTTTTGCAGCTGGTAATTCAGGCTATGCATCATTTGATGACTTTGTTAGCCCAATATGCTGGGCTCTTATCGAATCTAAATCTGCTCTGAATGAAGTTGAAAAAATTGTAAAGATAGAAGGAATTGATGGGATCTATGTTGGGAGATTTGATCTGGCACTGTCTATGTCAGTCTCGCCAGAAGAAATTGAAAGTGATAAAACTTTAGACACTGAGATACGAAATATTCTGAAACAAGCTGAGGCGGTAGGTATGCCGGCAGGAACAAGTGGTGATTTTCCGAAACTTACTGACCAGGGCTTTCGAATTCTTACAGTGCGCTCCGAGCTAGAACTCCTTTCGACTGGTCTAAAAAAGTATCTTACGGATTAATTTAAAAAGGTCGTCTCGGTACAGCGCTTCCACTATTTCCAACTAAGAAATCTAGATCAGCTCCTTGATCTGCTTGTAATACATGGTCGTGATGTAGCTTTAGAAAGCCTCGTTCGACCTCTTCCAACGGTGACTTCCATGCCAATCGTCGCACTGCCAAGACCTCATCTGACACATCTAGTTGGAGTAAACGGTTCTTTACGTCTAGCTCGATGATGTCTCCATTTTCAACAAGTGCCAGCGGCCCTCCTATGGCTGACTCTGGCGCTACATGCAAGACAACAGTTCCGTAAGAACTTCCACTCATACGCGCGTCAGATATTCGCACCATGTCATTTATGCCACGAAGTAGAAGCTTCTTTGGCATGGGTAGGTTTCCAATCTCTGGCATTCCTGGATAACCACGAGGTCCAGAGTTGCGGACGATTAAAACTGAATTTTCATCTACATCAAGTTCCATGTCATCAATGACAGCCTCTAGCTCTTCAATAGAGTTGAAAACAAGTGCCCTACCTCGGTGTTGCTGCAGCTTAGGATCTGCGGCTGAGAGCTTAATGATCGCTCCATCAGGACATAGATTTCCACGTAAGACTGCAATGGCTGAGCCGGCAGCTTTTAAGGGTTTAGCAACCGTGGTAATAACTTCTTCATTGTGATTTTCGGCTCCTGATACCTGTTCGGCAATAGTTTTGCCCATCACGTTGATCTCATCAGCATTTAGCATAGATAAAATCTCGCGCAGAATAACTGGTGCGCCTCCAGCGTAGTAGAAATCTTCCATCAAATATTTACCTGCTGGTTTTAGATTAAGAAGCATGGGAACGTCTCTCCCCCAACGATCAAAATCTGCGAGCTTAACGTCATAACCTAATCGTCCTGCCAACGCTTGTAGATGTAAGACCGCGTTAGTTGAGCCGCCGATTGCCGCATTAACTTTCACAGCATTTTCAATTGCTCCAATTGTCACAACGTCAGAGAACTTCAGATCTTGTTTCGCAATCTCAACAGCTTGCCGCCCAGTTAGATGAGCGGTTAGGTATCGACGTGAATCTGATCCAGGAATTGCTGCAGCACCTGAAAGCTGGAGACCAATTGTCTCGGCAATCACGGCCATTGTTGAAGCACTTGCCATCGTCATACAGTGGCCTTCGCTTCTTGCCATACATCTTTCAGCTTCAACGAACTCTTCTTGAGTCATTTTCCCGGTTCGAACTGCATCAACAAATTTCCAAATGTCTACGCCAGAGCCAATATCTTCTCCCTTATATTTTCCATTTAATTTAGGCCCAGAACTCACGACCATGGTTGGCAAATTAACACTTGCTGCGCCCATTAGTAATCCTGGAATAGTCTTATCGCAGCCACCAAGGAGAACTACGGAGTCAATAGGATTTGCACGTAGTTGCTCTTCTAGCTCCATAGCCATCAAATTCCGATAGAGCATCGAGCTAGGGCGCATCAGGGTCTCTGGTAGGGACATAACAGGAAATTCAAGGGGTAGGCCGCCAGCCTCCCAAACACCTTTTGCAACAAACTCAGCCACTCTGCGAAGATTTGAATTACATGGCGTTAGCTGAGACCAAGTATTTGCAATTCCAACAACAGGTCTGCCATCAAATGATTCATCAGGTAGTCCATCGCCTTTTAGCCACGAGCGGTGGATAAAACCGTTGCGACCCTTGTCTTCAAACCACGATTGACTTCTCATCTTCTTTGACATTCTTGCCTCAATTTCATACTAATTGATGAAGTAAAAAAATTAGAAAGTAAAAACAGGTGGCCATCTATGATGGCCACCTGTTCTCTACTTGACTCTACTTTTTAATTCGGTGCGATTGTAATTGTTTTCAGAACTTGCACCGTCTCGCCTGAGTACTTCACAATCTGAGCTGACCAGTTACTTTCTCCAGGAGCTCTAGTGAAGTCATATGTTCCGGTTCCAACACCATTGTATTTAGTCTTTAGGATTGCAGAACGCAGAACTGCAGGCTTTACGCCATTCTTTAAGATCCAGTTCTTCATCATGTAGACCAAGTCATAGTACTGAGCGGTGAAGAAGTCAGGATCCTTACCAGCAAAGCGCTTGTAAGCTTTAACCCATGCCGCTGCAGCAGGATCTGCCGCTACTGCATTATCGACTGCGCCAAATGCTCCATTGAGCTGAGCTTTTGTTACAAGTCCAAGCACTGCTGTAAGCGCCATTGAGCGGCCACCCATGTAGTCAACTCCAAGCTTCAACTCTTGAACCTGGCGGAGTGTTGTCGCTGTTACAACTGGAATACTCCAGCCAATTATTAGCTGCGCACCAGCGGCGCGAAGCTTTAGGAGTTGTGCTGAAACATCGGTAGCAAATAGCTCGTGAGATTCGGTTCCAACTGCGGTTAGACCCTTCTTCTTTAGAGCGGCAACCATTACGGCAGTTCCATCAATTCCATATGCAGTGTTATCTGCAAGGATTCCAATCTTTGTGTACTTCAAAGTATCAACAGCATAATCAATTGCTGCGACGCCTGAAATTCCATCACTTGGCGAAACGCGGAAAAGCCACTGATTCTTTAACTTCTCTTGGGTTAACGCTACTGATCCACCTGACATGAAGTAAGGGACGCCGATCTTGTTAACCATGTCATTTTGTGCAATGACTGCTGAGCTGTGTGGATGCGCAAGAATCATTACTGGGTTCTCTTCGGCAAGCACGTTCAATGAGTTTACCCATCCTGGATTTGTATCGCCGCCATCTGCTGTTACAAGATCGATTTGATGACCATCGATTCCGCCAGCAGCATTAATTTGGCTAACTGCGTACGCAACACCACCACGGTAACTTTGACCAAGAAGTGCGTTTGTTCCTGTTACTGCCGCAGAAAATCCAATCTTGATTGGACCCTTTGGAATATAGATTTTATAGACAAGTTTTTTACCAACTTTTGCACAAATGAGATCACTCTGGTACGCACCGGCCACTGATTTAGCATTTACCTTAGTGCAGGTTGCGCCAACCTTAGGCGCTGCTACTGCAGAAGTAGCCTGAGGCGCCATCGCAATCGTTAAAGCCGAGACTGCAACCCACGCAACCGTAAGACTGATTGACTTTTTCACTTATTCTCCAATTCAAGCATAAAGGAATGTAACGTTTGCAAACGATCTTTCTAACTTAAAGAGCGTAAGCGAGAGATGAAAATGCCGTCAATGGTCTTACGTGAATCCGAAAACAATTTTCTACGTCAAATCATTTTCAAAAATCTTATGGCTTAGACAAAATCTGATAGATCTCAATCCTCATTTACTAGCCAGTAGGATCAAGTTCAAGCCAGTAATCAGAAGCTTTTGATCATGCGGAGTTAAGCGCAAGTTTAGATGTTTCGAAGATTCCCTCTCCAATGTTTCTTGAATACTTGTTTACCCATGCAACTGTCGCTCTCGCAGTAATTACGTTTCCAGTTCTACTTTTATAAATTTTTTACACTAGTCAAAGAATTGAAATTTCTCAATCGAGACTCTTCGATCTTGCTTGATCGCTTTGTGGTGGGGCTAGATGCCAATAATAATTCAATTTGGGTTGTAGCTTCGTTTAACTCAAAACAAAGTTCTTTCATTCGGGCATTGCTCATTTTGTCCTTAAATGCTGAAACATGACTTGCTGCCAATATTCGGCCATCAGCACTCATTATTGGCAGAGATATTCCAATAATTCCAGTGAGTGATTCTTCATTTGAGATGCTTATTTTATGAGTTTTGATCCGGTTAAACTCTCGTTCAAGAGCCTTAGGATCAACAATTGTTTTAGGAGTAATTTTCTTCAGAGGGCCAGCTAATACAGACTTTTGAAGTATTGGATCAAAGGCTGCAAAAGTTTTACCCACAGCGGTTGCATGGCAATAAAGGGATTGACCCAAAGGAATCGTAACTTTTATTCCTTCATTACCTCTAAATCGAGCCGCATACATCACATGTATTCCGGACCGAACCGCAAGGTAAACATCGAATCCAACTCGCTGAGCCAACTTATCAAGTTCAGAGGTTGCGATATTAGTTATCGAGAAACTGTCCTGAATGTCGAAAGCCAATCTATAAGTGCTAGGTCCGAGTTCGTAATCTTTTCCGGACACCTGGAGCATTCCCGCTAAGGTCATGGCTTTTAGAAGATCGTGAGTGCTACTTGTTGGAATCGAAACTCGGTTACTTATTTGTGAGAGAGATTGCGGACCTCGTTCAATTATTTGCTCAAGAACGTCAATGATTCTCTTAAATCGAACTGTTTCCATCTCACCACCTCTCAAGTTAACCTTGCAAGCAAACTACGCTGAAACGTTTGAATCGAAGGATTCGATGCTCCATTAGAGTCTTCATTGGAGTCAAAGACAATAGATTTTCGAAATTACGTAAAAGCACCTATAAGGCGTACCCGTGGCTTTGAATTGGATTCATCATTACCGTGCCTTTAGATTGCAAGCACGCTCAGATTTGAAGGTGCGGGTATTTACAGAAATACCCCGAACGATAAATATGGTGGCGGGTGAAGGATTTGAACCTTCGAAGGCAGAGCCGGGGGATTTACAGTCCCCTCCCATTGGCCGCTCGGGCAACCCGCCTGGTTGATCTAGCCATCAGAATGAGCGCAAAAGTACCTCAGTAATGGTGCTTTGGGTAATCCTAAAGATTACTCGCTCAGTCCGGTGTATGGAAAGTGTATGAGTTGTAAAACAAACCTTGGTGGTCTGTCACTTTTTGACAGTCCCCCGGCGTTTTTTGTGATTGCTGAGACCCTTTCGTAATACGCACTAAATCAGTGCGTTACTCAACGAAATGGATAAGAACATGTCAGAACCAACACAAACTAATCGTAAGAAGTCACGTCGCCGTAATGGGGATGGAAACACCTATCGCCACAAGAATGGATGGCGCACTGTGATCTCACACAAGGGTCACACGGTCACAGCTATGGGCCGCTCAGAGCAGGAGGCTCGTCGACTAGCAAAAGAAAAGATCAAAGCGCTTCCTATTTACGATGGCTCATTAGTCCCAGCAGCTGCAAAGCTGACAACTGGTGAATTCTTAACTAATTGGATCACTAAGAAGCATAAGACTTCTATTGCGGCAACTACTTACCGCCGCTATGCCTCACTCATTAACATCCACATCATTCCAGCACTTGGATCAATTAAGTTACAGGCGATTACTAAGAATCATGTAAATGCGCTGATGCTTCAGATGCGTGAAAAGGGTCAAAGCGCTCGCTCCCAACAGCAAGCACGTGCAGTCCTCTCGGCAGCATTT
>CAMCXZ010000033.1 GCA_945883725.1 Bifidobacterium breve | reverse complement strand
TGGGCATGTAATCGAGGCTGGCACTCGCTGATACCGCGTGCGTAATTTTTCTTACGCTCGGGTAAGTGGTTGGATATGTCGTAAGCCTTTAGTCGGCCCAAAGATGCGCTCGGCTTTTACATATCCACCACTGGAGTGATCATGCCAATAGCAACCCCGGAAATTTATGCAGATATGTTGGATCGCGCGAAAGCTGGCGCGTTTGCATATCCTGCAATCAACGTTTCATCATCTTCAACCCTGATCGCAGCCCTTCGTGGTTTCGCCGAAGCGCAGTCAGATGGCATCATTCAATTTTCTTGGGGCGGTGCTGAATATGCATCAGGTTCAACCGTTAAGAACATGGTTGATGGCGCAGTAGGTCTTGCTGAATTCGCACATGTGGTTGCCAAGAACTACAACGTAAACATCGCATTACACACAGATCACTGCCCAGTTGAAAAGCTTGATGGTTTTATGCGCCCACTACTTGAGTTCGGTGCAAACCGCATCAAGAATGGTCAAGGACCACTATTTAGTTCACACATGTGGGATGGCTCAGCAGTTGATATGCCAACTAACATGAAGATCGCAGCCGAAATGCAGAAGCTTTCAGCCGCAGCTCGCACAATTCTAGAAATCGAAATCGGCGTTGTCGGTGGCGAAGAAGACGGTGTCGAAGCAAAGCACGATGCCAAGTTGTATTCGACTCCTGAAGATGCGCTTATGACAGTTGCAACTTTAGGTACTGACCCAAGTACTCGCTACATGGTTGCCGCCACTTTCGGTAACGTGCACGGCGTATACAAGCCAGGCAACGTTGTGTTGCAACCTAAGATTCTGCAGACCCTACAAGCTGCGGTTTCCGAAAAACTTGGCCTACCAGCTGGCAGCAAGCCAATGGATCTTGTCTTCCACGGTGGTTCAGGTTCATTGCTTTCTGAAATTCGTGAAGCCCTTGATTACGGTGTAATTAAGATGAATATCGATACCGATACTCAATACGCATTCACCCGCCCAGTGGTAGATCACGCCTTTAAGAACTACGACGGTGTGCTCAAGATCGATGGTGAAGTTGGCAACAAGAAGGCTTACGACCCACGCGCATGGGGCAAGTTGGCTGAAGCTGGCATGGCTGCTCGTGTTGTTAAGGGTTGCGAAGACCTTCGTTCCACCGGAACCACCTCCCGCAAGTAAACTTCCACTTACCGCGCGTTAACACGAGAGAAAGGCTTTACCGATGCCTGCATTAGTTCTACTGGGAGCTCAGTGGGGCGATGAGGGCAAGGGTAAAGCTACCGATTTGCTCGGTGACCGCGTTGATTACGTAGTTCGCTATCAAGGCGGCAACAACGCGGGTCACACAGTTGTAATCGGTGATCAAAAGTATGCGCTGCACTTACTTCCTTCTGGAATTTTAAGTCCAAATGTAATTCCAGTAATTGGCAACGGCGTAGTTATTGATCCAGGTGTTTTACTACAAGAGATCAAAGGTTTAACTGAACGCGGAATTGATTGCAGCAAGTTACTAATTAGCACCAACGCGCATTTGATTACACCATATCACCGCACTATCGACAAGGTGACTGAGCGTTTCTTGGGTAAATCTAAGATTGGTACAACTGGTCGCGGTATCGGACCAGCCTACGCTGACAAAATCAACCGCATCGGAATTCGAGTTCAAGATTTATTTGATCCTTCAATTCTGCGTCAAAAACTTGAAGCTGCGCTACACGATAAGAATCAAGTGCTAATTAAAGTTTTCAATCGCAAAAATATAGAAGTCGAAGAAGTTCTTGCCGAATACCTTGGCTATGCCGAAATCTTGCGCCCTTATGTTGCCGATACTGTTTTGATTCTTGATCAAGCGCTCAAGGCTGGCAAAACTGTTCTGCTCGAAGGTTCACAAGGCACTTTGCTCGATGTTGATCACGGTACGTATCCATTCGTTACTTCAAGTAATCCAACAGCAGGCGGTGCTTGCACAGGTTCTGGCATTGGCCCAACCAAGATTGAACGCGTAATCGGAATTGTTAAGGCCTACACAACTCGCGTTGGTAGTGGCCCATTTCCTACTGAACTACTTGATGAAGATGGCGAAAAACTACGCAGCATCGGCGGCGAAGTGGGCGTAACAACTGGGCGTAATCGTCGTTGCGGTTGGTATGACGCACCGATTGCTCGCTATGCCGTGCGCGTTAATGGCTTAACTGACTTCTTCTTAACCAAGCTCGATGTGCTTACTGGCTGGGAGCAAATCCCAGTATGTGTGGCTTATGAGATCGATGGCAAGCGCGTTGAAGAACTACCTGCTTCGCAATCTGATTTCCATCACGCAATTCCAATTTATGAGTATCTACCAGGCTGGACTGAAGATATTCGCAGTGCTCGTAAAGTTTCTGATCTGCCAAAGAACGCGCAAGATTACGTGGCCTTCTTAGAGAAGATCTCAGGCGCCCCAATGAGCGCAATCGGCGTCGGGCCGGGTCGCGACGAGACTATCGTCGTGAAGGAGTTCATCTAAAGATGAAAATCCTCCTAGTCGGAAGCGGCGGTCGCGAACACGCCCTGGCACTAGGACTACACGCAGATACTTTCTGTACTGAACTACATGTCGCACCAGGTAACCCAGGCATCGCACAATTTGCAACTTGTCATGAATTAGATATCAAAGACAATCAAGCTATTACTGAATTAGCGAAGTCTCTTGAAATTGAATTTGTAGTTATTGGTCCCGAAGTGCCGCTAGTAAATGGCGCAGCTGATCGTTTGCGCGCAGCTGGCATAAAAGTATTTGGCCCTTCAAAGGCAGCCGCGCAACTTGAAGGCAGTAAAAACTTTGCTAAAGAAGTTATGCACGATGCTGGTGTGCCAACTGCTAAGAGTTTTACGGTTGGTCCAGTACAACTTGAAATCGAAAGAGCCCTTGATACTTTCGGCGCACCATACGTTGTTAAAGACGATGGGCTAGCTGCGGGTAAAGGTGTGGTCGTAACAACAGATCGCCAAGTAGCAATCGATCACGCACTTCAATGTCAACGGGTTGTGATTGAAGAATATTTAGCTGGCCCTGAAATTTCGTTATTCGGTATCAGCGATGGCCGCAACATAATTCCGATGCAACCAGCGCAAGATTTCAAACGAGCACACGATAATGATGCCGGCCCGAACACCGGCGGCATGGGTGCTTACTCACCGCTGCCATGGGCACCAACTAATCTCGAAGATGATGTCTACACCCAAGTTTTAGCGCCCATGATTGCCGAGATGGCAGCGCGTGGAACCCCATTCATAGGCTTGTTATATGCAGGTCTTGCCCTAACTGATACTGGATTAAAAGTAATTGAATTTAACGCCCGCTTTGGTGACCCCGAGACTCAAGTTTTAATTCCCCGACTACAAACGCCACTGGCGCACTTGCTCTATAAAGCAGCCACCAATGATCTAGATGATGTTGCGCTGCAATGGCGCAATGACTCAGCAGTCACTGTCGTATTGGCAGCACCGGGATATCCAGCCGACCCAATTACCGGTGGCGAAATAACAAACTTGCCAGAAGTGGCCGATACCCAAATTTTCTACGCTGGCACAAAGCGCGAAGGCACAAAATTGCTTTCAAATGGTGGGCGAGTGCTAACCGTGACCGGCATTGGTAGTGATCTAACCGAAGCGCGCAACCAGGCATACCGCGCCATCTCCCAAATCAAATTAACCAACTCTTTCTATCGTTCCGACATCGCGCTAAATGCGTCGGTGGCAGAGAAGGGCAATTAAATGCGAGAGAATGACCCAGTGAGCGAATCAGCTAGCTTGTTAGGTAGCCGTTACGCATCGGCCGAGATGCGTGCCATATTTGCGCCATCAGCCAAAATTATTCAAGAGCGCAAACTCTGGATCGCCGTTATGCGCGCACAATCAACTTTGGGCCATGCCATTGATGCCAAAGTAATTGCCGACTATGAAAAAGTAATTACTAAAATTGATTTAGCTTCCATCGATGCCCGCGAAAAAGCAACTCGTCACGATGTGAAAGCTCGCATCGAAGAATTTAACGCTCTTGCTGGTCACGAAGCAATTCATGCCGGCATGACTAGTCGCGACTTAACCGAAAACATTGAAGCGCTCCAAGTGCGCGATGGTTTGAATATCATCCATGACAAAGTTGTGGCAGTTTTGGCAGCCCTTGGTGATCGTGCCGCGCAATATGCCGCGCAACCAATTGCTGGTCGTTCACATAATGTGCCGGCGCAAATTACAACTCTCGGCAAGCGCTTTGCCTCAGCGGCTGAAGAGTTGCTCTTCGCATATGCCCGTTTAACAGCGCTACAAGAGCGTTATCCGATGCGTGGCATCAAGGGCCCAGTGGGCACCGCACAAGATTCCATTGATTTACTTGGTAGCAGCGAAGCGCATTTCAAACTCGAAGGTGCCATTGCCGCCGAACTCGGTTTTGAAAGCGTGCTCGATTCAACTGGTCAGGTTTACCCACGTTCATTTGATTACGACGTAGTCACAACACTTGTGCAATTAGCTGCCGGCCCTTCATCTCTTGCCACTTCAATTCGTTTAATGGCAGGCGCTGAATTAGTAAGGGAAGGCTTTAAAGCTGGCCAAGTTGGCAGCAGCGCAATGCCACACAAGATGAATACTCGTTCGTGCGAACGTGTTAATGGTTTATCTGTGGTTCTACGTGGTTATGCCTCTATGGTTAGTGAACTTTCTGGCGATCAATGGAATGAAGGCGATGTCAGCTGCAGCGTTGTTCGTCGCGTGGCACTTCCAGATTCGTTCTACGCCATCGATGGCCTACTTGAAACTTTCTTAACTGTAATTGCCGAGTTCGGTGCATTTCCGGCCGTCATCGCTGCCGAACTTGAACGCTACCTACCGTTCTTAGCAACAACTAAAATTCTGATGGCTGCCGTTAAGGCTGGCGTTGGTCGCGAAGTTGCACACGAAGTTATTAAAGAGCACGCAGTTGCTGCAGCCCTTGCCATGCGCGAAGGAAAACCAAACACCATGCTTGCAGCCATCGCGGCCGATGCACGAATGCCACTTGATGCAGCTTCGTTAGCTGCGTTAATCAGTGACCCAATTGAATTCACTGGCGATGCTCGCCAACAAGTTGCTCGAGTTGTAAGTCGCATTGAAGCGATTACTTCCGCGCACCCTGCCGCTGCGCAGTACAAGCCCGGCGCTATCAGGTGAGCGGTTTTGGCCCAGCTGGCCCACCGCCAGCGCCTGCGATAACTGGGTGGAAACATTTGCGCACCGGAAAAGTTCGCGATCTCTATACCAATGAAAGCGGCGAACTTTTAATCGTTGCTAGTGATCGTGTTTCAGCTTTTGACTGGGTGCTACCCACGCTAATCCCCAATAAAGGTGCGGTTTTAACGCAAATTTCGCTTTGGTGGTTCGAGCAACTTAAGCACTTGGTACCAAACCACATCATTTCAACCGATGTGCCAACCGAAGTTTCTGGCCGAGCAGTGATCGCTAAGCCACTAACTATGTATCCGATCGAATGTGTGGCACGTGGTTATCTAACAGGCAGCGGTTGGGCTGAGTATAAAAACGATCAAAAAGTTTGCGGCAATGATCTACCTGCCGACCTACTTGATGGTTCAAAGTTGCCAACTAGTATTTTCACGCCAGCTACTAAGGCTGAAATTGGTGATCACGATATAAATATTGATCTTTTAGCTGCAACCAAGATAGTTGGTAGCGAAACTGCAACTGAACTGCGCGACTTAACTCTTGCGATTTATGACTTCGCCGCCGGTGTTGCGCAAGAGCGCGGCATTATCTTGGCTGATACTAAATTCGAATTCGGTAGTGATGTTCATGGCGTCATGACTCTGGGTGATGAAGTACTGACCCCTGATTCATCGCGCTTCTGGGATGCTGCTGTTTGGCAACCAGGTCAATCACAACCATCATTTGATAAACAGTATTTACGCGACTATTTAGTTAAGAGCGGCTGGGATCGGATGAGCAACCCACCAGCTCTACCTACTGAGGTAGTTGAAAAAACTACACAGCGTTACGAAGCAGCCTTCCAAAAAATCACCGGCACAAGCTTTGCGAACTAACAAGGGAGAAAAACAAATGGGAAAAATCGTGGTTGATGTAATGCTAAAGCCCGAGATTTTAGATCCACAAGGCAAGGCTGTTGCCGCCGCTCTGCCCCGCTTAGGTTTCTCTTTTGCCACCGATGTGCGCCAAGGTAAGCGCTTTGAGATCACCGTCGATGGCGATGTCACTGCCGCTCAAATTGCTGAAGTGGAAAAAGCTGCTGAAGTATTACTGGCAAACCCTGTTATTGAAACCTTCACCGTTAGGGCCGAATAAGTATGCGCATTGGAGTCGTAACTTTTCCCGGCACTCTCGATGATCGAGATGCCGCGCGGGCAGTTAAATACGCTGGTGCTGAGGCAGTTTCGCTCTGGCATGGAGACGCCGACCTAAAGGGTGTCGATGCGGTAATTCTGCCTGGCGGTTTTTCCTACGGTGACTACCTGCGTTGCGGTGCAATTTCGCGATTCGCACCAGTTATGACTGAAATTATTGCCCAAGCAAATAAAGGCATGCCCGTGCTTGGTATCTGTAATGGTTTCCAAGTTCTCTGCGAAGCTCATCTATTGCCAGGTGCGCTGACCCGCAATCACGAACTACATTTTCTCTGCCGCGATCAAACCTTAAAGATTGAAAACACCACAAGTGCCTGGACCAGCAATTTCACTCAGGGTCAAGAGATTGTGATTCCGCTTAAAAATGGCGAAGGCTCTTTTCAGTGCGATGATGAAACTTTAAAATCACTTGAAGACAACAACCGAATTATTGCTCGCTATTTGGGCGAGAACCCAAATGGTTCACGTAACTTAATCGCCGGCATTACCAATGAGCGCGGCAATGTAGTTGGCCTGATGCCACACCCAGAACATGCCATTGATTCCCTAACTGGCCCAAGTACCGATGGTTTGCCTTTCTTTATTTCAGTTCTAACTGCGATGGTAGGTAAGTAATGAACCTAGATACCGTTTCAATTGCGCAAACTTCGCCAGATACCAAACAACCATTTGCCGAACTTGGTTTGAAACCCGATGAATACACGCGCATTAAAGAAATTCTTAATCGTCGCCCAACTTCTTCCGAGCTGGCCATGTATTCAGTTATGTGGTCTGAGCACTGCTCTTATAAATCTTCCAAAGTCCACTTAAAGCAATTCGGTGAGAAAGCCCCACATAGCGATGCACTATTAGTTGGCATCGGTGAAAATGCTGGCGTGGTTGATGTCGGACAAGGTTATGCAGTTACTTTTAAAATTGAGTCCCATAACCACCCATCATTTATCGAGCCATACCAAGGCGCTGCAACTGGTGTTGGTGGGATCGTGCGCGATATCTTGACGATGGGTGCTCGCCCGATTGCTGTTATGGATCCACTTCGCTTTGGCCCAGCCGAGGCCCCTGATACCAAGCGTGTTTTACCTGGCATCGTCGCTGGTATCGGTGGCTATGGCAACTGCCTAGGGCTACCAAATATCGGTGGCGAAATTACTTTTGATCAAACTTATTTAGGTAATCCGCTAGTTAACGCACTCTGTGTTGGCGTGATGCGCCATGAACAAATCAAATTAGCTAAAGCATCTGGTGCTGGCAACTTAGTTGTGCTCTTCGGTGCCAAAACTGGTGGCGATGGCATTGGCGGCGTATCAGTGCTTGCCTCTGAAACATTCGGTGCCAGCGGCCCAGCTAAGCGACCAAGCGTGCAGGTGGGCGACCCATTCGTTGAAAAAGTTTTAATTGAATGTAGTTTAGAAATTTTCGCCGAAGATTTAGTGGTTGGTATTCAAGATCTCGGTGGCGCTGGACTTTCTTGTGCAACAAGCGAATTAGCATCCGGCGGTAGCGGTGGCATGGCCGTACAACTCGACAAAGTTCCACTACGTGATCCATCACTTTTACCTGAAGAAATTTTGATGTCTGAGTCACAAGAGCGCATGTGCGCAATTGTTGAACCAAAACATATTGCGCGTTTCTTAGAGATCTGCGCCAAGTGGGATGTCACCGTTGATGTAATCGGTGAAGTCACAGATGGTGATCGCTTAATTATTACTTGGCATGGCGAAGTAATTGTTGATGTGCCACCACGCACCGTGGCCCACGATGGTCCGGTTTATAACCGCCCACTTGCTCAACCCGCCTACATTGACATCGTTAACGCCCAAATCATTGATGTGCCGTTACCAAATACAAAAGAAGAAATTAAAGCTGCGATATTAACTATCGCCAGCACGCCAAACTTGGCAGATAAATCTTGGGTTACTTCGCAATATGACAAGTACGTGCAAGGCAACACAATTCTGGCGCAACCAGAAGATGCTGGCATGGTTCGAGTTGATGAATCAACTCAGTTAGGTGTGGCAATTAGTACCGACGCCAATGCCAACTGGTCATATTTAAATCCTTACGAAGGTGCCAAGTTGGCACTGGCAGAGGCTGCTCGTAACATTGCAGTCGCTGGTGCCAAGCCGCTAGCAGTCACAAATTGCCTTAATTTTGGCTCACCTGAGGACCCAGGCGTGATGTGGCAATTTGCCGAATCCGTTCGCGGATTAGCAGATGGTTGTTTAGAGATGGGACTACCTGTCACAGGTGGCAACGTTTCGTTCTATAACCAAACTGGCGACGTTGCGATTCTGCCGACACCTGTAATCGGTGTGCTTGGTGTAATTCAAGATGTACGCACTCGTACGCCAATGGGAATTCCAGCTGCCGGGCTTGATCTCTATCTATTAGGGGAAACCAAGAACGATTTAGCAGGTAGCGAATGGGCGTTCTTGCATAATCAACGTGGTGGCAATTCACCAATTGCTGATCTACAACGCGAAATGAAGCTAATTGATTTCTTACTTGCTAATAATTCAATCTTTAAATGCGCTCACGATCTTTCGCAAGGTGGCCTTGCTGCCACATTGATCGAGACAACCCTTAAAAACAATATCGGCGCGACCATCACACTTAACGATGCCGGCATCGAACTACTCTCTGAAACTCCATCGCGAGTACTAATTGCGATTGACCCAATGGACGCCGCAAATATTACCTACCCAGCCACCAAGATCGGCACTACCGGTGGTTCATCGCTAACCATTAACGGCGCTGAAATTTCACTTGCTGAACTACGCACTGCCCACACTGAAACTTTCCCGAAGTTATTTGGTTAACCAATGCGCGATCCCCAGATTCTCGAATCAGTTAAAGCAACGCTTGCTTTACTAGTTGCCGCAAATCCGGGTCGTGCCATTGAAGTGCGAATTCCACCTTATTCAGCAGTGCAGTGTGGCGATGGCCCAACGCATACCCGTGGCACACCACCTAATGTCATCGAGATGGATGCTGACACTTGGTTAGCGCTGGCAAGCGGTGAAACCAATTGGGCCGCAGCTATGCAGACTGGCAAAATCAACGCATCGGGTGCTCGCGCAGACCTGTCGGAGTATCTACCGCTACAAACCTCAAATAGGATTGACTCATGAGCCGCCGCCCCGATGGATTGCTTAATCACAATGTTCTAGAAGATGACAAAGGCCCACAAGATGCTTGCGGAGTTTTCGGGGTCTGGGCACCGGGCGAAGAGGTCGCAAAGCTAGCGTTTTATGGGCTCTACGCACTTCAGCATCGTGGCCAAGAATCAGCCGGCATTGCTACTTCTGATGGCGAACGAATTCTGATTTATAAAGATATGGGTTTAGTTTCACAAGTATTTACCGAATCAGATTTAGCAGTTCTTAAAGGCAGCCTGGCTATTGGTCACTGTCGCTACAGCACAACTGGTTCTAGTACTTGGGTAAATGCGCAACCAACTTTGCGCCCAACTAAATACGGCACCATCGCATTGGCCCACAACGGCAACCTAACCAACACTGGCGAGTTAGCTGAACTGGTCTCAAAGTTAGAACCAGCTCCTGCCCGTAATGGTCGCGGCGCAACAACGGATACCGAAATCATGACTGCGCTAATTGCGCTACAAAATGAGAAAAATGTTGAGGCCAGCGCGCTAGCAGTTCTGCCACTGCTTGAAGGTGCCTTCTCGCTGATCTTTATGGATGAACACACTTTATATGCAGCGCGTGATCGTCATGGTGTGCGGCCACTAGTAATTGGCAAATTAGAAACTGGTTGGGTAGTTGCCTCAGAGACTGCAGCCCTAGACATTGTTGGCGCAGCCTTTGTGCGCGAAGTTGAACCCGGTGAATTTATTGCTATTGATCAAGATGGTTTGCGCGCTCACCCTTGGGCACCGGCTGAACCAAAAGGTTGCCTCTTTGAATATGTTTACCTTGCCAGACCAGATACAACAATTGCGGGCCAAGGTATTCACGCAACGCGTGTAAAGATCGGTCAGCAATTAGCTAAAGAATTTCCAGTAGATGCTGATTTAGTTATTCCAGTACCAGAGTCCGGCACCCCAGCTGCGATTGGTTATGCCAAAGAATCAGGAATTCCTTATGGGCTTGGTTTAGTTAAGAACTCCTACGTTGGTCGTACTTTTATTCAACCTTCACAAACAATTCGTCAATTAGGTATTCGTTTAAAGTTAAACCCATTACGCGAAATTATTGAAGGCAAACGCATTGTCGTTGTCGATGATTCAATCGTTCGTGGCAATACCCAGCGAGCAATCGTGCGCATGTTGCGCGAGGCTGGCGCTGCTGAAATTCACGTTCGAATCAGTTCTCCCCCAGTTAAATGGCCTTGTTTCTACGGCATCGACTTTGCTACCCGTGCCGAGTTAATTGCTAGTGGGTTAGGGGTAGAAGAGATTCGCCGTTCAATTGGGGCAGATTCACTTGGCTACGTTTCAATCGAAGGTTTAGTACAAGCAACTTCAATTGAAGATTCAAAACTTTGCACAGCGTGCTTTACCGGCGTATACCCAATTGCGATTCCAACTGATTTATCTGAAGGCAAGATGCGCCTTGAACTTACTGAAGTTACCAAGACAACGGAACAAATCAGTGGCTGATTACAAAGACGCCGGTGTTGATATTGATGCGGGTGAGCGCGCTGTTGAATTAATGAAAGCCAGCATTGCTAAAGCATCACGCCCCGAAGTTATGGGTGGCATTGGTGGCTTCGCTGGGCTATTTGATGCAACTGCGCTAACAAAATATAAGCAACCACTCCTTGCTACATCAACTGATGGCGTTGGCACTAAAACTGAAATCGCACGAGCACTTGGTAAATACGACACCATCGGTGAAGATTTAGTGGCGATGGTGGTTGATGATCTTGTTGTCTGTGGCGCTGAACCGCTTTTCATGACTGATTACATTGCAGTTGGTAAAGTTATTCCAGAACGCATTGCTGAAATTGTTGCCGGCATTGCCCGCGGTTGCGTAAAGGCAAACACGGCACTTATCGGTGGTGAAACTGCCGAACACCCAGGGCTACTGGCCGATGATGAATTCGATATTGCAGGGGCAGCAACTGGCGCAGTAGATGCTCACAATTTACTTTCGGCAGAGCGCGTTAAGGCTGGCGATGTTTTAATCGGCATGCCGGCATCTGGTTTCCATGCCAATGGTTACTCGCTAATTCGCCACATCATCAAAACTAAAAACTTATCCCTTGACTCTAAATTCCCTGATACAAATATGACTCTCGGTGAAGTTCTACTAACCCCAACGGAGATCTACACCCTTGATTGTTTAGCTTTGATCAAATCATTAGGCACTAACTTGCGCACTTTCGTTCACGTGACAGGTGGCGGCTTAGCCGAGAACACTGCCCGCGTTATTCCGGCTGGCCTCTGTGCGACTTATGACCGCAGCACTTGGGCCTTGCCGGTTGAGATGGAGTTCATGGCTATAGCTGGCGATGTTGCCCAAAGCGCTCTCGAGCGCACCTGGAATGCAGGCGTGGGCATGGTCGCAGTCGTTGCCCCAGAGGTAGCTGATCTGACCCTGAGATCACTGGCTGCCCGCGGCATGGCGGCCTGGATTGCCGGTGAAGTACGCTCAAATGGAGCTGAATCACGCTCAGCTTTGGAAGGTAACTACCAAGCGCGATAACCTACGCGTCTTGACGGATACAAATTGAAAAAGGAGGTCGCCCATGGGTCGCGGCCGCGCAAAAGCAAAGCAAACTAAAGTTGCTAGAGATTTGAAATATAACTCTCAAGATATGGATCT
>CAMCXZ010000032.1 GCA_945883725.1 Bifidobacterium breve | reverse complement strand
TTGCGCTCATAGTCGGCAAGGTTACTCGTTACTTCTGCGTAAACCTAAGAACACATCTACTCTAGGCACATGGCTGATGAAGTTTATGACGTAACCAACGCCCAACCTGGTTTGAGCGGTGATCAAGGGGCTCGCCAGAAAAGATATTTTATCTCAATGATGGTCCGAACTCTTTGTTTCATCCTTACTGTAATCACTCCAAGTCCATATCGTTGGTTCTTCCTAGCTGGCGCAATTGGATTGCCTTATATTGCAGTAGTAATAGCAAATGCTGGGCGCGAAACTATGGCTCCTGGTACAGCTGTGATCAAAGAGAAGCGCCGCTCGATTTCTTAAGCTCCATCTACGATTAGAATCTGCTCATGCGCGCACGCGAAAGATACTTTTTCCTAAAGACACTTGTGGCGCTCGCACTAATCTGTCTCTGTGTGATTGCGGCGCAATGGCAGTATCACCGTGGCATCGACCGACATGCGCGTAACTCCTTGATCGAAGCCAACATTGCTGCGCCAAATATTTCCCTTGCTTCGGCAGCTAGTGATCTGGGAAAGAATGAATGGCGCACGGTCAGTACAACTGGCTCATTTAATGCCGATCAAACTATTTTGCTACGCAATAGATATTTCGAAGGTAAGTATGGTTTTGAATTCCTCACCCTCTTTGAAACATCTAGCGGTCAAAAATTCTGGGTTGATCGTGGTTGGTTAGTTGCTGGCAAAGATGCATTAACTGCGCCAGCGATTCCTTCGACGCCAACTGGTGAGGTTGAGATTTCTGGTCGCCTTCGATTAAATACTTCACTACCGCGGGGATCATTCTTTGCCTTACCCGCAAATGGAACCGGTTTGATAAGTAAATGGAATGCACAGAAGGAAGTTGTGACCGAAGGTTATTATCTAGACCTGCTTAACGGATCAACAGCTGAATTAAACCCAAATGTTTCGGCGCAACTACCTGAACTTAGCGATGGTCCCCACATGGCATACGCACTGCAGTGGGTTTTCTTTGCTGGCCTAGTTGGATACGGACGAATCTTGATCCGTCGAGCCAGATAAATCTTGGCGATTGTAAAGTTCGGCATATAAACCATTTTTGGCAACTAATTCATCATGAGTGCCACGTTCAACAATTACACCTTTTTCCAGAACTAAAATCTGGTCGGCCTCACGAACAGTGCTTAGTCGGTGAGCAATTACCAAACTAGTGCGACCTTTAAGTGCCGCACTTAGCGCTTGATGAACTAGAGCTTCGTTCTCTGAATCCAAATGAGCTGTCGCCTCATCAAGAATTACCACCTGTGGTGATTTCAAAAGTAAGCGAGCAATAGCCAAACGTTGTTTTTCACCGCCCGATAAACGATGCCCACGCTCTCCAACCATTGTGTCAAAGCCATTTGGTAGCGAAGAAACTAAAGACCAGATTTGTGCTGCCTCACAGGCGGCCTGTATCTCTGCTTCAGTCGCATCTGGCTTGGCATAACGCAGATTCTCACCGATCGTGTCATGGAATAAATGCGCATCTTGCATAACAACACCGATGTTTTCACGGAGTGACTTCATGGTCAGTTCCCGAATATCAAAACCGCCAACTTCAATTGCTCCGGCCGTTACATCATAGAGACGTGGAACTAGCGCGCTGATTGTGGTCTTGCCAGCACCTGATGGGCCAACTAGTGCCGTCATGGTGCCTGGCTTAGCTATGAAAGTTAGTCCATTTAGAACTACGCCGCTTTCTACAGTTTCAGGTTTTGCCACTGATTCAAGGGATGACAACGAGATTTCTTCAGCCTTGGGATAAGCAAATGAAACGTTCTTGAATTCAACTGCGAAATCTTTGCCGACTAACTCTTTGGCGTTCGGACGATCTTGCACCATTGGTGCTAAATCCAAAACTTCAAAGATTCGCTCGAACGATACTAACGCCGTCATAACATCAATGCGCACGTTAGAAAGAGCTGTAAGTGGTCCGTAAAGGCGCGCTAACAAAGCGGTAATCGCTAGCAAAGTTCCGACAGTTACTGTGCCATTGATCGCGAGATGTCCGCCAATGCCATAAGCGATTGCGGTAGCAACGGCGGCAATGCTGGTTAGTGCAATAAAGAAAATTCGGTTTAGCAGCGCGATCTCAATGCCTATGTCAGCGACTTTACGGGCTCGGCTACGGAAATAGCTTTTTTCGTCACTCTGTCGGCCGTAAAGAGAGACCAACATTGCGCCAGAGACATTGAAGCGCTCCGTCATGGTTGAAGACATCTCGGCATTTAAACTAAATGATTCCCTAGTTAGCGACTGTAACTTCTTGCCGACCCATTTAGTAGGTGCTAGGAAAAGCGGTAAAAGTAAGAGTGAAACTATGGTGATCTGCCAAGAGAGAATCAACATGGTTCCAACTACAAGTACCAGGCTCACTGAATTACTAAGAACACCAGAAAGGGTCGCTGTAAAGGCCTGCTGAGCGCCAATCACATCAGAATTAATTCGCGATATGAGTGCGCCGGTCTGAGTGCGCGTAAAAAAAGCAACAGATTGCCTTTGGACATGTTCAAAAACTTGTGAACGGAGATCATAGATAAGGCCTTCGCCGATTCGAGCTGAGAACCAACGTCCGAAAATGCTGATCAGCGAATCGAAAATTGCTATGAAAGCAACTGCTAAAGCTAGTTTGGTAACCAAGGCGCCATCTTTGGGAATTACGCCTTTATCAATTAATTCACGAAGCAAGAGCGGCGAAGTAACAATGAGCAACGCCTCAATTACAACAGTAATCAAGAAAACTGTTATGTAGGTCTTATACGGCTTGGCATAGGAGGTAATTCGCTTTACGGTACCTGGCTTTAACTTCTGATTCTTAACTGAAGGATCTGCGGTCATGGACCGAAAGGTCATCCAGACTGCGTGGTTAGACATTTATCAAACCGTGAAGCCGAGAGCGCGCAGCTGATCTCTTCCGTCGTCAGAAATTTTGTCTGGACCCCAAGGTGGCATCCAAACCCAATTTATTTTCACATCACTAGTAAGCGGAGCAAGTGCTTGGCGAGTCTGATCTTCAATTACATCTTGAAGTGGGCAGGCCGCTGAAGTTAGGGTCATATTCAAAATTGCGATGTTATTTTCATCAACCATTACATCGTAAATTAAGCCTAGATCGACCACATTGATTCCGAGCTCGGGATCAACTACATCCTTCATCGCCTCGGTTACATCATCAATTGCTGCTGTCATCGCACATCCCTTATTTCTCTTCTTTAACTACTTGGAAGTCTATCTATAACTTAGCTTGGGCTTGCACAACCGCGTCTTTGTAGGCCATCCAGCCTAGTAATGCGCACTTGATTCGAGCCGGAAACTTTGAAACACCAGCCATGGCAACGGCATCCTCGAGGATCTCATCGTCCCCCACCATGGTGCCCTTGCTCTGCATTAGTTCAGTGAAATTATTAAGAACGAGATCTGCTTCCGAAACACTTTTGCCTAATAATAAATCACTCAATATGGAAACGCTGGCCTGCGAGATTGAGCAACCAACGCCATCCCAAGTAATCGCTGCGACCCTATTGCCATCTAGGGTTACATTAAGAGTAATCTCATCACCACAACTGGGATTTACATGGTGCACCTGAGCATCGTAGGTAGCGGCTAAACCTTTGTGTTGCGGACGCTTATAGTGATCAAGGATCACTTCTTGATAGAGGCTATCTAATTGCATTACTTGCCACCGAAATACTTTTGCGCACCGAGTATTCCTTCGATCAGCGCATCTACATCTTGCTCGTCGTTGTAAAGATAAAGAGATGCACGAGTAGTTGCTTGCACGCCTAACTTGCGAGTTAGTGGCCACGCACAGTGATGACCAGTGCGAACCGCAATTCCTTGCGAATCTAAGTACTGGCCCAAATCATGTGGATGAATGTCGCCAAAAGTAAATGATGCCACTGCCCCACGATCGATCATTTCAAGAGGACCAACAAGTTTCAGATCAGGAATCTCTTGTAATCGCTTAAGTAAGTAACTGCCTAAAGCTTGCTCGTGTTTGTAAATGTTATCCATGCCAATATTCATTAAGTAATCAAGCGCAGCACCGAGGCCAACTGCTTGCGCCATGTTCGGCACACCTGCTTCATGGCGACGAGGTGAAGGTGCCCAAGTTGCATCAGTCATGGTCACGGTTTCGATCATTGATCCACCGAAGAGAAATGGTGGTAAATCCTTAAGTAGCTCTGCGCGGCCCCATAAAACACCAATGCCTGTAGGACCTATCGCTTTATGCCCAGAAAAAGTCAGAAAATCAACATCCAGTTCTTTAACGTTAACTGGCATATGCGGCGCAGATTGGCAGGCATCGAGAACTACAACGGCACCTACTTCGTGAGCGCGAGCAACTATTGCAGCAAGTGGATTAACCGTGCCCAGAACATTTGACTGATGAGTTAGCGCAACAACTTTAGTATTTGGCGTGATCATTTCAGCTAACTTTGAAAGATCTAACCGGCCCTCAGGCGTTACTTCAAACCAAGTGAGTTCAGCGCCACTGCGCTTAGCAAGCTGTTGCCAAGGAATTAAATTTGCGTGATGTTCCATTTCAGTGACCACGATGCGGTCTTTCGATGTCACATTAAAACGATTATCGCTAGCGCCATTGCTAAAAGCATAAGCAAGTAAGTTCAGACTCTCAGTGGCACCTTTAGTGAAAATGATTTCATCAACTCTGCCACCTAAGAATTTAGCAACAGTTTCGCGAGCTCCTTCATAAGCATCGGTTGCTTCTTCGGCTAGCTGATGCGCGCCGCGATGAACCGCTGCATTGTGCCTGCGATAGAAATTACTTTCCGCCTCAATTACCGAATTCGGTTTCTGGCTGGTAG
The DNA here is from genome assembly GCA_945883725.1 of Bifidobacterium breve. Classification (GTDB taxonomy): domain Bacteria; phylum Actinomycetota; class Actinomycetes; order Nanopelagicales; family Nanopelagicaceae; genus Planktophila. Next base: position 8,508 of record CAMCXZ010000032.1, on the reverse strand, counting down.
CACCGGAATCTAAATAAACCAGCCTTTTCCCATCGCGAATAGTGCGCTCAAAGATTGGGAAGTCTTGGCGCACTACACGAGGGTCAAAGGCCATATTTCTACTTACTTACATACTCGGCATAGCCATTTGCTTCGAGCTTTTCAGCCAACTCTGGTCCGCCTTCTTCAACAATGCGGCCATCAGCAAATACATGTACGAAGTCTGGCTTGATGTATCGCAAGATGCGGGTGTAGTGAGTAATTAGCAAAACACCTAGATCGTTATCTGCTTTAGCGCGAACTACACCTTCAGAAACAATGCGAAGTGCATCAACGTCTAGTCCTGAGTCAGTCTCATCAAGAATTGCGATTTTTGGCTTTAGTAGCTCTAGCTGCATGATTTCGTGGCGCTTCTTTTCGCCGCCAGAGAATCCTTCGTTGACATTACGTTCAGCAAACGATGGATCCATGCTGAGCGCAGCCATTGCTGACTTAACTTCACCAACCCAAGTACGTAACTTAGGAGCTTCGCCGCGAAGCGCAGTTGCTGCAGTACGCAGGAAGTTAGAAACTGAAACGCCTGGAACTTCTACTGGATATTGCATTGCTAGGAATAAACCAGCACGAGCACGCTCATCAACTGTCATATCAAGTAGGTCAACACCATCAAGAGTTACGGTGCCACCAGTAATCTGATATTTAGGGTGGCCAGCAATCGAGTAAGCCAAGGTAGATTTACCAGAACCGTTTGGCCCCATGATCGCATGTGTCTCACCGCTCTTGATGGTTAGGTCTACACCTTTCAAGATTTCAACTGGGCCATTTTCGGTATCAACTGAAACCTTTAGGCCGCGAATTTCTAGTGTGCTCATAACAATCCCTACTTAACTTCTACGGTTACGGAATCTCCGTCAACCACTACTGCATAAACATCAACTGGTGCTACTGCCGGAAGAGTCAATGCAACTCCGGTACGTAAATCAAACTCTGCGCCATGTAACCAACACTCAATTTTAAAACCAGTTACATCACCTTCTGAAAGCGAAGCGTCAGAATGGCTACAGGTGTCACCGATAGCAAATACTTCGGCGCCAACCCGAGTCACACAGATTGACTTGCCATCTTTCTCGATGAGAACTGGCTTGCCTTCAAGCAAATTTGAAAGTTTCAAATCACTCATTGCGCGCCTGCTTTTTCAAGCTCGCGATCAATACGAGTCATCAAGCGATCTTGAATATCTGAATTGCCTATTTCGGAGACGATCTCGTTAAAGAAACCGCGGACTACTAAGCGACGAGCATCCTCGACTGCGATACCGCGAGACATCAAATAAAACAGCTGCTCATCGTCGAATCGACCAGTAGTACTTGCGTGACCAGCACCGACAATCTCGCCAGTTTCAATTTCTAAATTAGGAACTGAATCTGCGCGAGCGCCGTCGCTTAACAACAAGTTACGGTTTAGTTCATATGTGTCAGTGCCTTCGGCAGCTGCCCGAATAAACACATCGCCAATCCACACGGTGTGCGCATCTTGGCCAGCAAGTGCACCTTTGTAATTTACGCGGGACTTTGCATTTGGGACTAAGTGGTCGACGAACATGCGGTGTTCGAAGAATTGACCTGCGGTTGCAAAATAGACACCGAGTAGTTCAACTGATGCGCCTTGGCCTCTGAATTCAACAGTTGGAAGCAAACGAACTACATCTCCCCCGACTGTGACAATGATTGATTTAAATGTGGCATCTCTATCAACGATGGCATGCTGACGTCCGGCATGGATTGTCTTTGAATCCCATTCCTGTAGAGAGACGAGAGTTAAGTTCGAACCTGGTTCGCAGATAATCTCAATATCTTCAGCAAGTAAATGATCACCAGAATTCTCGATGATTACCGTTGCTTTGGCATTTGCGCCGATATGAAGCTGAACTCGAGAAAGCTCGGCATCGGTTAGCCCACCAGCTAGTCGATGAAGTGAAATCGGTTCAGCTAATTCAGCATTAGCTGCGATTTTTAGGACAGTTACTTCAGTAGCAGCTTCGTGAATTCGGCCAACGATTACATCGTCAGTCTTAGATTCAGCCGAAACTAATTCGCGACCAATTCGCTCAAAAGTTACGCCCGCTGCTGCAGCGCTAGCAAGTGCCAAAGTGTTGCGCGTAGCTAATTTGAAAGTGCCATCGTGTAAGCCACCAAGACGTTTGAGCGGAGTAAACCGCCAAGCTTCTTCGCGCCCAGTTGGCGTTAAGTAATTTGTAGTAAGAGTCGACATATTAAATTAACCAACCGCGCCTTCCATTTGGAGTTCAATCAAGCGGTTTAGCTCGAGTGCATACTCCATTGGTAGTTCACGAGCGATTGGTTCGATAAATCCACGCACGATCATTGCCATGGCTTCATCTTCAGTTAAGCCACGTGACATTAGATAGAAGAGTTGATCATCACTAACTTTGGAAACTGTAGCTTCGTGACCCATTGATACATCGTCTTCACGAATGTCAACATAAGGATAAGTATCTGAGCGAGAGATAGTGTCAACCAATAGCGCATCGCACTTAACTGTGCTCTTTGAGTGATGCGCACCTTCTTGCACCTGTACTAAGCCGCGGTATGAAGTACGACCACCACCACGTGCAACTGATTTAGAAATTACTGATGAAGATGTGTACGGAGCCGCGTGAACCATCTTGGCGCCGGAATCTTGGTGTTGGCCTTCGCCAGCAAATGCTAATGAAAGTGTTTCACCCTTTGCATGTGGACCCATCAAGAAAATTGCTGGGTATTTCATGGTTACCTTTGAGCCAATGTTGCCATCGACCCATTCCATAGTTGCACCTTCAGCACATGTGGCGCGCTTTGTTACTAGATTATAAACGTTGTTAGACCAGTTTTGAATTGTGGTGTAACGAACGCGAGCACCCTTTTTAACAATAATCTCAACTACTGCTGAGTGCAGTGAATCTGACTTGTAAATTGGCGCTGTGCAACCTTCAACGTAGTGAATGTATGAATCTTCATCAGCAATGATCAAGGTACGTTCGAACTGACCCATGTTTTCAGTGTTGATGCGGAAATAAGCTTGTAAAGGAATATCTACATGTACGCCCTTAGGCACATAAATAAATGAACCACCTGACCATACTGAGGTATTAAGGGCCGCAAACTTATTGTCGCCAACTGGAATTACGGTACCGAAATACTCTTTGAACATCTCTGGGTGCTCTTTAAGAGCGGTATCAGTGTCAAGGAAAATAACGCCTTGCGCAGCTAAATCCTCACGAATCGAGTGATAAACAACTTCTGATTCATATTGCGCTGCAACACCTGATACTAAACGCTGCTTTTCCGCCTCTGGGATACCTAAACGATCATAAGTATTTTTAATTTCCTCAGGTAGGTCATCCCAAGTAGTTGCTTGCTTTTCAGTTGAACGCACGAAGTACTTAATGGTGTCGAAGAAAATACCGCTTAAGTCAGAACCCCAATTTGGCATTGGCTTCTTTTCAAAGAGAGTTAAACCTTTTAGGCGCAGATCAAGCATCCACTGTGGCTCGGATTTCTTGGCAGAGATATCGCGAACTACATCCTCGTTGATACCGCGCTTTGAATTTGCGCCAGCATCATTCTTATCGGACCAGCCGAATTCATAATTGCCGAGTCCGTCGAGTTCTGGATGTGCGATTGTCATTAGTTGCCTCTCCGAGCACTAGTTTTGTTTACTGCATTGGGAATATATGTTGTACAAACACCGTCGCCGTGTGCGATCGTTGCTAAACGTTGAACGTGGGTACCAAGTAGCGCCGAGAAAGCCGCAGTTTCGGCTTCGCAAAGTTCTGGAAACTCAGCTGCAACGTGGGCAATTGGGCAATGATGCTGGCAAATTTCTTCACCCATTTTTCGCTCTATTACTGTTGCCGCATAACCTTGCTCGGTTAGAAAAGTAGCTAAGCCTTCGGTCTTATTCGAAACTGACTTAAGCGCTTCAAAACCTTTCCGCTCAATATCATCGGCACGCGTCTTGGCGAAAGCTTGAACCAAATGAGCACCTGATTGCGCCGACATAAATTTAAGGGCGGCAACGGCTAAGTCATCGTAGGAGTGTTCAAACTTTTCCCGACCCTGATCGGTCATAACAAATACTTTCGAAGGACGGCCACGACCGCGAGAAAGCCCAACATGTGGTTCGCGGGCTTCGAGAATGCCATCGGCAATTAAATTATCGAGGTGGCGGCGGATGCCAGCAGGCGTCAGAGCCAGTCGCTCGCCAAGAGCCACGGCAGTCGATGGGCCATTTTCTAGAATTGAGCGTGCAATAGCGTCACGGGTACGCAGATCATCGCTGGCTGGCGGTGCACTCATAATCTGGCTTTTCACAACAGTAATGTATCGTAAATCGAGGGTTTCCTCTCAGTGGCGCTTTAGTGAGGGGCGCCTCAGGCTGGGCAACTATCCGCTGCCATAAGGTTGGGCCATGCCGCTCCTTTACCTCTTATTGGTATTCCAGACTGGCATTGTGTTAACCGGTGCCGCTGTACGAATCACTGGCTCGGGGCTCGGTTGCCCAACTTGGCCAGAATGCACATATGGTTCTTATGTCCCAGTTGCCGGTCAAGCCGAAGGTGCTTTCCATGCCTGGATTGAATTTGGAAATCGACTGCTCACTTTCTTGCTTTTATTTGCAGCCGTTGCCGTCGTTATTTATGCGATTAAAAAAAGTCGGCGCGATTTGCTCTGGCGCGCATTGTTACAAGTTCTCGGAATTTTCGGTCAAGGGATTATTGGTGGAATCACGGTTCTTACCGATTTAAATCCATTAGCAGTAGCAAGTCACTTTATTCTTTCAATCTTTCTCATTGCCGGCGCTGTTTCGATTGTTGCCCGCGGACGGTCACCCCTTATTTCAATTCGCCCCACTGAAACTAAAGTAAAACTTTTGGCACATGCACAAGTTCTACTTACATTTGTTGTGATCCTGATTGGCACGCTGGTCACCGGTTCTGGCCCGCATGCTGGTGATTTAGAAGCGCCACGTTTAAAGCTGGATGAACGAGCAATCACTTGGCTACATGCTGATGCCGTGATTGGCCTACTTGGTGTTTCACTCGCACTTCTTGTGCTTTCGGAAATTTCACCAGAGACTAAACGCAGAGTAAAAATATTCTTCGCCGTAACTCTGGCACAGGGACTCATTGGCTACATTCAATACGTACTTGGTCTGCCGGAACTACTAGTAATAGTTCACGTGCTTGGATCAACTTTGGTTTGGATTGCTTCATGGCGAATTTGGTTATCAATTACAACAGCAGAGCGAAACTAGGAGAAACAATGAGCCAGATGACCGGTTGGACTGAGTTAGATGATCAGGCCATCACCTACGCCCGCGCCCTTGCAATGGATGCGGTACAGAAGGTGGGCAATGGCCATCCTGGTACTGCGATGGCACTTGCTCCGGTGGCCTATAACTTATTTCAACGTCATTTAGTTCATGATCCAGCAGATCCAAATTGGATTGGGCGCGATCGTTTCATTCTCTCTTGTGGTCACTCATCAATAACTCTTTACACTCAACTTTTCTATAGCGGTTACGGGTTGGAGATGGCTGATTTACAGTCATTTCGTACTTGGAATTCCTTAACTCCGGGACACCCAGAGTTTGGTCATACCGCAGGCGTTGAAATGACAACCGGTCCATTAGGCCAAGGTGTTGCAACTGCTGTCGGTATGGCAATGGCAGCGCGCTACGAACGCGGATTGTTTGATCCAACAACTGCGGTTGGTAAATCGCTATTCGATCACACCATTTGGGTGATCTGTTCTGATGGTGATTTAGAAGAAGGCGTTAGCGCTGAAGCTTCATCGCTAGCCGGAACTCAAGAACTTGGTAACTTAGTAATGATTTACGATGACAATCGAATTTCAATTGAAGGCGATACCCATAACGCATTTACTGAAGATGTTTCTGCGCGCTACCGTGCCTACGGTTGGCAAGTAATTGATGTTCCTGCTGCAGCAGATGGTCGTATTGATTTGCCAGCAGTTGATGCTGCGATGATTTCGGCAAAGGCTGAACTTACTAAGCCATCATTAATTCGTATGCACTCCGTCATTGCGTGGCCAGCCCCTAAAGCTAAGGGAACTGCCGGCTCACACGGTTCAGCACTTGGCGCTGAAGAGATTGCCGAAACGAAGAAGATTCTGGGTTTAAATCCAGATGAACATTTCGCCCTCCCTGCTGATGTATTTGCTCATGTGCGCAAAGTTAAAGAGCGCGGTGCGCAAGCTCGCAAAGATTGGAATACTCGTTTAGCAACTTGGCAGGCTAGTAATCCAAAAGAAGCAGCGCTATTAAATCGCCTGCAGAGCAAAGAACTACCAGCAGGCTGGGATTCTGAATTACCAGTATTTGAAGCCGGTACTCAATTAGCTACCCGCGCCGCATCTGGAAAAGTAATTAACGCACTAGCTAAACAAATGCCCGAACTATGGGGTGGTTCAGCTGATTTAGCAGGTAGCAACAACACTGATATCGATGGTGGCGGATCATTCCTGCCAGCAACGAGTGCAATTAAGAACGCTAACCCATACGGCCGCATTGTTCACTTTGGCATTCGTGAGCACGCGATGGGCTCGATTCTCAACGGTGCTGCGCTTCATGGCTTAACTCGTTCTTTCGGTGGAACTTTCTTAGTCTTTAGCGATTACATGCGCCCTGCTGTGCGTTTGGCAGCGCTAATGAATATTCCAAGTACCTTTGTTTGGACTCACGACTCAATTGGCGTCGGTGAAGATGGCCCAACACATCAGCCAATCGAACATTTCGCCGCTCTTCGTGCGATTCCAAACCTTGATGTAATCCGTCCCGGCGATGCCAATGAAGCTAGCGTGGCATGGCGCGAAATTATTTCCCGTCGCTCCCCTGCTGCAATTATCTTGTCTCGCCAAAACCTACCCGTCGTTGACCGATCCACACACGCCTCTGCGAATGAAGTTGCTAAAGGCGCTTACGTTCTAAAAGCAGCAAGCGGAAAAGCAAAAGTAACTTTGGTTGCCACCGGTTCTGAAGTTTCACTTGCACTAGAAGTAGCAGTTGCCCTAGAAGCAAAATCAATTTCAACAGCAGTTGTTAGCGCACCTTGTCTTGAATGGTTTGATGCGCAGCCAGCCGCTTATCGATCTTCAGTTCTGCCAACTGACTCACTGAAAGTAAGTATTGAAGCCGGAATATCACAAGGTTGGCATCGCTATGTAGGCAGTGATGGTTTAACCATCTCGCTTGAACATTATGGTGCTTCTGCCTCAGCGCCTGTGTTGTTTAAGGAATTCGGATTTAGCGTTGAAGCGATCGTCCCACAGATTGAGGCAGCCCTGTAATGCAAATATCAGATCTTGCTAAAGCTGGTTGTTCAGTCTGGTTAGACGATCTATCGCGTGCCAAGTTAACTGGCACCGATGCTCATTGCCTGCCACCTCGCATTAAGGATTCTGGCGTAGTTGGTGTTACGACTAATCCAGCTATTTTTAAAGCAGCGATCTCAGATGCCACTGAATACGCAGGCGATATCGCAGCCCTCAAAGGTAAGTCAGTAGAAGAAGTAATTACCAAGCTCACTACTGATGATGTGCGAATAGCTTGTGACTTATTTACCGATATCTATCGCTCTAGTAAAGGCGTAGATGGCCGCGTAAGCATTGAAGTAGATCCTCGCTCAGCTCATGACACCATGGCCACAGTCAGTGAGGGTAAATCACTCTGGCAAATAATTGATCGCCCAAATGTACTGATCAAAGTTCCAGCAACGCTGGCTGGGCTACCTGCAATCACTGAGCTAATTGGTGCTGGCATTAGCGTTAATGTCACTTTGATATTTTCAATCGAACGCTACGTGCAAGTGATAGATGCTTACATCGCGGGAATTGAAATCGCCGCCAAAAATGGCGTTGACTTAACGCAGATTCATAGCGTTGCTTCATTTTTCATTAGTCGTTTAGATACTGCGATTGATCCAATCTTAAAAGCCGATGGTGGAATTCAGGCGACTTCCTTATTAGGCAAAGCCGCGATTGCTAATGCGCACTTGGCATATGAACAATTTGAAGAAGAATTTGCGACTAGTCGTTGGCAAGTACTCGCTGCTCAAGGCGCAAATGCGCAGCGACCATTGTGGGCATCAACTGGCGTTAAAGATCCGGCTTATGACGACACTCGATATGTGCTGGAGTTAGTTGCTCCTAATACCGTTAACACCATGCCGCAAAGCACTCTAGATGCGGTCATAGATCATGGCGTTTTCAAAGGAAACACTATTGCGGGTCAGTATGATCCAGCCCGCATTGTTTTCGAAGAGCTTTCTAAACTAGGAATTTCTATCGATAAAGTCACTGCCGACTTAGAATCAGATGGAGTTAAGAAGTTTGCTGATGCCTGGAATGAACTCTTGGCCAGCGTTAAAGGAGCTATGGGTTAGTGTTAAAAATATCTGGTCAAAAAGTTGGCACTATCGATCGCAACAGTGCTCTATATACGAAAATT
>CAMCXZ010000031.1 GCA_945883725.1 Bifidobacterium breve | reverse complement strand
GTACGTAGAACAGTTCTACCTAGCGGTCTGCGTATCGTTACTGAAGAAGTATCTTCGGTACGCAGCGCCGCGGTCGGAATCTGGATCAACATAGGATCACGTGACGAAACCCCAGCAACTGCTGGGGCTTCTCACTTTCTAGAGCATTTGTTATTTAAAGGCACCTCAACGCGCACAGCAATGGAGATTTCATCTTCCATCGAAGCCGTAGGTGGCGAGATGAATGCTTTTACCAGTAAGGAATACACCTGTTTCTATGCCCGGGTAATTGATAACGATCTACCGATGGCAATTGATGTTCTAGCCGATCTGATTACTTCATCCCTAGTTACGGTTGCCGATGTTGATGCCGAGCGCAAAGTAGTACTCGAAGAAATTGCTATGCGCGATGATGACCCGAGCGATCTAGTTCATGATTTATTTAGCGATACTTATTACGGCGACATTCCAGTGGGCCGACCAATTTTAGGTACGGTTGAATCAATTAAGGGCATGAGCCGAAACACCGTTTTTAATTACTACAAAAAGAAGTATTTGCCCGAGAACTTAGTTGTGGCAGTTGCCGGAAACATCAAACATAAGAGAGTTGTTGCGGCAATCGAAAAAGCGCTATCTCGCGATGGCTATTTAGATACTCATGCCGCCCCGGTATTGCGCGAAAACACTTTAGTTAAGCCACGAAATCAGCAAGCAGTGGGCAGCATTTATCGCAAGACCGAGCAATCACATATGTTCTATGGTCTTGAAGGTGTCGCACGCAGTGATGAACGTCGTTTTGCAATGGGCGTTATGGCTTCGGCTCTCGGTGGCGGCATGTCATCTCGTCTATTCCAAGAAATTCGTGAGAAGCGCGGTCTGGCTTATTCGGTTTATGCCTACGCCCAACAATTTGCAGGCACTGGTGTGCTTGGTTTCTATGCCGGTTGTAATCCAGCCAAGTCAGTTGAAGTTATTGAGATCATTCAAGAAGTTCTAGCCGATGTAGTTGCTAACGGACTTACCCATGAGGAAATTGATCGCGCGAAAGGCGCTGTTCGCGGGTCACTTGTGTTGAGTCAAGAAGATACTGGTTCGCGCATGAGCCGAATCGGCAAAAGTGAGATCGTTTATGGCGAAATTATGAGCTTTGACGAGATTTTGAAATCAATTGCCCGCGTAACCCCCGAAGAAGTACGGGCTGTTGCCAGCGAGTTCTTGATCAAATCGCCTACGCTTGCCGTAGTGGGTCCGCATAAGGACTTACGTAAATTTGAAAAAGTACTTCGCAATGGGGGATCGCAATGATCAAAGTTGGTGTTCTAGGCGCCAAAGGTCGCATGGGTGCTGAAGTTGTGCGCGCCGTGAGCGAAGCCGATGGTCTCGAATTAGTTGCCGCCCTTGATCTAGGTGGTTCTCTTGATGAATTAGTTAAGCATGGCGCTGAAGTTGCAGTTGATTTCACGACGCCTGATTCAGTGATGGCGAATTTAGATTTCTTAATTAAAAATAATATTAACGCTGTTGTTGGAACAACTGGATTTGATGATGCCAAGATCGCAAAGTTAACTGCGGACTTAAAAGCACATCCAACAGTGGGCGTTCTAATTGCACCTAACTTTGCAATTGGCGCAGTGTTGATGATGGAGTTTGCGGCCAAGGCCGCCCGATACTTTGAATCCGCGGAAATTGTTGAACTTCATCACCCCGCAAAAGTTGATGCCCCAAGTGGTACGGCTGCTCGCACCGCGCAATTAATGAGCGATGCTCGCATTGAGGCAGGCTTATCTGCCATGCCCGATGCCACTCACACTCCTCTCGATGGTGCGCGCGGAGCAATGGTGGGCGATGTTCCTGTTCACTCAGTGCGCGTTCGCGGCTTAGTTGCACATCAAGAAGTTATTTTGGGTGGGCTAGGTGAAACACTAACTATTCGCCATGATTCACTAGATCGCGCTGGCTTTATGCCAGGTGTATTACTAGGTGTTCGCAGCGTTGTAAAAGTTCCAGGCCTAACACATGGCCTAGATAAGTTCATGTAAGGGGACCGACAATGTCTAAAGATCAGATTGTTATGTATGGCGCCGACTGGTGTGGCGATTGCCGTCGCTCTGAACGCTTACTAAATGAACTAGGCGTCGAATGGACCAAGATTGATGTTGAAGCTGATTTAACAGCTGCTGATAAGGTAATTGAAATCAATGGTGGCGCTAAGTCAATTCCAGTAATTGTTTTCCAAGATGGCACACATTTAACTGAGCCATCAGATATCGCACTTACTGAAAAGCTAAAGTCACTTTCAATAATTTAGGTTCAAATACTGAAGTTATATAGCAGTGCCGAACTTAGCGCCGCTGAAAGAACTACGATCGGGAAAGGCGCTTTGAGCAGTAGCGCGATGATGGCAACTGATAAACCAAGCAAGCGGTGGTCGATCATTAACTTAGATTCCGAAGTAAATGTTTGAGCTGCTACCAGTGCGCTTAATAAGGCAATCGGAATTAGCGCGTTTACTCTCTGAATTCTGGGGTGGGATAACCACTTTTCCGGAACCGAGTGGCCGCTATATTTCAAAGCGAATGCAATTGCGCTAGTGCCGATTACGGCAATCCAATATTGGTTCATTTGCGTAACCCCACAGCAACTGCAATAAATGCAGTTGCGATAATCGGTAGGCCGGCTGGCAAAATCGGAGTCATTGCGACGGCAAACACTGCGCAACCAATTGCTAGTGCGCGATCACTATTTGTTTTAAGTCGTGGCCAAACTAAACCAAGAAATGCCGCCGGTACGGCTGAATCTAAACCCCAGGCGCGAATATCGCCCATTGCTTGAGCGCCAAGAGCGCCAGCTAAAGTGAAAAGATTCCAAAATATAAATACGCCAATACCAGTTAGCCAGAAGCCTTGGCGCATGGCCTCAGGGCTGCGAACTTCTTGGCCTAGTGCAACGCCAGTTGATTCATCGATAGTTATTTGTGCCGCAACAATTCTTTTAAAGCCTTTAACTTTTAACCGTGGCGCTATAATCACGCCATATAAACCATTTCGAATACCAAGTAGGGAAGCCGTAGCAATTCCACTCAAAGCAGTGCCACCAGCACCCAAGACACCAACTACTGCGAATTGTGATGCACCCGAGAAAGTCAGTAGTGAAAGTAAGCAACTTTGCAGAACTGTGAAGCCATTTGCCACAGCTGCGGCGCCAAAAGCCACGCCATATGCACCTACGGTCAATGAAACGCTGAGCGAATCGCGAAGGGTGGCACTGTTCACTTTGGACACGCGGCTATTCTGCCGTAGAAATCCACAACCGCGCGCAGATGGCTAGATAGGGTCGCCTCATGAGCACCGAATCAACGCGCACAAGCGAGATCATCTTCCGAAGCGACATGACTGTCGAGCTGGTTAAAGCCAGCGCCAGCGATGCCGATGTTATTTGGGCAGCGCGCGTATCTACCGCGGGCGAGCAATCCCTCGAAGAGATTGGTGAAGACCCAGCGCGTTCGGCTGGGCTAATTAATTATTTAGCGCGCGAGCGTCACGGTTCACCATTTGAACATACCTCGATGACATTCTTTATTTCCGCACCAATTTTTGTATTCCGCGAATTTATGCGTCACCGGATTGCTTCATATAACGAAGAGAGCGGTCGTTATCGCGAACTATCACCAGTTTTCTATGTGCCAGATGCCGATCGTAAATTAATTCAAATTGGCAAAGCTGGTGCCTACACATTTGTTGATGGCACTAATGAGCAACTTGAAATTACGCAAGCGGCAATGAAAGAGTCGTATATCTTGGCTTATAAGCAATACCAAGTAATGCTCGATGCTGGTATCGCCCGCGAAGTCGCGCGCGCAGTTTTGCCGGTCGGACTTTATTCATCGATGTATGTGACGATGAATGCCCGCGCTTTAATGAATTTTCTTTCACTGCGCACAGCCCGCGAGGGATCTCATTTCCCGAGCTACCCGCAACGAGAAATTGAGATGGTGGCCGAGAAAATGGAAGTCGAATTTGCCCGATTAATGCCATTAACGCATGCTGCCTTTGAGAAATCAGGACGAGTTACTCCTTAAAAACGGGTAAGGTTACGCGTATGGCAATTAACGCTCCATTTGGCCGCATGATCACGGCAATGGTGACCCCATTTAATAAAGATGGTTCAGTTGATTGGGATGGCGTTGCCAAGTTGGCACAACATTTAGTGGATAACGGCCATGATGCAATTGCAGTTAATGGCACAACCGGAGAAGCACCAACTACTAAGTCTTCGGAAAAAATTGAGATTATTAAAGTTGTTAAGTCAACGGTTGGCTCGAAAATCAAAGTTATCTCTGGTGCTGGCGATAATGAAACTGAATATTCAATTAATCAAGCAAAGCGCACTGCCGAAGCTGGTGCCGATGGTTTGCTAGTTGTAGCTCCTTATTACAACAAGCCACCACAAGCCGGAATCGAAGCGCACTTCAGAGCTGTCGCTGATGCAACTGATCTTCCTATGATGATGTATGACATCCCTGGTCGCACCGGTGTTGAAATTGAATCTGACACAATCGTGCGCTTATTTGAACATAAAAATATTGTGGCGCTCAAAGATGCCAAAGGAAATGTTGCCACAACTTCTTGGGTAATTAAGCGCTGCGGAATTCCAGTTTATTCTGGCGATGACATTCTGAATTTGCCATTCCTTTCAGTTGGCGCAGTTGGATTCGTTTCAGTCTGTGGTCATACAGTTGGCAAGGATCTAAAAGCAATGCTTGATGCTTGGTTTGCTGGCGATACAGCTCGCGCACTCGAAATTCATCAGAAATTGCTGCCAGTATTTACTGGCACTTTCCGCACGCAAGGTGCGATCCTAACTAAAGCCGCCCTCAACATGATGGGACTTCCTGGCGGCATCACTCGACTTCCATTAGTAGATGCAACCGATGCTCAGATTGCGCAATTGCGCGAAGATCTGCGTGCCGGTGGCGTCGCCGTTTAGTTTATGAATCATCCGCATCCTGAACTAGGTACGCCTGGCAAATTAGTTGCTGGGGGATTACGCATTGTGGCCCTCGGTGGCTTAGCTGAAATCGGTCGTAATATGACCGTATTTGAAACTAATGGCAAACTATTAATTGTTGACTGCGGCGTTTTATTTCCAGAAGAGAATCAACCAGGTATTGATTTAATTTTGCCGGATTTCTCCTATATTCGTGAGCGCCTAGATGATGTAATCGGCATTGTCCTAACGCATGGCCACGAAGATCATATTGGCGCTGTTCCATACCTACTTCGCGAACGCGGCGATATTGCTATTTACGGATCTGCTTTAACTATTGCGTTGATTTCAGCTAAGTTAAAAGAGCATCGCATCTCACCACTTACCCGCGAAGTTAAAGAGGGCGATATTGAGGACATCGGTCCATTCTCAGTTGAATTCGTGGCTGTAAACCATTCGATTCCTGATGCGTTAGCAGTTGCGATTCACACTAAGGCTGGCACGGTTTTACACACTGGTGATTTCAAAATGGATCAATTGCCACTCGATGGTCGCATCACTGATTTACCAGCATTTGCTCGCTTGGGTGAAGCTGGCGTAGATATCTTTTTAGTAGATTCAACTAACGCTGATGTGCCCGGTTTTACGCCGGCAGAGCGCGAAATTATGCCGGCGCTAGATCGGGTTTTCCGCACTACCAAGCGTCGAGTAATCACAGCCACGTTTTCGTCACACATTCATCGAGTGCAGCAGATTATTGATACGGCGCACGAACATAAACGAAAAGTTGCCTTCATTGGCCGTTCGATGGTGCGTAACATGAAGATCGCTCAAGATATGGGTTTTCTTACTGTTCCAGATGGCATCGTCTTTGATGCTAAAGATCTCGATGCTTACGACGATAACGTCGTATTGATTTGCACCGGTTCTCAAGGTGAACCACTCGCAGCTCTATCTCGAATGGCAAATGGCGATCATCAGATTCGCGTTGGTGAAGGCGATACTGTAATTCTGGCTTCATCGTTAATTCCGGGTAATGAAAATTCAGTTTTCCGAATCATCAACGAACTAACTCGTTTCGGGGCAAAAGTAGTTCATAAAGCTAATGCCATGGTGCACGTCTCTGGCCATGCCGCAGCCGGCGAACTTACCTATTGCTACAACATCGTTAAGCCAAAGTATGTCATGCCAGTTCATGGTGAATGGCGCCACATGCGCGCTAATGCTGAATTAGCAATCGCAACTGGGGTGCCTCGAAAAAATACCATCGTGATTGAAAACGGAATCGTGGTTGATTTAATTGATCACGAAGCCCAAGTTGTTGGAAGTGTTCCGTGCGGCTTTGTCTATGTTGATGGTCAAAGCATCGGCGATATAACTGAAGATTCGCTAAAGGATCGACGAATTCTGGGCGAAGAAGGTTTCATTTCAGTAGTTGTCGTGATTGATGCACAAAGTGGAAAAATTGTGGCCGGCCCAGATATTCATGCGCGCGGATTTAATGAAGATGAGTCGCTATTTGATGGCGTGAAATTAGAGATTGAAAAAGCTTTGACCCGGGCAGTTGCAGATGGCATCAATGGCACCCACCAACTTTCCCAAGTTGTTCGTCGCACCATAGGCAGTTGGGTGGGCGGCAAACATCGTCGCCGTCCAATGATCGTTCCGGTGGTCATCGAGGTTTAGCGCGGCGCGCCTGACCTATCGGGTTTTAGTAAACCTTTAGGCTTACGCAGTTATGGCAAAGAAGAAAACACGCACAAAAAGTGGTGGCATCGGCAGCTCAATCCTGCGCGGGCTAGCTGCAATTTGGCGCGGACTCGCTAAATATTTAGGCAAGTCAGTTCGCTTTGTGGCCAAGGGAGCTAAGGATTTAGATCCAGCACATCAACGCGATGGCTTTGCATTTCTGCTCTTAATTTTGGCGATCATGGCTGCTGCCGGAACTTGGTTTGATGGCGGCAACATTGTTGGCCGCGCACTTGCTAGTTTCTTCTACGGTGGCTTTGGTCGCATCGGAGTCTTTACACCTTTGGTTCTTGGCTATTTTGCTTTTCGGCTTTTTCATTCACCAGATAAAAAAGCGGCAACCGGTCGAATCGTAGTTGGCACAATTGCACTATTGCTTAGCACCACCGGAATTGCTCACCTTTTAAATGCAGCGCCAGGC
Source organism: Bifidobacterium breve (assembly GCA_945883725.1). Classification (GTDB taxonomy): domain Bacteria; phylum Actinomycetota; class Actinomycetes; order Nanopelagicales; family Nanopelagicaceae; genus Planktophila. The sequence continues at coordinate 6,443 of CAMCXZ010000031.1, read as the reverse complement.
ACTGGCACAACGGCGATGCATGAAGGAGGTGGCTGGTTAGGTTACGGAATCTCGCAACCACTAGTTGTATTGATGACGGATGTATTGGCATATCCAGTTTTGATTCTGCTCTTCTGCTTCGGTTTATTAGTTACTACTGCGACGCCAGTTTCTTCAGTAATCACGCGAATTAAAAATACTGCGACCTGGTTGAATTCCAAGCGCCCTGATCGCAGCGAAGAAGAGTTTGAAGTTACCGATACCCCGCCATTTGAAACACCAGTAGTTGCCGAATGGAATAAGCATAAAGATGATGAAGATTTAGACGAAGAGAGTTTCGACGAAGAGTTTACGGTCGAAGTTCCAGTGGCCACAATTATTCCACCGGCCGCAGTTCCAGTTCCGGCCAGCACTGCTAGACCTGAGCAACTTATGCTCTCAAGTGATGCCATCTATGAACTTCCGTCCCATGATCTACTGCGCACTGGGCCGGCTGCCAAAGCTAAAAGTAAAGCCAATGAAATGGTAGTGGCCGCTCTTACTGAAGTTTTCTTACAATTTGAAATTGATGCGCAAGTAACTGGATTCATGCGTGGTCCAACCGTTACGCGGTATGAAGTCGAACTGGGAAATGCGGTTAAGGTCGAACGCATTACTGCGCTATCGAAGAATATTTCATATGCCGTTGCCAGCAGCGACGTGCGAATTCTCTCCCCGATTCCAGGTAAGTCAGCTGTCGGTATTGAAATTCCAAATGCCGATCGCGAGATTGTGGCCCTGGGCGATGTAATGCGTTCAAGTGTGGCTGGCCAAGATCACCACCCAATGTTGGTTGCGCTCGGTAAAGATGTTGAAGGTAACTTCGTTTGCGCAAACCTAGCCAAAATGCCGCACTTATTAGTCGCCGGCGCAACGGGTGCAGGTAAGTCGTCGATGATCAATGCCATGATTGTCTCGATTTTGATGCGATCAACTCCTGATGAGGTTCGACTTGTTCTGATTGATCCTAAGCGAGTTGAACTAACCGCGTATGAGAATATTCCTCACTTGATCACACCAATTATCACTAGCCCTAAGAAAGCCGCCGATGCTCTCACTTGGGTAGTGCGCGAGATGGACTTGAGGTATGAAGATTTAGCTACATTTGGTTTCCGACATATTGATGATTTCAATAAAGCAGTCCGCGCTGGCAAAGTTGTGCCGCCTCCGGGCAGTGATCGCAAGATTGAGCCTTATCCATATCTATTAGTGATCATCGACGAATTAGCTGACCTAATGATGGTTGCTGCTCGTGAAGTTGAAGAATCAGTTGTCCGAATTACTCAACTTGCACGTTCGGCCGGTATTCACTTAGTACTTGCTACTCAGCGACCATCAGTTGATGTTGTAACTGGACTGATTAAAGCTAACGTGCCATCTCGTTTATCTTTTGCAACGAGTTCGCTAGCCGATAGTCGAGTAATTCTTGATACGCCAGGTGCTGAAAAGTTAGTTGGCCAAGGTGACGGACTCTTTATTCCAATGGGTGCCAGCCGAGCAATTCGTATTCAAGGCGCTTATGTTTCTGAGCGCGAGATCGAAGCTGTAGTGGGCCACGTTAAGAAGCAACTGGCTCCTCGTTATCGTTCCGATGTGACTGCGCCACCGGCAGCAACCAAGATGGTTGATAAAGAAATTGGCGATGACTTAGATATTTTGTTACAAGCAATCGAACTTGTTGTCGGTACGCAATTTGGTTCAACTTCAATGTTGCAGCGAAAACTTCGCGTGGGCTTTGCCAAAGCTGGTCGCCTGATGGATCTAATGGAATCACGCGGAATTGTCGGCCCCTCAGAAGGTTCTAAGGCGCGCACCGTGTTAGTAAAACCCGATGAACTCGATTCAGTTTTGGCGACCATCCGCGATTACTAGGGGTGAGAAGAAGGGCTATCTCTTTAATTATTCACCCTATGGCTACCTATTTACCATCGTATAGGGTTAGCCTTACCTTTCTAGATTTATTCGGCTAACTTAAAGCGGGTTAAAAATGTCCCTTGGTGCGTTGATTACTAAATCACGTACTGACGCGCGTCTGTCAATTGAGGATCTTGCAAAAATAACAAATATTCCGTCAACCCTTTTGCGCGATATGGAAAATGATAATTTTAAAAAGTGCGGTGGTGAAACTTATGCCCGCGGACATCTACGCAATATCGCTGCCAAACTCGGTGTCGATGAACGAATTTTCTTAGATTTATTTGAAAGTGAAGTCACTGCTCCGGCAAAGCCTATTCGCGATCTTTTAAATGAGAACAATGTGACGATGCCATATCAAGAGCCGAAGCGAATTTCGTGGAAAGTTCTAGCTGCTGGATCAGCTGCCGTGCTAATTATTTTCGCCGGTGCTCAAATTTTTTTTTTAGATTCTGATAACGCCAATGACCCAGAAATAATTATCACAGCATCAGCTACTCCATCTAATTCAGCTTCTGAATCTGTCGCTCCTAGCGCTGGTGCCTCAACAGAAATAACTGGGGGAGTCACCGTCGAGTTAGTCGCAAGTAGGGGAACCTCTTGGTTATTTGCCACAAATGAAATTGGCAAAGTCTTATTCTCTGGGCAAGTTCGCAAGGGCACTAGCAAGTCATTTAGTGAAGCCACTCAAGTTAATTTACGAGTCGGCAACGCGGGTGGCGTGGATATCTCAGTAAATGGCAAAGATGTGGGCTCCATTGGTGGCAACGGAGATGTTGTAAACCTTACCTACAACGCTGACTAGCTAAATAAAGTAAGATCAGCGCAATGAAGCGCACGGTAGCAGTCGTAACTTTGGGGTGTACCCGTAACGAAGTCGACTCCGAAGAATTAGCTGGCCGCCTTTTAGCCGATGGTTGGACTTTAGTCGATGATGTTGAATCGGCCGAAGTTGCCCTCGTTAATACTTGCGGCTTTATTGAATCCGCTAAAAAAGATTCAGTTGACGCGCTATTAGAAGCCAATTCCCTTAAAGGTCATGGCGTGACCCGCGCAGTGGTAGCAGTCGGATGCATGGCTGAGCGTTATGGCGCCGAACTAGCAGCCGCGCTACCTGAGGCCGATGCAATTCTAGGTTTTGATGACTATCAAGATATCTCAGCCCGTCTGCAATCAATCGTGGCTGGTAACTCACATACTTCGCACACACCACGCGATCGTCGGGCGTTGCTGCCGATTTCACCAGTTGATCGTGCGGCACAACGCGACGAAACGTTAGAAATTGCACCACGTAAACGTTTAACAGATACCCCTTGGGCACCGCTAAAGATTGCAACCGGTTGCGATCGTCGTTGTTCTTTCTGTGCGATCCCATATTTCCGCGGGGCATTTGTTTCACGTCGGCCAACTGAGGTAATCGATGAAGGCCATTGGTTAGCCGAAAGTGGTGCAACTGAACTTTTCCTAGTTAGCGAGAACACGACTTCATATGGCAAAGATCTGGGTGATTTAACTTTGATGGAAAAGGTATTGCCAGAGCTAGTTGCGATCCCAGGTGTGCAGCGAGTTCGCTTGTCTTACTTACAACCAGCTGAAATGCGCCCATCTTTGCTACAGGCAATGATTGCAACTGAGAAAGTTTCACATTACTTTGATTTAAGTTTCCAGCACAGTAGCGCCACCGTGCTTCGACGTATGCGTCGTTTCGGTGATAACGAAAAATTCTTGCATCTAATTTCCCAAATTCGCGCTCTTTCACCTACTGCTGGAATTCGCTCTAACTTCATTGTTGGCTTTCCAGGTGAAACCGAAGCTGATTTCAATGAGTTAGTTGAATTCTTAAGCAAAGCCAAATTAGATGCCATCGGTGTCTTTGGTTATAGCGATGAAGACAATACCGAGGCGCTGAATTTGACTGACAAGGTTGTCGAAGAAGTAATTAAACAACGCGTTGAAACCCTTTCCTCGCTAGCTGATAACTGGGTCTCTGATCGAGCAGCTGCGCGAATTGGCGAAGAAGTCACGGTATTAATCGAAGATGCTGAACTACAAGAGGGTCGCGCAGATCATCAAGGGCCTGAAGTAGATGGCACGACATCATTTATTGGCACCTCATTTAAGGTCGGCCAATACGTTAAGGGCGTGGTCGTTGATTCACTAGGCGCTGATCTAGTCGCCGAGGCAATTGGTTAATTTCATGGCTAAAGAATTAAATCTGCCAAACTCGATAACTATCGCGCGCATAGCGTTCTTGCCCCTTGGCGCCTATGCCATCTTTAAAAATGGCGGCGATGATCAAACTTGGCAATGGATTGCTTGGGTAATTTTCTTCCTGATCGGCATGACCGATGTTTTAGATGGCAAGTTAGCGCGAAGTCGTAATTCAGTTACCGAACTGGGCAAGTTTCTAGATCCAGTTGCTGATAAGGCCATGATTGCAACGGCGATGATTTCACTATCAATTCTAGATCGCCTGCCGTGGTGGATCACGATCGTAATTTTGTCTCGCGAAGTCTTTATAACTTTCTTTAGATTAGCAGTCATTAAGCGCGGTGTGATTCCAGCTAATCGTGGTGGAAAACTTAAAGCTACCTTCCAAGGATTCGGGGTTGGCTTTTATGTCATGCCGCTTTCCACATCGCTCTACTGGTTCCGCGATGGCTTTATGTATATCGCGATTGCGCTAACTCTCGGTACCGGAATTCACTATGTGCGATCGGCGCTAAAGTGAAAGAAGAGTTTGCTGGTCTTTCCGATATTTTAGAAACTTTAGTTAGCCGCGGTGAAAGTATCTCGGTAGCTGAATCGCTAACTGGTGGGGGACTAGCGCAAGCTTTCACTTCACTGCCTGGCTCATCGCAAGTTTTTCGTGGTTCAGTCACTGCCTATCAAAATGAAATTAAGAGTTCGCTACTGCAGATTCCAGAGGAGCTAATCTCTGAGCTCGGTGCAGTTAGCGAAGAGGTTGCAGCGGCCATGGCCCATGGAATCAAGGATTTAATGGGCTCAACGTGGTCTATTTCAACGACCGGGGTGGCAGGGCCAGGCCCCGTCGATGGCGTGCCGGCCGGAACCGTATGGGTTGCTATCGATGGCCCAATTTCACAAACTTTGCAGTTAGAACTATCGGGCACGCGTGAAATCGTTCGAAACGCAACAATTGCAGGTGCAATTGCGGCATTTGCCCGTATCCTTAAGACACTGTAATTTCAAGAAAACGAAAGGGGTATCCAATGGTCGTTCTTCTACGCACCAGCGTTGGTCAATCCCTTCGTGCTGCTCGCACTACGCAAGGTCGCACACTTCGCGATGTTGCTCGCGATGCTCGAGTATCACTTGGTTATTTATCTGAAGTAGAACGCGGTCAAAAAGAAGCTTCGTCAGAACTTCTAAATGCAATCTGCACCGCACTTGGCCTAACTCTTTCGAGTGTTATCTCCGATGTTTCTCGCGATATTTCTTCACGCGAAGCAATCAAGTTGACCGTAGTTGACGCCGCTTAATAACGCCCCCAAATTTCAACGGCAGGGCGCAATTCATAGTCGTACTGAATCTGCAATTTTAGAAACTACTAAAAATCTAATTGCCCAAAAGGGTTTGACTGCAACAACCATGATTGATATTTCAGTTGAATCACAAGTCTCCCGCGCTACTTTATATAACCACTATCGCGATAAGAGCGCAGTGGTTTTAGCACTGCTAGCTAGTGAGCTAAATCGTTTGCGAGATTTAATGGAATCAATCGGAACCCCGGCTGCGGTACTTGAAAAACTCTCTCTTGAAATTTCATCATCCCAAGCACTAGCGATGATGCGTTTAAGTGATCCAACTGCGTTGGCATTTGCACTAACCGATAGCAAACACCCGCTCTGGTTAGAATTTCATGCCGCAATCCTTGATGTAACTAAACTTGAAGTCTGCACATCTCTGGCAGTTGCTTGGTTAAAGTCACAAGTGCTTGCACCGATTACCCCGCAACAATCAGCTGAAGAGGCTGCGTTATTAGTCGAGCGCACACTCTTTTAAATGCGCATCTCTGATCTTCGCGAGCGAATCGAACTTTCTTTCGGCGCTGATTGGGCACCTTCTTTTAGTAAAGATATTGCGATCTCTGAACTCGGCTCACGCTCAGTCGATGAGGCCCTGCGCGATGGATATGAGCCCCACGAGATCTGGAAAGCGCTTTGTCGCTCGCACCCTAACCAAACGGCTAAACACCAGTAATTTCGCCTCTGCTGCCCGCTTAAACCCCGCGACACGCGAGACGCTTTGTCAGCCCCTTAAAGTATCTTTCGAACAGATGTTCGGATACTATTTCCCTGCACAGCCAGAGCGGTTCCACTCTCCGCACACAAGCGCCTAATAGGCGTCCTGTGGCCGTCAGTGGGTCTCCGTACCTTCTGGGACAGACCTCAACGTCAGACGACGTTTAACCGAAAGGAAAGTAAGTGGCTAAAGAAACTCCTGCTGAAAAGGCAGTCGATAAAGCTAATAGCGATCGCTCAAAAGCG
>CAMCXZ010000030.1 GCA_945883725.1 Bifidobacterium breve | reverse complement strand
TCACAAACTTCTGTCCTTGATGAAGATGTGCAGTTATCTATTTCAATCTTAGATCGCGGCCAGCTAGTTGAACTAAGTGGCAAAGGCAATGGCCCAATTGCGGCGTTCTGCAATATTTTGCAGGCCTATGGCGTAGATGTTCGAGTTCTGGATTATTACGAGCATGCACTTAGTGCAGGTGGCGATGCTTCGGCTGCTGCCTATCTTGAGTGCGCAATCGGCGATGAAGTTTTCTGGGGTGTTGGAATTGATCCAAATACCACTACTGCCTCACTAAAAGCCGTGGTTTCGGCGATCAATCGCGCTATTCGCTAACTGATCCCGTTACTTTAGGCCAGTGAGCCTCTACCGTGATGAAGCGTTAATTCTGCGCACCCAGAAATTGGGTGAAGCCGATCGCATTATCACCATGCTTACTCGCGAACATGGTCGCGTTCGTGGTGTGGCAAAGGGCGTTCGTCGCACGATGTCTAAATTTGGTGCACGCCTTGAGCCCGGTAGCCATGTTGATATTCAATTACATATTGGAAAGACCTTCGACACTGTCACACAAGTCGAAGCAATTGCTAACTACGGCGAAGAGCTCGCAAATGATTATCAGCGCTGGACTATTGCCTCTGCGATTCTAGAAACCACCGAACGCTTTACTCCACAAGAACGAGAACCAGCGCTACAAGAATTTAACTTAGTAGTCGGTGCGCTAAAAGTATTAGCTGAAAAGCGTTATGACTCATCACTTATTCTCGATGCTTTCTTATTGCGTTCATTAGCCATCGGGGGATACGCGCCTTCAATGACTAACTGTTCACGATGTGAAAAAGAAGGACCCCATCGTTACTTCTCATTAGTTGGTGGCGGTTCAGTTTGTTTAGATTGCCGCCCATCAGCATCTGCAACCCCGGCAGTTGAAACGCTAAAACTTATGGGCGATCTACTGTCGGGTGATTGGGAGAGTGCGAGTGCAAGTGAACTTCGTAATCGCCGCGAAGCAAATGGCTTAATTACCGCCTACCTACACTGGCACTTAGAACGTGGCTTGCGTAGCATGCCGATGGTGGAGCGGGTATGAGCAAGATTCAAATTCCAAATCACGTTGCAATCGTGATGGATGGCAATGGTCGTTGGGCTAAGAAGCGTGGCTTGCCGCGCACGGCTGGCCATGAAGCAGGTGAAGCAGCGCTATTTGATGTGGTTGAAGGCGCAATTGAATTTGGCGTTAAAGAGATCAGCGCATATGCCTTTAGTACTGAGAACTGGCGACGTTCACCTGAAGAGGTTAAATTCTTAATGGGCTTTAATCGCGATGTGATTCGTCGCCGTCGCGATCAGATGAATGAGATGGGTGTGCGCATTCGCTGGGTGGGCCGGCCAAAACGACTTTGGCAGAGCGTGATCAATGAACTCGAAATTGCCGAAGAGCTAACTGCTAAGAATAAAACTTTAACTTTGAATATGTGCGTTAACTATGGCGGCCGCTCTGAGATCGTTGATGCAGCAACTGAATTAGCTCGCGATGTGAAGCGCGGCAAGATTAAGGCGGATGCCATTACCGAGAAAACATTTGCTAAGTATTTAAACCAACCCAAGATGAGTGATGTGGATTTGTTCTTACGTTCATCGGGTGAACAACGCACCAGCAACTTCTTGCCTTGGCAATCGGTTTATGCCGAGTTGGTATTCCTTGATGTCTTATGGCCAGATGTGGATCGCAAAACTTTGTGGCGAGCTATCGAAGAATATTCAACTAGAGATCGAAGATTCGGTAAGGCATAGCCTGGCCTAAGCGGCTGGATGATCAATTGGTGTTGGCGCGGTTAGATAGGCGTGACAGAGTGCGCAGCGCGCGTTATCAAGCAGATACATTTCAATTTCATAGGTATGAGGACAAAATGACGCAGTTATCTCAATCAAATGAGAACCACACGCTGGACATGCACAGGTAGGAATGCCCCTAAAGTCGCCCATGATTTAACACTTCTGACAGAGGCCAAATATTTCTGCGGTATGACCGACTTCGCGAAAGCCAAATTCTTCAGCCATTGTTTTGGCCCACTTCTCGATTGCGCCACCTTCAATTTCAACGGTATCGCCGCAGCCTTTGCAGACTAAGTGATGATGGTGGGCATCTCCACAGAGACGATAGATAGCCTCACCATCATCGCGTCTTAGTACATCAACGATTTTGTCATTTACTAGGCTCTGTAAAGAGCGATAAACCGTAGTTAAACCAATGCTTTCGCCTTCACGCTGCATAAGACGATAAACCTCTTGAGCACTTGCGAATCCGCCAGCGCGCTCTAAAGTGCTAAGTACTCTTGGGTTTGAACGGCTCATTATCCGGCTGGCATTTCTTCGTCGTGATGATCTGCCTCATCATCATGTGTTTCTTCGTCATGATGTTCAGATTCTTCGTCGTGATGATCCGCATCTTCATGAATAGCAGTTTCGCTGCCATGAGCATGGGCATCACCACTATGTAGATAACTGACTAGACCCCACATCACTAGTACTCCAAATATGGTTGCCAGAATTGTTAGCTTAGAAGAATGCCGTGAGTGTGCTTCTGGCAAAATATGTGAAGTAGCTAAGTAAATTACGATTCCAGCAAATACTGCTAGATAGATCGCGATCACATTATTGCTAAGGGCAAGAGTTGTGCCAAGTGCTGCTCCGCTAACTCGAGCTATTGCATCTACGCCCAGCAACCAAATTCCTTTGCGACCCCATTTTCCACTTTTGATTAAGAATGAGACAGTATTTAAACCATCGCTAAAGGCATGCACTAGAAGTGCAATGAATACCGCAATTCCTAAATCAGAGCTAACTTTGAATGCAACGCCCAGAGCCAGACCATCTAGGAAAACGTGGCCACCCATTGCTATTGCGCCAAGGCCACCCGCAATATTTGAAGAGTGCTCATGGTCATGGCCATAATCGGATTCAGCTGGTTCGTGTGAACCGAATAGTTGCTCATAGAAGTGAAGTAGTAGGAATCCGCCAATGAGTGCAACGGAAACTGCAGGAGCGTGGAAGATTTCCTGAGTTCCTAATTCAAAAACTTCAGGTAACAAGTCAAAGGCGACTAAACCAAGCAAAAGACCAGCAGATAGTCCGAGAACTAAGTGCAGGCGATCCTTGGACTTAATTGCGAGAAAACCACCTGCGGTGGTTGCGATTGCTGTTAATGCGGCGAGTGCGATTGCGATATTCATGAAGGGAACATATCACAAATGAAAATGATTTTCATTTCCATATCCGAACCACTAGGCTCAACACATGATCGCAATCGCCAGATTTGAGGTTCCACTCGGCCAAGCTGCCCAGTTTGAGGCGCAATTGAGCGTGGCCTTGGCTGCATTGGCCGCTGCCCCTGGGTATATCGATGGCGAAATTGGTCAGAACCTAGATGAGATCGGGCTCTGGACAATTGTTACTCGTTGGCAAAATGTGGGTTCCTATCGTCGCGCACTAAGTTCAAATCGCGCCAAATTAGAGGCGATTCCAGTTTTAGCTTTGGCTATTGATGAACCAGGTGCGTACGAACTGCCAGTTACCGAGTAAAATTTGGCTTACGTAATTCAACGAGCGTTGCGTTGCGCCGACAGCCAGCCGGATGGATAAAACCATATTCACCGGCTCTTATTTACCGGATGAGGTTTTCCCCTATGGCCGTAGATCGTTTAGAAAATATCGTCAGCCTGGCTAAGCGCCGCGGATTCGTTTTTCCTTCCTCTGAAATTTATGGCGGCTTGCGCGCATCTTGGGATTACGGCCCACTCGGAGTTGAATTAAAAAATAATATTAAGCGCCAATGGTGGAAGTCCATGGTGATGGGTCGCGAAGATGTCGTCGGTATCGATTCTTGCGTGATTCTGGCTCGCGAAGTTTGGGAAGCTTCAGGTCACGTCGCAACATTTAGTGATCCGCTAACCGAATGTACTTCTTGTCATAAGCGTTATCGCGCCGATCATTTAGAAGAAGCTTACGAGGCAAAGCATAAGAAAGCGCCAGAATCTTTGGCCGATGTTAATTGCCCAGCTTGTGGCAATAAAGGTCAGTTCACTACACCAAAACAATTTAGCGGATTGCTAAAGACTTACCTAGGACCAGTTGAAGATGAATCTGGTTTAGCTTATCTACGCCCGGAAACTGCGCAAGGTATTTTCATTAACTTTGATCAAGTAATGACTACATCGCGCAAGAAGCCGCCATTTGGTATTGGTCAGATTGGTAAATCTTTCCGTAATGAAATTACCCCTGGAAACTTTATTTTCCGTACTCGTGAATTTGAACAGATGGAAATGGAATTCTTTGTAGTCCCTGGCACCGATGAAGATTGGCATCAATACTGGATTGATTACCGTCTGGCTTGGTATAAGGATCTTGGTATCAATCCAGATCGTTTGCGTATTTATGATCATCCAAAAGAGAAGTTATCTCACTACTCAAAGCGCACAGCTGATATTGAATATAAATTCGAATTCGCCGGTACCGAGTGGGGCGAGCTAGAAGGCATTGCAAACCGCACAGATTTCGACTTAAAAGCGCACTCGGCAGCCTCTGGCAAAGATCTTTCCTACTTTGATCAAGAGAAAAATGAACGCTGGACACCGTTTGTAATTGAGCCAGCAGCAGGTGTTGATCGCTGCGCACTTACTTTCTTGATGGATGCTTTCACAGAGGATGAAGCACCAAATGCTAAGGGCGAGATGGAAAAGCGCACCGTGCTTAAGTTTGATCATCGTATTGCGCCAGTGAAGGTAGCGGTCTTGCCACTTTCACGTAATGCTGACTTATCACCTAAAGCTCGTGATCTTGCAACTGCGTTGCGTAAGAATTGGAATGTTGATTTCGATGATGCTGGTGCAATTGGTCGCCGTTATCGTCGCCAAGATGAAATCGGAACTCCATATTGCATCACCATTGATTTCGAAACTCTTGATGACAATGCTGTGACAATTCGCGATCGCGACACAATGGCGCAAGAGCGAATCAGCATCGATCAGGTGGAGTCATGGTTAGCACCACGTCTGCTGGGTTGCTAAAACCGCTGCGTTTGCCACTAGCAACTGGCGATCACTTTATTGATCCGCCGGTGGTATTGGCACCAATGGCCGGAATCACCAACTCTGCTTTTCGCATGTTATGTCGCGAACAAGGAGCTGGCTTATTTGTTTCTGAGATGGTTACAGCTCGTGCGCTGTTAGAACGACGCCCTGATACTTTGCGCATGATCGCACCAGGGGCTGGCGAATGGCCAAGATCTGTGCAACTTTATTCAACCGACCCACACACCATGCGTGCTGCAGTAACGATGCTTGCTAAAGAGAATTTAGCTGATCACATTGATATGAACTTTGGTTGCCCAGTTCCGAAAGTAACTCGCAAAGGTGGCGGGGCTGCGCTTCCGTATAAGCGCAATCTCTTTACCTCAATTGTGGGCGCTGCCGTTGAAGCGGCCAAACCATTTGGGATTCCAGTAACTGTGAAAATGCGCATCGGTATCGATAGCGATCACGAAACTTATTTAGAAGCAGCAACATCGGCTGCCAACTTAGGTGTGGCATGGGTGGCTCTACATGCTCGCACAGCTCAACAGATGTATGAAGGAAAAGCTGATTGGTCAGCTATTACGCAGCTAGTTGAGCACTTAAAGCCAACTGGTGTACCTGTTTTGGGCAATGGCGATATCTGGTCGGGCGCCGATGGCCTAGCAATGGTCGCTGAAACTGGCTGCGCTGGCGTGGTTGTAGGACGCGGCTGCTTAGGCCGACCTTGGTTGTTCGCTGATTTAGTTGCCGCATTTTCCGGAACCGAGAGCAAAGCTCTGCCCACACTTTTTGAAGTTCGCGAAGTAATGTATCGCCACGGTGAATTAATTGTGGATTACTTTGAAAATGAAGATCGTGGTTGTCGCGATCTGCGTAAACATATGGCTTGGTATCTAAAGGGTTTCCGCGTTAATAGCGAGATGCGTCGCCAATTCGGCATGGTTGGTTCACTTGCAGAGCTACGTGGCTTGCTAGATCAATTAGATGATCAACCATATCCAGTTGAAGTTAGTGAAAAGCCCCGAGGTCGCACCAGTCATGGTCGCCCAGTCACGTTACCTGATGGCTGGTTACTTGACCCGAATGAAATTGTCGAGATCGAACTCGAAGATATGTTCTCTGGTGGCTAATGTTTCTTTTTAAATTATTGCGCAGAGCAATTGCCTTCTTGCTTCTTCTGGTGATTGTGGTTCCAGTTTTTGCACTTGGGAAAACTTGGTATGCCGCAAATAATCCCACCGTGCGCAATGGCGATGTCATCGTGGTTTTAGGTGCTGCGCAACTAGATGGCCGGCCAGGATTAGTTTTGGAAGCTCGTTTAACTGAGGCAAAGCGAATTTACGATTTAGGTTTAGCAAAGAAAATTATTACAGTCGGCGGTGGTGCACCAGGTGATCGCACAACTGAAGCGGCTGCTGGTCGTATTTGGCTGATGCAGAATGGCGTTAAATACGCAGATATTAAGGCACTTGAAAAAGGTCGCGATACTTTAAGTTCGACCAAGTTATATGCCGCTGAAATGCGCGAACGAAAGATAAAGAATGTAATTATTGTTAGCGATCCATTTCATTGCTTGCGATCGATGACCATGGCCAATGACCGTGGACTAATTGCCACCTGCTCACCTGTTAAAGGCGGTCCTAATGCTTTGGAAAAGAGCGGATTTAAATACTTAATTCGCGAAGCAGGGGCTTATTTAGCCTATATAACGCTAGGCCGCCGTGGTGTTCAGATCAGCGATCGTTTACCTTCAGACAACATTCTCAATAAGGTAGCGCCATGAGCGAATTGATCGGTTACACCGCGCGCGATCAAGAACGCTTCCTTGATGAACCAGCGAAGCGTGCCGGTCGTACCGAATTTATGCGCGATCGAGCTCGAGTAATTCATTCCGCAGCTCTTCGTCGGTTGGCTGCAAAAACTCAGGTAGCAGTGCCTTGGGAAAATGATTTTCAACGAACTCGACTTTCGCATTCATTAGAGTGCGCACAAATTGGCCGCGAACTTGGTGAATCACTTGGCGCAGATCCAGATTTATTGGAAACTTCCTGTTTAGCTCACGACTTAGGTCACCCACCATTTGGCCATAATGGCGAAGAAGCTTTGGCCGAACTTGCTAAAGATTGCGGTGGCTTTGAAGGTAATGCCCAGAGTTTTAGATTGTTAACGCGAATAGAGGCAAAGAGCGTTGATGCCAATGGCAAAACCGTTGGCTTGAATTTAACTCGCGCCTCACTCGACGCAGCAACTAAATACCCATGGGCGCGTAGTGAGAACCCGCGTAAATATGGTGTTTACGATGACGATGTTGAAATCTACAAATGGATGCGCGAAGGTGCTCCAGCAGGCAAGCGATGCATCGAAGCCCAGATCATGGATTGGTCTGATGACTGTTCTTACTCAGTTCATGATTTAGAAGATGCCATTGTGGCTAATCAGATTAAGGTTTCAAACTTTCGTAACGATTTTACTGAACTATTTAAAGTCATGAGCATTGATTACGGAAGTGATGCAACTGAGAATGAAGTTGAGTCAGCCCTTACTCGACTTGAGGCACTTTCTTGTTGGCCAAAGAATTTCGATGGTAGCCATCGCGCATTAGCTCGGCTAAAAGACACCACCAGTCAGTTAATTGGCCGCTTTGTGCAATCAGCTGAAATCGAAACCCGCAAAGTTCATGGTGCTGGGCCCCTTACCCGTTACAGCGCAGACCTTGAAATCTCGCGCGATCAAATCATCGAAGTTGATTTTCTAAAGGCAGTTGCTGGCCATTACTTAATTAACGCCGCCGCATCGCAAGAGCGCTATGCCAAGCAGCAGACGCTGATTGGTGAACTGGTAGAAGCACTTTATGCCGCTGGGCCAAAGTACCTAGATTCAGTCTTTTTAGATGATTGGCAGCACGCATCAAATGATGCCGAGAAACTACGTGTGATTATTGATCAAGTTGCTGGCTTAACTGACCCTGGCGCATACGGACTTCATGCCCGCGTTTGCATGACTGGATAGACTACTTAAATCATGAGCGGTCGAATTAGAGATGAAGATGTTGCCTACGTTCGCGACCATGCACCCATTGATGAAATTGTGGGCGATTATGTGCAACTCAAATCTGCTGGCGGCGGTCAGAAAAAAGGTTTGTGCCCTTTCCACGATGAAAAGTCGCCCTCTTTCCATGTAACGCCTTCTAAAGGATATTTCCATTGCTTTGGTTGCCAGACTGGTGGCGATGTAATCGCTTTTGTAATGAAGATGGATCATTTATCTTTCACTGAAACAATCGAACGATTAGCGGATCGTATTGGCTACACATTGCGCTATGACGAAAACTCTTCGGGCACGGCAGCACCGGCCGGGCAACGTTCCCGATTAATCGCTGCAAATGCTGAAGCAGCTAAGTTTTATCAAGAACAATTAAACAAATCCGAAGGGGCCGCATATGGCCGCGAATTGATGACTAAGCGCGGTTTTGATAAAGCAGCATGCGAACAATTCGGAGTTGGCTACGCGCCAAATGAATGGGATTCACTAACTAAACATTTACGTGCTCTTGGCTTCACCATCGATGAACTTGAAACTGCGGGTCTTTCTAAGATGGGCGAGCGCGGCCCAATCGATCGATTCCGTAATCGTTTAACTTGGCCGATTAGGGATATCTCGGGCGATGTCGTTGGTTTCGGTGCGCGCAAGTTAGCCAGTGATGCCGAGGATCAAGGACCAAAGTATTTAAATACCCCAGAGACGCCGATCTATAAGAAGAGCCAAGTTCTTTATGGCCTTGATATGGCAAAGAAAGATATTGCTAAGTCGCGCCAAGCGGTAATTGTCGAGGGCTATACCGATGTAATGGCCGCACATTTGGCGGGTATTCCAACGGCGGTTGCGACTTGTGGAACTGCTTTTGGCGCCGACCATATTCGAATATTGCGCAGATTATTGATGGATGATGATGCTTTCCGCGGTGAAGTTATCTTTACTTTTGATGGTGATGCTGCTGGGCAAAAGGCTGCCCTTCGAGCATTTAGCGATGATCAGAAATTTGTAACACAAACTTATGTCGCAGTTGAACCCGATGGCTTAGATCCAGCCGAGCTACGGCAACATAAAGGTGATTTAGCGCTGCGAGATTTAATTGCAAAGCGGGTGCCACTTTTTGAGTTTGCTATTAGAGCCGAATTGGCAAAACATAAATTGGAATCTGCCGAAGGTCGCGTTAACGCATTAAATTCCGCCGCGCCCCTAGTTGCGCAAATTCGTGATAAATCTTTGCGCCCGGAATACACCAGATTGCTAGCTGGTTGGATTGGGCTAGAGACAGATGTTGTTAGTAAAGCAGTGGCCCGTGGATTTAAGCCAACTATTTCAAATAGCGCAGATTCAACTACCGAAGAAGTGCCCGAACAAAATTGGCGACCAGACCCAAGTGATCCACGATTGATGCTAGAACGCGAAGTTCTGAAAGCCAAAGTGCAGATGCCAGAACTTGCCAGTGGTTGGCCAGAAATTGAGGCCGAAGCATTTACCCATCCGGCATATAAAGAGTTGCGTGCGGTAATTGATGTAGTTGCCGTCGATCGGCCGTTGACGATTGAATTAGTTACAAATGAAAATATGAAAGCACTATTTACCGAACTCTCAGTTGAACCAATTCGCACCGATGGCGAAATCTCGCAAATTTATGTTTCCAGTATTATTGCCAGATTGCGTGAAGTCTCTGTCTCGCGCGCGATCGCTGATCTGAAATCTAGTTTGCAGAGGTTAAACCCAGTTGAAAATGAGGCCGAATACAACGCCGCATTTGCTACTTTAGTTTCGCTGGAAAGCACTAGACGCGGACTCCATGATTTGGCAGTCGGCGGCCTTTAATTGGCTAGTTTCAGCGGTCATTTTTACCGATCGCAATAATTACGCTAGAGTTTGGCCTTCGCAATCCCTGATAGCTCAATGGCAGAGCAGCCGGCTGTTAACCGGCAGGTTCTTGGTTCGAATCCAAGTCAGGGAGCTCTAATTCGACTCTCAGCCTAAACTAGCCTTCTTCTCAGTGCTCAAGAGATAGGTTTTTTCACATGGCTTACCGCAGAATGACCCAGAAGGGTATCGCCGACTCTTGGCGTGCTCAGAGTTGGGCGATCAGAGTTCTGCGCACATGGTTATCTTTTACTTGGATTTATGCCGGTTGGGATAAAGCGACAGACCCTGGTTTCTTAACCAAAGGTGCCACCGGATTTATCGGTGATCAATTAATTGGTTTTTCTACTAATTCGCCAGTTAGTTGGCTCTTTAACAATCTAAGTGAACACGCAATTGCAGTTGGTATTTTTGTAATTTTCTCTGAATTTGCAATCGGGCTCGCGACGCTACTTTGGATTGCACCAACTACCGCCGCCTTTGGCGGATTCATAACCTCAATCATTCTGTGGCTTGCTAGCACATTTTACGTTTCGCCATTTTTCCTGGCCAGTAATACGGCATATGCAGTTCTCTGGTTGGTTTACTTCTTAACTTTGGTAGGAAACCGTAGAACAGTAGATGTCGCACTTGATCGCCGGGGCGCAATTCGAATTGGTACTTTAAGTGTGGCCGCAATTGCTTCAGCACTAGTAGGCAAAACGTTTGCAAAGGTGTCAGAAAATTCTGCGACCACAGTTTCTGGTTCTAGCCAAATTATCAAGTTAGCAAAAATCAAGGTTGGTGAAACTCACCAGTTTGCCCTTAGCAACGGCATGCCGGCCATTCTCTTTCGTACTAAAACTGGCGTCTTTGCCTATTCAGCAACTTGCACTCATCAGGGGTGCACTGTTGCTTATGAGAGTACAAAGAAAAGTTTGTACTGCCCTTGTCATGGGGCAGAGTTTGATCCATTTAAAAATGGTGGTGTTATTGCGGGACCAACTCGTGATGCGCTGCCGACAGTCAAAGTGAAAATAACTGGCGACTGGGTAGTTCTAGTATGAGAGGCATAAGGATGAAATTCCAAGGAACCCAAAAAGTAGTGGCTGGCTTTATCGCGGGAGCGCTAATCACAGGCGGCATTGCGACAGCTGCGACTTCGAACACCGGCACAGTGCAAGCGTGTGTTGATACTCGTACTCAGGCTATGTATTTGTCGGTTAATGGCACCTGCTCGAAGACTCGCACCTTGGTTGATTTAGGTTCAGGCACCGGCATTGATGCTAAATCAGTTGCGGCTGCCGTAACGCCTACAGTCGTATCGATTTCGGTAAAAACTCGCACAGGTGGCGGCACAGGTTCTGGCTCAATTTATAAAACTAGTGCGACTGAAAGTTTCATCATTACAAATAACCATGTAATTGAAGAAGCCGTTACTAGCGGAACTATCGAAGTGGAATTGTTAAATGGCGATGTTTTGGCAGCAACTATTGTTGGTCGCGATATTGCATACGACATCGCAGTTCTAAAGGTTAAGACTGGAAATCTACCGGTCATAAAGGTAGGGGATTCAGCAAAGGTCAGCGTTGGCGATCCAGTGATTGCGATTGGTTCACCACTAGGTCTTGCCAGCACGGTGACTTCAGGAATTGTTTCGGCACTTAATCGCCCAGTTATTACCGGAAGCGATGGCTCGGAATCATATGTAAATGCGATTCAGACAGATGCTGCCATTAACCCAGGTAATTCCGGTGGCGCTCTAGTAGATACAGCAGGCAAACTAATTGGAGTCAATTCAGCGATTGCAACGCTCTCATCTGGTGGTGCCAGCGGTTCAATTGGTTTAGGTTTTTCAATTCCAATCAATGAAGCAAAGCGCGTAATTGAGGAAATTATTGCAACAGGTAAATCAACTAGACCGGTACTCGGCGTTTCCTTTGATACCGCTTACACTGGAATCGGCGCTAAAATTATCAAGTTAACCCCTGGCGAAGGTGCTGAAAAAGCTGGAATTCCAGCTGGTTCAGTCATCACAAAAATTGAAGGTTTCAAGATAACTGATTATGTTTCAGCCATCGTACGTATTCGTGCTGCTATACCCGGAAGCACCATTACCCTCATCGTAGATCTACCAAATAATGGTGGCTTGAAGACATTTAAGGTAACTCTCGGTCAAGCGGCTTCAAACTAATGGCGTTAACGCCTGCTAAATACTTTTTCGGTAAGGTTTAGCCATGGCTCAATTCAGATTACAGGTCGTTCTTCCAGATCGTCCCGGCTCATTAGGCGCGGTTGCTTCGGCAATTGGTTTTGCTGGTGGCGATATTCGCGGCTTAGTCGTTATGAAATCTGAAGATGGCCGTGGCTATGACGACATTACTGTTGCCGTGCCCGGCTCTGACCCGAGTGACTTAATCGAAGTTCTTACCGCAATTGGTGGCGTCGAAGTTATTTCAGTTACGCCTGTTAATTAAAGTTTAACTTCGCGTAATTGCTTCGCTGATTGTTCTGGCTTTAGATCCATGATGAAAGCACCCATGGCAGATTCCGAACCAGCTAAGTACTTTAATTTACCTGGTTGGCGACGAACGCTAGTTATCTGCCAATGCAGCCGCATTACATCGCGCCCAACTCGAACTGGCGCTTGATGCCAAGTGGCGATGTAAGCCATTTCAATACCGAAAACGCCATCGAGGCGATTTAAAACTTCGAGAGCGATCTCGGGGAAAGCATTTGAAGCGGCTTCATCTAGTTCAGCTAAGTCGGCAACTGGATTTAGTGGAGCCACATGGATTTCAAATGGATATCGCGCAGCGTATGGAACAAAAGCAATCCAGTGCTCGTTACGAGCAACTATGCGATCGCCATCTTTAATCTCGCGAGCAACAACATCGTCAAGTAATACTCGCCCCGTGCGATCTTTATGTTCTTGCGCTGCAGCTAGCATTTTCTCAACACGTGGTGGCAAGAATGGATACGAATAAATTTGCCCATGTGGGTGCGAGAGAGTTACGCCTACTTCTTCACCACGATTTTCAAACGGGGCGATATGGGCAATGTAACTTGCTTGCGAGAGCTCGCGAACTCGATCTTTCCAAGCTTCCAGAATTATCCGAACTTGCGATGGCGCTAAATCCTTTAAGGATTTTCCATGATCTGCTGCGAAACAAATAACTTCGCATTTACCAGCAGTCTTACCTTCGGCAGTTTGCGTACTTAGCGCATCTGGTAATTCAAATTCTCCGGCAGGTGGGCGGAAAGATGGGCCGCGGTTATCGAATACCACTACTTCAAAATCTGATTCTGGAATTTCAGTTAATAGTTCGCCTGGATTTTCAGATGTGGGGCAGAGTGGGCAAAGTTCTTTAGGTGGTAAAAAGATACGATTTTGTCGATGGGAAGCAACCGCAACCCATTCACCAACGAGTGCGTCATAACGCAGTTCACCAATTTGTGGTTGAGATTCAGCTGGGCGCTGATCTTGCGCATTGCGACTTTGCCCTTTGGTGTCGTAGTAGCGAATGGTGCGACCATCGGCCATTTGGCGATCAGTGCGCGTGATATCAGCTGGCAACTTAGCAACGCTCATAATGAATTGAAGTCTACTGTGCCCAATTCAGAGTTCGTTCGATCGCCTTGCGCCAGTTAGCGAAGCCTTTCTCACGTTCTGCCTGCGTAGATGTTGGATGCCAGCGATGGAACTCTTTCCATTGCCCCGAAATCTCAGCACGATCTTTCCAGAATCCAATTGTTAGGCCAGCAGCGTATGCGGCCCCTAGCGCAGTGGTTTCGACAATAACTGGGCGAGAGATTTCGATACCTAAGATGTCGGCCTGCATCTGCATGCACAGAGCGTTATTGGTAATGCCGCCATCAACTCGCATCTGGGTCAATGAGACTCCACTGTCAGCTGACATAGCATCCATAATCTCGCGAGTTTGATAGCAGATCGCTTCAAGAGCGGCTCTGGCAAGATGAGCCTTAGTTGCTGCGCGAGTTAACCCAACAATTACTCCGCGTGCATCGCTGCGCCAATAGGGTGCAAATAAGCCAGAAAATGCGGGCACAAAATAAACCCCATCAGTATCTGGAACTGAGGCAGCCAAGTTTTCTATTTCGCTAGCGCTAGAAATTATTCCCAGTTGGTCTCGCAACCATTGAATCGCAGAACCAGTTACGGCCACTGAGCCTTCCAGTGCATATTGAACTGGTTGCTCACCGAATTTAAAACACACTGTGGTTAAAAGGCCATTTTTTGATCTGACAATTTCATCGCCAGTATTTAATAGCGCAAAGTTTCCGGTGCCATATGTGGTTTTAGAATCTCCGCGCGCGAAACAAAGTTGGCCAACCATGGCAGCCTGTTGGTCACCCAGAATTCCAGCAATCGGTATGGCGGTTCCGAATGGACCGTTTGGATCAGTGGTTGCATAAATTTCACCAGAAGATCTAATTTGGGGAAGCGTCGAAAGTGGAATATCAAATTGAGCTAGTAGAGATTGGTCCCAATCAAGAGTTTCTAAGTTCATCAACATTGTGCGGCTGGCATTTGTGACATCAGTTAGATGCACGCCGCCATTAGCACCGCCAGATAAATTCCAAAGTAGCCAAGAATCAATAGTTCCAAATCGAGCTGTTTGTGAACTAACTGCCTCTTTAACCGCAAGAACGTTATTCATAAGCCAATAAATTTTGCTAGCTGAAAAGTATGGCGCTATCGCCAAGCCGGTTTTATGGACTATTTCTTCCTTTATCGCAGCGCTAAAACTATCTAGATAAGCCGTGGTGCGAGTGTCTTGCCAAACAATTGCATTAGCAAGTGGCTTACC
>CAMCXZ010000029.1 GCA_945883725.1 Bifidobacterium breve | reverse complement strand
GCAAACTTAACTGAAGTATCAACTGGAGTTCCGTATACGAATGCATCAGCACCGAGTTCTTCAACAACTTCAACTAGAACATCAAAGCCCTTTGTTGAAGGAGTAAAGCCTTCTGGACGAATACCAACTGTAATTGTTGCGCCAGCGCTTGCCGGAACATCAATACCAAGAGATCCCAACATTGCTTTTCCACCTGAGATAGGTGCATTTAGCAAGTTCATTGCAGGAGATCCGATGAAGCCAGCCACGAAAGCATTTGCTGGATTATCGTAAAGATTACGTGGGGTATCTACTTGTTGTAGGAAACCATCTTTTAGAACTGCTACGCGATCACCCATGGTCATAGCTTCGACCTGATCGTGCGTTACATAAACAGTTGTGATTCCAAGACGACGCTGCAGCGCAGCAATCTGAGTACGTGTAGCTACACGCAACTTGGCATCAAGGTTTGAAAGTGGTTCATCCATTAAGAAAACTTGTGGTTCGCGAACAATCGCACGACCCATAGCTACGCGCTGACGTTGTCCGCCAGAAAGTGCCTTTGGTTTGCGATCAAGGTATGGCTCGAGGTCGAGCAACTTTGCCGCTTCCTTAACGCGACGATCACGTTCTTCTTTTGGCTTGCCGGCGATCTTTAGGGCAAAGCCCATGTTTTCGGCAACAGTCATGTGTGGGTAAAGCGCATATGACTGGAATACCATCGCGATGTCGCGATCTTTTGGCGCAACATTTGTTACGTCGCGATCACCGATTAAAATACGACCGGCATCGATCTCTTCAAGACCGGCCAACATACGAAGGGAAGTTGATTTACCGCAACCTGAAGGACCAACTAGAACCAGAAATTCACCATCATTAACAGTGAGTTCGAGTTCATTAACTGCGGGCACAGTTGTGCCTGGGTAGATACGTGATGCTTTGTCGAATACAACATTTGCCATTTGATTTCTTCCTTATCCGGGCAGGTACGTGCCCGACGATCCGTTGGAGTAAGGCGATTACGACGGTTGCCGTGATCGGTGCGCAAAGGCTACCCACCGAGTGCCGCAAAGAGCAATATCGGCAGCGAAATCCCTTTCGTGGCGCGTATAGTTGGGGTTCTCATGGAGCCCCACTCGCTTAGCCAGATTCTGGGCAATATTGCCGTCGTTTTTCTATTAATACTGTTGGGCTCGATATTTGTGGCTGCCGAAATCGCCCTTATCTCCCTGCGCGAGAGTCAGATTAAGCAGATAGCCCTAAAGGGCAGACGAGGCGCCCGTGTTGCGGCTTTGGCCGAAAATCCGAACCGGTTCTTAGCGGCAGCTCAAGTGGGCGTCACATTCTGTGGATTTTTATCAGCAGCACTCGGTGCTGAACGGCTAGGTGTTTACGTCGAACCTGAGTTAGTTAATTTGGGATTGTCCGAAGGTATAGCAGCTTTGGTATCGCTAATTGGAATCACAATCGTGATCGCTTATTTCTCACTTGTTTTCGGTGAGTTAGTTCCGAAGCGGTTAGCGCTATTTCGTACTGAAGCAATTGCGATGGCTTCGGCTGGCATTATTGATTGGTTAGCAAAACTCTTCCGCCCAGTTATTTGGCTACTTTCAAAATCAACTGACTTTGTGGTTCGCATTTTTGGGATAGACCCAACCGAACAACGCACGCAAATTTCGGAAGAAGAGTTACTAGATCTAGTCGCTGGCCATGCTGCGCTTAGCGACGAGGAACGTGACATCGTTGAAGAAGTATTTAATGCATCAGAGCGACAAATTCACGAAGTGATGGTGCCGCGCACTGAAGTTGATTTTATGGATGCTTCTTTCACGGTTGGCAAGGCCATCGGGTTAGCAATTGATAAAGCCCACTCAAGATATCCAGTTGTGCGTGGATCATCTGATGAAGTAATTGGCTTCATCCATGTTCGCGACTTGCTTGATACTTCATTGGTGACTCCTGGTGGAAAAATCCAGGAGTTAGTACGTAACATCATATTTTTGCCTGGCACTAAAGGAATTTTGCCGGCGCTAACTGAGATGCGTAAACAAGGTCAACATTTAGCAATCGTGCTTGATGAGTATGGTGGCACCGATGGCATCATTACTTTAGAAGATCTGGTCGAATGTTTAATCGGTGATATTCGTGATGAATATGATGACCATGAACAAGAGATTGCCTTTGAAGCACGCACAAATGACTTTGAAATCGATGGTTTGACCTCACTCGAAGACCTGCTTGATGATGCCGGGATCGAGATACCTGAAGGTCCATATGAAACTGCAAGTGGCTTTGTCATGCACTTTCTCGGGCGAATCCCAGTTGAAAATGATGTGGTCAGCGTGAATGGCTTGCGAATAACTGTTTTATCTATGGACGGCAAGCGAGTAGGCCAGCTTTTAATCTCACGCAACGCATAATTCATGCGAGAATAAACCTCATGAGCGCGCAAAAGAGAATTCTCTCGGGAATTCAACCAACTAGTGAATCTTTTCACCTAGGTAATTATGTTGG
Source organism: Bifidobacterium breve (assembly GCA_945883725.1). GTDB lineage: Bacteria > Actinomycetota > Actinomycetes > Nanopelagicales > Nanopelagicaceae > Planktophila. Next base: position 12,796 of record CAMCXZ010000029.1, on the reverse strand, counting down.
CGCCTTAAAGCAATGGGTCGCACTACAAGATGGAAATGATGCTTTTTACTGCATAGTTGATTTACACGCACTCACTGGTGACACTGACCCAGCACTATTGCGTAAACGAACTTTAGCCTCTGCGGCCCAGTTGATTGCGTTGGGAATTTCGCCGGATAAATCTACTCTTTTTGTGCAGTCTCAAGTTCCGCAACATAATCAATTGGGTTGGATCATGGAGTGCATCGCTGGTTTTGGTGAAGCAAACCGAATGACCCAATTTAAAGATAAGTCAGCTAAAGGTGGTGCAGATTCAGCCCGAGTTGGTCTATTTACCTACCCAATGCTGCAGGCTGCTGACATTCTTTTATATCAAGCTCATCAAGTTCCAGTTGGCGAAGACCAACGTCAACACATTGAATTAACTAGAGATCTCGCTACGAGATTTAATACTCGTTATGGTGATACTTTCCGAATTCCTGAGGGCTACATTCTTAAATCTGGCGCCAAGATATATGACTTACAAGACCCTACTGCCAAGATGAGTAAATCTTCTGGGTCTACTTCTGGGGTGCTAGAAATCATGGATACCCCTGAATCAAATGCTAAAAAGATTAAGAGCGCTGCAACGGATGCAGAGCGAGAAGTGAAATTTGATGAGAAAGCAAAGCCAGGGATTAGCAACTTACTTACTATTCATTCAACCTTGTCGGGCAAGTCAATTGCTGATCTAGAAGTTGAATTTGCTGATAAAGGTTACGGAGATTTCAAGGCGGCTGTGGCTGAAGTAGTAGTTGAGTATTTCCGCCCAATTCGCGCCCAAGCACTTGAGTTGCTTGAAGATGAAGAGCACTTACTTTCAATCCTGCATGAAGGTTCACGTAAAGCTCGAGAAATTGCCACCGAGACCATTGATTCAACTTACCGAAATCTAGGCATCGTCCAATGATTCGCAAAGCCTTACTTCTAAGCATTGCAATTACTGCTTCGGTAATGGTGCCAATTAATTCAAGTGCAGCTACCGCCGCAAATCCAGTCAATTTTTGCGTTGCTTATGATTTGGGTGGGCCAGGCGATCGCTCATACAACGACGCAGTTCTTGCTGGTTTAGTTAAAGCAAAGAAGACTCTAACATTTAGTTTTGAAGGGTTTATAACCGATGGAAGTGAAGTTGATCGGGAGAAGCGACTTCGTGCGATGATCGCAAAAGGTTGCTCGCCAATTTTGGCGATTGGTTCTGCATATGCCAAAGTTATAACTAATTTAGCTAGGGAATTTCCAACTCAGCAATTCTCGATTTTAAATGATGCTTCAATTGCTGACTTGAGTATTGCTTCATTGATTTTTAATGATAAGCAAGTTGGGTACTTGGCAGGTTCAGCTGCAGCTCGAGTTTCTAAAACTGGCAAAGTTGCTTTGATTTCGAATTCCACAAATTTAGATTTGGAAACTGGCTTTACGCTGGGGGCAAATGCGGCAAAGAAAAAAGTTAAGTTAACTTTAAAAAGTGCCGCCACCGGTTTAGCCGAGCTAACGAAGACACTAATCGCTGAGGGCAATGATGTTATCTTTGTTGCCGTCGCTGGTTCTGTTAACGAAATTTTTACAACAGTCGTTAAATACAACGAGACTAAGAAGAAAAACGCTGCCGAAGTTGGTGTTATTACCATTGAGCCTGATCAATATTTGACCGTCACTTCTGCGAACAAGAAATATCTTCTTGGCGCTATTTCCAAGCGAGTAGATAACGTAATTTTAGATTTAGTAACTTCGACAATCAAAGATCAGCAGATCATCGATATTCTGGATCCAGTTCAAGGTATTTATGGACGCAGTTATGGCATTACTGGTGGCAATATTGAGCTCTTGATCTGGGCGCCAAAGCTACTAACTTTTAAGGCTTCTATCGCTGTTGCCTCACGAACAGCTGCCAAACTTTAAAGTACGCCTCTAGAGTTTTTGTAAATGTTGCCTATTTTTTGGTCATTTCTTGAAATTTCGCTGGGTTAAATGCCATTTTGATACTAGGCTCGACAGTACTAAGAGGAGCTATCTGAGAGGTACTTGTGTACTTACTTGGGTAGTAAAACTTGCGAAAACCCCCGTTTCATACAACTTGGAGGAAAATTGAAGAAATCAAAGCTAGTAGCCATTCTTGCGGCTACCACTGTTGCGAGCGCATTCGCACTTTCAGGATGTTCAAGTTCTGATTCAACAGATAGCGCAACTGCAACGACCAAAGCATGCTTAGCACTCGATACTGGTGGCGTAGATGACAAGTCATTTAACGCAGCCTCATGGGCTGGCGCTGAAGCAAGTGCAGCGGAAAATGAGAACGTAGAAGTTTCATACCTACCTGCTGCTTCAGGTGCAGAGTACGCACCAAATATTAAGAAGTTTGTTGATCAAGGATGTAATTTGATCATCGGTGTAGGTTTTGCAATCGCAGGTGCGATCATTGCATCAGCTAAGGAAAATCCAACAGTTAACTACGCAGTAGTTGACGATGCAGGGCTAGAACCAAACGCTGATTTCACAGAATTTACTGCGATTCCTAACGTTAAGGGCCTTACATTTAAGACTCAAGAATCTTCATTCCTAGCTGGTTATGCAGCTGCTGCTTACTCAGCTAAGGGAATTGTTGCTACTTACGGTGGCGCTCCATACCCAACAGTTACAGCGTTCATGGATGGATTCGCACAAGGTGTTAACTACTACAACACTGCAAAAGGTAAGAATGTAAAAGTTCTAGGTTGGGATCGCGCTGCGAAGAATGGTGAATTCGTAGGCGACTTTGCTAACACTTCAAAGGCACTTCAGATCTCTAAGAACTTCGAGCAAGCTGGCGCGGATGTAATCTTCCCAGTTGCTGGTGGACTTGGTGGAGCAACAGCTCAGAACTCAATGGATGGCGGAAAGTCAGTAACTATCTGGGTTGATACCGATGGTTTTGAATCTGCTTCTAAGTACCGTTCAGTTCTTCTAACCTCAGTCATGAAGGGTCTGGGCGAATCAGTCCAGGCTGTTATCGCTGAAGTAGCTGCTGGCAGCTTCACAAACTCGGCATATGTAGGAACGCTAGAGAATAAGGGAACGCGCCTAGCGCCATTCCACGACTTCGAAGCTGCTATTCCATCAACACTTGCTGATGAACTTGTTGAAGTTGAGAACATGATCGTCTCTGGTGAAATTGTCGTTGAATAAGCGATAAATATCAATTAATAGCGGCGCAGTGAGAAATCACTGCGCCGCTATTTTTTTGCTTTTTTACGGCAGATTTCACATCTTGCCTTACTTCTTATTTTCTTATCCCATAGAGTAGATTTATGCCATGTCTTTAGAGCTGCGGGGAATTACAAAGCAATTTGGCTCACTCGTTGCGAATGATGATATTAATTTTAAAGTTGAAGCGGGCGAGATTCACGCCATCTTGGGCGAAAATGGTGCCGGCAAATCAACTTTGATGAATATTGTTTATGGGTTGCTATCACCAGATAAAGGTCAGATTTTAGTCGATGGCCAGGAAATTAAAATTAAGAGTCCACTCGATGCTCTAGCTGCTGGTATCGGAATGGTCCATCAGCACTTTATGTTGATTCCAGTTTTCACAGTTGCCGAAAACATAGTGCTTGGACATGAGAAAACTAATCGCGTTGGTTTGCTTGACTTAGCAACAGCGCGTCAAGAAATCATTCGAGTATCTAAAGAATTTAACTTTGAAGTTGACCCGGATGCCCTGATTGAGGATTTGCCAGTTGGTATCCAGCAGCGAGTCGAAATTATTCGTGCTCTTATCTACAACTCTAAGATTTTGATTTTAGATGAACCTACAGCGGTTTTAACTCCACAAGAAACTGACGAGCTACTTGCCAATATGAAGAAGCTGCGTGATTCTGGCCGATCTATAGTTTTCATTACTCATAAATTGCGCGAAGTAAAAGCTGTAGCTGATCGAATTTCGATTATTCGTCGTGGCAAAGTTGTCGGAACAGTCCAGCCTTCAGCCAGTCAAGAAGAGATGGCATCTTTGATGGTTGGTCGACCAGTAGATTTAACGGTTGATAAAGCCGACGGTAAACCAGGAAAGACGATTCTGGAAATGGTTGACTTAAACGTTCTAGATCCTTCTGGTCGCGCTCTAGCTAGCAAGATCAATTTAACTGTTTCTGCTGGTGAAGTAGTGGCAGTAGCTGGCGTGCAAGGAAATGGGCAGAGTGAATTAGCCGAAGCAATAGTTGGTTTGCGAGATCACCTAACCGGGTCGATCAAGCTCTCTGGTAGCGAGTTAATAGGTCGTTCAGTTGATGAATGCCTTAAGGCTGGAATTGCTTATGTGCCTGAATCACGCGAACTCGATGGTTTGATTTCCTCCTTTTCAATTACCGAGAATTTGATTCTAGATACCCATAGCGAAGCACCTTATTCCAAGGGAATCTTCTATAAGCCGGCCATGGCGCAGAAAGTTGCTCTCGAGCGCATTAAAGAATTCGATATTCGCGCACAAAGTGCGAGTGACCCAGCATCGTCCCTTTCTGGTGGAAATAAGCAGAAAGTCGTTCTAGCTCGCGAACTTTCGCGCCCAGTTGAACTAGTTGTGGTCTGCCAACCAACGCGTGGCCTTGATGTTGGTTCAATTGAATTCGTTCATCAACGTCTTATTTCAGAACGTGATTCCGGGCGGGCAGTACTTCTATTTAGTACCGAACTTGATGAAGTTTTCGCGTTAGCTGATCGCATTGCGATTATGTATCGCGGGGAAATCATTGCGATTCTTCCAGCCAGTGCATCGCGTGAAGAAGTTGGTCTATATATGGCTGGCATACATCCTGCTAAAGCAAAAGGCGGTGCTGCATGATTAAGAAGATTCTTGATAAGACCCTATTGCCGCTACTGGCATTTCTTCTAGCGCTTTTCGTGGGCGGATTAGTAATTGGCTTTACCGATAGTAAAGTCTTGGCTAAAATCTCATCACCGCTCGAATTCTTAAACATTCTTGGCAACACGGTTGGAAATGCCTACTTAGCTCTCTTCCAGGGTGCTATTTATGACCCTAATCTCGCCGAGGGCAAGAACTTCTTTGCTGGTTTCTATCCGCTAAGTGAAACTATGGTTTCGACTGCGCCATTAATTCTTTGTGGCCTCTCTGTTGCGTTAGCTTTTAAGTCAGGTCTTTTTAATATTGGCGCACAGGGTCAATTTATTTTTGGCGCCATAGGTGCCTCATACATTGGTTTTAAATTCGATATGCCAGTAGCTATGCATATTTTGGTGGCAACACTTGCCGGCCTGATATTAGCTGCGCTGTGGGGTGGCATTGTCGGATTGCTTAAAGCAAAAACTGGTGCCCACGAAGTAATTGTTACCATCATGCTTAACTACATTGCCGCAAAATTCTTACTTTTCATATTAAGCACGTCGTATTTCTTGCGCCCAGGGCGCTTAGATCCAATCGCACCACCAGTAAAAGAAAGTGCAAAGCTGCCAAGATTATTTGGGGATGATTATCGAGTAAATATTGGCATCTTTATTGCTCTGGCAGCTTCAGTGTTTATTTGGTGGCTATTAAACCGCAGCATTATCGGCTTTAGATTCCGTGCAGTGGGGGCCAACTCGAGTGCGGCGCGAACTGCTGGTATTTCAGTGTCAGCAGCGATGATTACAACGATGGCAATATCAGGTGCACTTGCTGGCATGGGCGGTGCGATTCATACCTTAGGTAATCAATATGAATTAACTGACACAGTTGCGGCATCCTTTGGTTTCGATGCGATCACTGTTGCATTACTTGGTCGCGGAACGCCACTAGGTGTTGTTTTGGCGTCCTTCTTATTTGCTGGCCTTCGTGTTGGTGGACAAACTATGCAGGCAAATGTGGGCGTTCCAGTTGAAATCGTTCTAGTTATCCAAGCTTTAGTAGTTCTCTTTATTGCAGCTCCTGATCTAGTAAAACGGATCTTTAGAGTTCGAAATCTTCAAGAGGCGTCGGCAATGGCATCTAAGGGATGGAACGGGTAATGGCGAGCCAATCAACACTCTCCCGCGAAACTAAGCGCAAGCTCAATGGCATTTACGCCATGGCAGTTGCCAGTATTTTCTCAATTGTCGTTTTCGCCTATCTACCTAAAGTCAGCGGCGATGTAACTTATAGCTTTGTTTTGGATGAAGAGTGGGTGCTGATCCAGCAATGGGTTATTGATTCAAGAGTTAGCGCCTATTGTTTCTCCGCACTCTCGATTGCTTTCACGGCGTTGGCTTATTATTTATTCCGACAAAGCAAGAAACACGGCATAGCAATCTTTGGTTTTTCGATTAGTTTCTTTATGGCATTTCTATGTTGGGCTTCGGCCGGAGACTTCGTACCATTTACTGGGTTACTCCAAGGCGGATTGATTCTGGCAGTACCGTTAATTTACGGTTCTCTAGCTGGGTTAGTTTGTGAAAGATCTGGCGTAATTAATATCGCAATCGAAGGTCAGTTACTGGGTAGCGCCTTTATCGCTGGCATAACCGGCAGCTTGCTACAGAACGCCTGGTATGGATTGATTATCGCGCCTTTTGCCGGCGCCTTAATTTCATTGCTTTTGGCTGTCTTTGCTATCAAATACCGAATTGATCAAGTGATCCTTGGTTTCGTAATCAATGTTTTGATTATTGGCTTAACTAGCTTTGCTGCCCAGCGATTCTTAACTCAGGATCCAGATAAGTGGAATAGCTCGCCTATCTTGAAACCAATTGATATTCCAATTCTTTCCAAGCTTCCAATCATTGGACCAATGTTCTTCTCGCAGACGATTATTATTTATTTGCTTTATGTAATTGTCGTCATTACCCAGATAGCGCTCTTTAAGAGCAAATGGGGGCTACGCATGCGTTCAGTTGGCGAGTTACCGGTTGCGGCCGAGAGCGTTGGCATTGATGTAAACAAAGTTCGCTTCCGCAACGTAATCATTGCTGGTGCTATAGCTGGTTTAGGTGGTGCTTTCTTTACCGTCGGATCAGTTGGTTCATTTAGCCGCGAGATGACTGCGGGTATGGGCTTTATCGCCCTAGCTGCGCTCATCTTCGGCCGTTGGACTCCGCTAGGCGCGCTATCTGCAGCGCTAGTCTTTGGTTTTGCTGATCAACTACGAAGCGTGCTTTCAATTGCTGGTACCCCGATTCCATCTGCATTCATGATGATGGTTCCATACATTGCAACCATCATTGCGGTCTCTGGTTTCGTGGGCCGAGTGCGTGCACCCGCTGCTGATGGAATTCCATATCAGCGTGGTGGTTCTCACTAATGTCGCAAGTAGATTGGCAACTCCTCGAAAAGACTGCAATTGCTGCGATGGAGAGTGCTTATGCACCGTATTCCAAATTTCCAGTTGGAGTTGCAGCGCTAGTCGATGATGGTCGCATAATCTCTGGCTGCAATGTTGAGAATGCCTCATATGGCTTAACGCTCTGCGCTGAATGTGGTTTGGTTTCAAATTTAATTCTCTCAGGTGGCGGACGCTTAGTTGCTTTTATCTGCGTTGACTTAAATAAGAATTATTTAATGCCATGTGGTCGCTGTCGCCAGCTGCTACAAGAACATGGCGGAAGTAAATTGGCGATGATGACTGACCAGGGCATCAAGCCACTTGCTGAGCTATTACCTTGGGCATTTGGCCCAGAAGAGATGGAAAAACGCCTTGATTGAACCTTTTGCTGCCGTTGAGATTATTTCAGCTAAGCGTGATCGAAATGAATTAACCGATACTCAAATTGATTGGGTTGTTTCGGCATACACCCGTGGCGTAGTAGCTGATGAACAAATGTCAGCGCTATTAATGGCAATTCTGTTAAATGGCATGAATACCCGCGAAATCACTCGCTGGACAAATGCCATGATCAATAGTGGTGAGCGCATGAATTGGTCGAAGCTTGATCGACCAACTGCAGATAAGCATTCAACTGGTGGCGTCGGCGACAAAATTACCTTACCTCTGGCACCGCTTGTTGCAGCATGTGGTGGCGCAGTGCCACAACTATCTGGTCGCGGCCTTGGTCATACTGGAGGCACGCTAGATAAACTGGAATCAATCCCGGGTTGGCGCGCTGAGTTAAGCAACGATGAAATGCTAAAAGTCTTACAGGATTGCGGTGCTGTGATTTGTGCTGCAGGAGCTGGCTTAGCACCAGCAGATAAGAAACTTTATGCGCTGCGCGATGTGACAGCAACAGTTGAAGCTATCCCTTTGATTGCCTCATCAATTATGAGTAAGAAAATCGCCGAAGGCACATCAGCGTTAGTGCTAGATGTTAAAACTGGTAGTGGTGCTTTTATGAGTGATCCTAAAAAGGCTGCCGAACTTGCGCGCACCATGGTCGCACTTGGCACAGCAGCTGGAGTTAAAACTCGCGCGCTAGTTACTGCGATGGATGTGCCACTTGGTTTAACAGCTGGCAACGCACTTGAAGTTCGTGAATCAGTTGAAGTACTAGCCGGTGGTGGCCCAGCTGATGTGGTTGAACTGACAATTCTGTTAGCTCGAGAAATGATTGACGCTGCTGGCATCGTCGGTAAAGATCCAGCCGATGCACTTCGTGATGGAAGTGCGATGGATCATTGGCGACGCATGATTAGCGCGCAAGGTGGTAACCCAGATGCAGCTCTTCCTGTAGCAAAAGAGAGTCATCAAATTTTGGCAACCAATAGCGGCACCATGACCGCGATGGATGCCATGAAAGTTGGCGTTGCTGCTTGGCGATTAGGTGCTGGCCGTTCGCGCCAAGGAGAAAAGGTGCAGGCAGGTGCCGGCGTTGAATTACATGCCAAGCCAGGGGATTACGTTAAACAAGGCGCGCCAATCATGACGCTATTTACCGATGAACCAGCCCGCTTTGAGCGTGCGTTAGAGGTTTTAACAGGTGCTGTCATAATTGTTGAAGGCGGCATCGTTGATCGACTGCCTTTAGTACTAGAGCGGATTGAAGCATGAGTGATTTATTAAAGCGCCCAACCCCCGAGCAAGTTAAGCGCCTGCCTAAGGCGCTTTTGCATGATCACCTTGATGGCGGCCTGCGCCCACAAACAATCATCGATATTGCCAATGAAATTGGTTACGACGCGTTGCCCACAAAAGATGCCGCCGAATTAGCAATCTGGTTCCGCGAATCTTGTGATTCCGGTTCGTTAGTTCGTTATTTAGAAACATTTGGTCACACAATTGCTGTGATGCAACGCCGCGAAGACATTGTTCGCGTCGCTCGCGAATGTGCCATTGATTTAGCCCGCGATGGGGTTGTCTATGCCGAAGTTCGTGGCGCACCTGAATTATTTGTTGAAAAAGGTTTATCTCTTTCGCAAGTTATTGAAGCAACCCTTGAAGGCTATCGATTAGGTGAAGCTGATGCGAAAGCTGAAGGGCGCCAGATTCGAGTCGTCTCATTACTTTGTGGAATGCGCCAAAATAAACGATCTCAGGAAGTTGCTGAGTTAGTGGTTAAATATCGTGATCAAGGCGTAGTTGGTTTTGATATTGCCGGTCCAGAAGATGGCTTTCCGCCAAGTGATCAATTAGAAACTTTTGAATACTTGCGTGGCGAAAATGCCCACTTCACGATTCATGCTGGCGAAGCTTATGGTCTTCCTTCAATCTGGGAAGCAATTCAACTTTGCGGTGCCGAGCGTCTTGGTCATGGCGTTCGAATTATTGATGACGTTGATTTCTCAAGCGGTGAGGCTAAATTAGGTCGCCTAGCTTCATATGTTCGCGATCGTCGCGTACCACTTGAAATGTGCCCAACTTCTAATTTACAAACTGGTGCTGCAGCTTCGATCAAGGAACATCCGATCGGTGCTTTAGCAAAGTTACGTTTTCGGGTAACTGTAAATACGGATAACCGGTTGATGAGTGATACTTCAATGACTCACGAGATGAATGAATTAGTAAATGCCTTTGACTGGAATTTCCTAGACTTACAACGCGTAACGATAAATGCCCTAAAGAGCGCATTTATCCCATTCGAAGAACGCTTAGCGATCATCGAAAAGGTTGTTAAACCAGCCTATTTAGCCGTTTCAGCCGAATAACTAATTACCGATTGGATGCCAGATGGTTTTGGCTTCCATGAAAGCCAAAATTCGACCAGGCTCAGTATCTTCTGTAAACGATGAAATTCGCTTTAAGTTTTCTACGCCTGCTTCTTTGATGGCGCTATGTTGATCAACTGGTAGCCCTGAGATATCTAAACCATCGATATCCATATGGGAGGCAAACCAAGGTGCTAGTTCACTTTGTTGGCCGGATAGAATATTCAAGACGCCATTTGGTAGATCGCTAGTTGCCACAACTTCGGCAAAACTAATTGCCGATAGGGGAGCAGAGCTCGATGCTAACGCAACCGTGGTGTTTCCAGAAACTAATATTGGCGCTATAGCTGCAACGAAGCCAAGCAGTGGCTTATCAATTGGTGCGATTGCGCCAACAACACCAAGTGCTTCAGGAATTGTGAAGTTATAGTACGGACCAGAAACTGGATTCGTTGAACCAGCAAGTGAAGGCAACTTATCGCTCCAGCCGGCATACCAAACTAATAAATCAACTGAGTCACTCACTTCTTGTAATGATTCTTTAGCTGAGGCACCAGTTTGTAGTGAAATTTCTTGAGCGAACTGATCACTGCGACCTTCAAGCATCTCAGCGATGCGATACATAATCTGCCCGCGGTTATATGCAGTTGCTTTTGACCAGCTAGGTTGAGCTGTCCGAGCTGCAACAACTGCATCACGTAAATCTTTTCGAGAAGCTAGACAAGCATTAGCTAAGAACTCACCTTTATTGCTGGTGATTTCATAAGAGCGACCAGATTCAGTGCGCGGAAACGCGCCATTGATATAGAGCTTGTAGGTTTTCATAACTTCTAGGCGACCGCTCATTTTGCTGATCCCTTCAAGTAAGCGCTAAGGCCATGTCGGCCACCTTCGCGACCCCAACCCGATTCTTTGTATCCGCCAAATGGGCTAGCTGGATCAAATTTATTAAAGGTATTTGCCCAGATAACTCCAGCGCGAAGTTGCTGGCTAGCCCAGAGAATGTTTGAACCTTTCTCGCTCCAGATGCCAGCAGAGAGCCCAAAGGGGGTGTTATTTGCCTTTTCAATGGCCTCTGCGGGGGTGCGGAATGTTAGTACCGAAAGAACGGGTCCGAAGATTTCTTCACGCGCGATGCGGTGGGCTTGAGTTACGCCAGTAAATATAGTCGGCGCAAACCAGAAGCCTTTATCAGGCATTGAACAATTAGTACTCCAGCGACCAGCACCTTCAGCTTCACCGGCAGCCGTTAACTCACGAATCTTGGCTAATTGTTCAGCTGAGTTGATCGCACCTAAATCAGTGTTTTTATCAAGTGGGTCACCAACGCGGATTTTATCCATACGGCGCTTTAGCTTCTCGAGAACTTCATCAGCAATACTCTCTTGCAGGATTAACCGTGAACCGGCGCAGCAAACATGGCCTTGATTAAAGAAAATGCCATTAACAATTCCTTCAACGGTCTCATCAATTGCAGCATCACCAAAGACAATATTGGCACCTTTGCCACCTAGTTCGAGCGTTAAGGATTTATTGGTTGGGGCTACAGCGCGCGCAATTAACTTTCCAACTTCAGTTGAACCAGTAAATGCAATCTTGTCGATGCCAGGGTGGTTAACAATTGCAGATCCTGTGCTGCCATCACCGGTCACGATATTTACTACGCCATCAGGCAATCCTGCTTGCTGACAAACTTGTGCAAAAAGCAAAGCAGTCAATGAAGTTGTCTCAGCTGGCTTTAAAACTACCGTATTGCCAGTAGCAAGAGCTGGCGCAACTTTCCAAGCCAACATAAGTAGCGGAAAGTTCCAGGGAATAATTTGGCCAACTACGCCATGTGGGGCAGTGGTGGTATCAACACCTGCGTATTCAAGTTTGTCGGCCCAGCCAGCGTGATAGAAGAAATGCGCAGCAGATAGCGGAACATCAACATCGCGAGACTCACGGATTGGCTTACCGTTATCTAAAGTTTCAAGAACGGCAAATTCGCGTGCGCGTTCTTGCATAATGCGAGCAATGCGGAATAAGTATTTTCCACGTTCGCGGCCCGATAACTTTGACCAACTCTTGTCGAAGGCGTTCCGCGCTGCTTTCACAGCAGCATCAACATCGGCGGCGCTACCTAGCGCGATACTGCTCAGAACCTCTTCAGTAGCCGGATTAATCGTGTTGAAATGAGCTGAACCATTAACCCATTTACCGTTAATGAAATGGCCATATACGGGATCGATTTTAACTACGGAACCCGATTCCGGAGCTGCTGCGTATTCGAAGTTCATTTGATTGGCCTCGTTAGTCTATCGTTACATAGTTAGGGCTAGCGTAATAGCCATCGGACATTTTCATGCGTTGCATAAGCAGATCATTTAGCAAGGCGCTAGCGCCAATGCGAAATAGTGAAGGATTTAGCCATTCTGGGCCAGCAGTTTCATTTACCAGAACAAGTTGCTTAATGGCATCTTTTGTTGTGCGAATGCCACCAGCTGGCTTTACGCCGATACGCACCTTAGTTAAGTCATAAAAATCACGAACTGCTTCGAGCATTACTAGGACCACTGGCGCAGTTGCAGCAGGGGCAACTTTGCCAGTTGAAGTCTTAATAAAATCCGCACCTGCCAGCATTGCCAAATATGAAGCTTTGCGAACATTGTCCAATGTAACTAGCTCGCCAGTTTCTAGAATTACTTTTAGATGGGCGCGATCTCCGCATACTTCTCGAATTGCCACGATCTCTTCGAAAACTTCAATCAAGCGACC
>CAMCXZ010000028.1 GCA_945883725.1 Bifidobacterium breve | reverse complement strand
CCCCTCAGGTGTCTTAACTAGTAGAGGCAAGACGTTGTCTCTAGATAAGCGGGATTTAAAATGGCAATTCTTAAGTCGAAGGCAGCGAAAGCAGCTGCAACGACCCTTGCCGACGCCGCAACAAGTGCAACCCCAGCACTTCCAGTCGTACCCCGCACAGCTACATCTGACTGGTCAATTGCTGATCTAAGCGCCATCTATACCGAATACCGCACATCCCTTGTTTCTCAAGCTCGCCGCATGTTGCGCGATGAGACTGATGCCAATGAAGTTGTCCAGGAAGCTTTCTTGAAGTTCATGTTGGCTGCCCCAGATCTAGATACCACCGAGCGCGCTGTTGCTTACTTGCGCGCCTCTGTTAACAACTTAGCTCTTAACGTAATCCGTGCTCGTGGCGATCGCCCTAACTTGGTTGCACTAGATGCTGACACAACCCAAGAGCGCCTTGCTGAGATTGCTAACGAGAACCACGTTGATATCGATACCACTATTACAGCAGCTGAAGATGCCGCGATTATCCGCGAAGCACTTTCACGTTTAACCTCAGATCAGCGCACAGCGCTTGTCATGTGGGAAATGGAAGGCCGCTCAACGGAAGAAATCGCAGCAGCTCTTAACACAACGCCTGCCAATGTTCGCCACGTTGTTGCTCGCGCACGTCAATCAATGGTTCGTGTTCTATCTGAATGGATTGTCGATGAGAACACCGGTGCCACAGCACTTGATTCACTTTCAAATACTTATAAGAAGGCCGCCGAGCTCGCGCAGAAATCTTCTAAGGTGGCACTCTCTCTAATTTTGGTTGTTACCGCATTCCTTGGTTTCAACTCAATGACTGGTCGCGAAGGTGCACTAACACCGATTGCTACTCAGCAAGATGTTGTAACTTCGGTTGTTGTCCCACAAGTTTCAACACCAAGCACCGTTCCTTCAGCTGCTGTTAGCGCATCAGCGACTCCAGCGCTTGAATCTCAAGCCAAGAAGTCATTCGGAATGGTTGCCGGCGTTGACATCAAGACTGGCAAGTTAACTTTCGCTGGCCTTGATAAAGATGGCATCCCAACTGGTTTCACAGTTACCGATGCGAGCAAGGTAGTTGGCAAGTTGTCCCTTAACAAGAACGCTGTACCAACTATGACTGAGGGTGGACTGGCTCTTAGCGTTCCTGCGATTACTGCTAACAACGCAACTGGTCCAAATATCTTGTTGTCACAAACAATCAAGGTTGATGGCACTGGCACCACCTACGAAGGCGCCCCATCAGTTGGCATCGCAGGCAACTGGACCCCACTAAATCTCAGCTCTACTAATACAGTTATCGATCGACTAAGCAACGGTAACTACCTAGTAACTTCAACCATGACTGTCGGGTCAGTAGTTGATAGCAATTTTGTAATCCCAACTGGTGTTCGTGGTTATGACTTAACAGCTGCGCCAAAGACAATTACAACTCGCTTGGTACTAAACCCAGGTAAGACTCAAATCTTGGCTCAAGCAATTTATCTCTCTGAGCCAATCACAGCGAAGGCGGCAAAATAATGAGCCGCTACGCAATTAAGTTTCCCCTCCGCGTCCGGATACACGGTGGGGAATTTGATGAATCAGCACGTGCGATTCATCGAGAGGATGGCCTAAAAACTATCCAAGCCGAATCAAGGATCGTCCTTGAATCGACTATCGAAAGGAAACAAATGTCTACAAAGACAACTTTCAAGCGCATTGCGCTTGTAACTGTTGCTGCGTTGGGCTTTGGTGTTATGTCAGTTGCGCCTTCAAGCGCAGCAGCTCTTGGCGACACCTATACGCTATCTGCGGCTACAACTACTGTAACTCTCGGAAACCCAGCTTCTGTAACTCTGACAACTGCTGGGTACATGGCAGTAGGCGACACAGTTACTTCAACTGCAGCACTAAAGACCTTCCCATCAACAGCAACAGCAACGCAAATCGGTGATGCAATTTCATCTATTGCTTTCTCTGCAATTGATACAGCAACTGCTTACACAGGTGGTTCAGCTGGTGGTTCAAATCAGACTGCTTCTGGAACAACTGCAATCGTGGGCGTTGCTGGATCAGCTACAAAGCTTGTTTCAACACGCTCTAAGTTGACTGTAACTCCAACAGCTGTTGGTACTTACACATACTCAATCACACCTTCAGGTGGATCAAACACAACAGCAATCACATGGACTGTTGTTGTAACAGCTCGTCCAGCACTAACAGCTGCTGCGACAACTGCTCTAGCTACTTACGGTTACTACGCTGATGGAACAATTCCTTCTCGTGGAAACTGGGCACCATGGAGCACTACAACTGATGCACTTACTTTCACCGCATATGCAACTCCATCTGCTCCAGGAAGTCCTGCTATGTCAATTAAGGTTGTTCAGGGTAACGGCAACACAACTAGCCCATTACAAGCTGCTGATGCAGTTGCATTAACAGCAACTGTTACAGGTCCTGCTCAAGTCGCAATCACGGGCGAAGACGGCACCTATGACGCACTTGCGGCTAAGGGTATTTATGCGACTACTACAACAGCGCAGCTTGCATCACTTGGTCTGACCCAGTATGTGTACTTGTTCTCAACCGGTGCTCCAGGACTTGCAACTGTTGAAATCAAGGCTGGCACAACTGTTATTGCAACCAAGAAGATTCAGTTCTTCGGTAACCCAGCAAAAATCACATCAACAGCTGCAAAGGCTGTAATTGGCGCTGCCAATACAGCAGCAGTTGTTACTGGTGTAGTTACAGATGAGTCAAACAATCCTGTTCCAGATGTAACTGTTTACGCAGTTTCTGACACAGCCGCAACAATCAGCAATAGCTACACATCATGTGGCGCTACTGATGCACTTGGTGCGTATTCATGTTCAGTAACAGGCGTTGCTGTTGGTACAGCTAAGATCACCACAACACTTAACAGCTCAGCTACTGGAACATCAGCTGTAACAGCTACTCCAGTATCTGTTCGTGTTAGCGATGGCGTACCAACTAAGGTTGACTATGCATTCGCTGCAACAACTTATGCTCCAGGTGCAGCAGCATCAATCACAGCAACTGTGTCAAATGCTGCAGGCGTAATGCCAGCAGGTACATACACAGTTCTAACAGCTGGTGTAACTGGTAACTACGTACTTTCAGGTGCTCCTACAACAACAGTTACAACAACTGATGCAACTGGTGTTGTTAAGTACGCTGTAACTGTTCCAGTTGGAATCTCAGGACCACTGACACTAACCGGTACAGCTGTTTCAACCGTAACTGCAACTTTCGGTTCAACAGAAGTTGTTAATGCTGCTCTAGATGCAGCTAATGCTGCAACTGATGCTGCTATCGAAGCAGGAGATAACGCTAACAATGCAAAGGATGCTGCTGATCAGGCAATTGAAGCTGCTGACTTGGCAACACAAGCTGCTTTGGAAGCAGGCGAGTTAGCTGTAGAGGCTGCTAAAGCTGCTGGCGATATTGCAGCAGAAGCTAAGACTGCTGCTCTAGATGCTGTAGAAGCTGCAGAGGCTGCTACAACAGCAGTTGCTGCTCTTTCAGCTGCGGTATCTAAGCTAATTGCTGATCTGAACCTAAGAATCACAAAGTTGGGCAATAAGCTCAACTCGATTCTTAAGAAGCTATAAGAAGTAACAAAAGCTTCATGGGAGTCCGTTAAAAGACTCTAAAACCGAAGCCCGGTTCCGTTAAAGGAACCGGGCTTCGGCCTTTTATATGAGTATTTCTTCTGTTATTAACTAGATATTTAGAGAGCTTCGGTACCCTTCACATATGAGATTAGCTAGAGCACTTAGCGATGTTGAATCACGTAAAGTTCAGAGTTTAATTCTTGGCGGCGGGGTAATTACCACTCTAGCAATCTGGACCAAGCTTGAAGATCCGATCAATTTGCCAAAAATGTTCGTTCTAGTTTTGTCAGCATCAGTTGTCTTTGGACTTTCACTACCGGCGCTAGTAAATGGGAGAAAACTTACCTCTGGCATCCAGAAAGCAGCACTTGGCCTAATTGCCTTATTTGTTATTGGCCTACTTTTATCTACCTTTGCTACAGATGTTAAATACACAGCGATCTTTGGCGAGTATCACCGTAATAATGGGACACTTTCATATTTGGGTGCCTCAATTTTCCTTGCTTCTTCCGCACTGGTCTTTAATCTTGACTCATCTAAGAAATTTATAAAAGCATTCGCAAATTTAGGTTTAGTAATATCGTTTTATGGACTACTCCAGGTAGTTGGGCTAGACCCTATTGATTGGGTGATTATCTATAATCCTGTTATTACCACGCTTGGAAACCCCAATTTCACTTCGGGCATTCTGGGACTGACTTTCATAGCGATACTTCTATTGATTCTAGAGGAGAAGAATTTACGAACTCGAGCAGTTTATTCAATCGCATTATTTTTAGATTTATTCATATTGGTCAAATCTAAATCCGTACAAGGGATTTTTGCATTATTGGTAGGCGTTGGGGTCCTAGTTCTTACAAAAATCTGGGTCACTAATAAGAAGTATGGATTCATTTCTTTGGGATTATCCGGATTATTAGGCCTACCAATCGCTTTAGCTGTCTTTAACATTGGGCCTTTGGCCAGCCGGCTTTACCAAGGGTCTCTAGGTAATCGTCTTGATTACTGGCACGCAGCAATTAATATGTTTAAAAGCCAACCTATTTTTGGTGTTGGGGTAGATAGATATGGTGAGTACTACAGAGAATTCGCAGTTCAAAACCAAGTTGCTCAAGGTCAAGTTGCCGACAATGCGCACAGTGTCTACCTTCAATTGCTTGCAACTGGTGGACTTTCAACCTTCATCCCATATTTGTTATTAATGTGCTTCATTACATATGTTGGCTTTCGTAAACTCTATTCAGCAACCGGGCAGACAAAAATCAAAGTAAGCGGCATTCTAGGTATTTGGCTCGGAACTCTGGTACTTAATCTGGTAACAATTGATAACTTGGGTGTTGGAGTCTGGTCTTGGATTGCCGGTGGCTTACTAATCGCAGTTTCAACTTCAAATGAAGTCTCGCTGACACTGCATGCTGAGAAAAACACCAAAATTTCAAAACAAAGAATTAACAATTCACAGGATAGCTTTCCTTTTCAAATAGTCGTAGCTGCAATAAGTGCAATTTTAATAATAGTGACCTTAGTCCCAAGTCTGGATAAATCTTCAACCTTATACAATTTAAAAAGCAGTATGGGCGGATTTGCATCTGAAGAATATGTCTCGAAGTTAATGAAGGAGTTCAGAGCAAATGAAAATGATCCCCAGTATCTGATCCAATTAAGTAATTTGGCGCTTCAGCAGAATTCTTCAGACTCCGCATTGGCAATTTTAGAAAGAGTTAATCAAATCGATCCACGTTCATATTACGGAAATCTATTTCCCGCCTTGACCTATGAAACGTTAGAAAAGAGAAATTTAGCCATTCCATACCGTGAAAGATTGATGACATTAGACCCATGGAATAATGCGAGTCTGATTGAGTTGATCAAGAATTACTTATCAGTGGGTAATAAAGCTTCAGCGCAAGAGATTGCCACACTAATTAAGCGAAATTACCCTGGAAGTCAGTCAGATATAGATGCTTCAGCCCTCTTGGTTGGGTAGGCTCGGATCGTAATAAAGAATTTGAGCAAAGAATTCTTAGAGCATGGGGAATTGACTTAAATATGCCAGAGATTGAATTGGGCGACCGCACGCGAGTAGTAGCGATTATTGGACAGGGCTATGTGGGTTTACCTCTGGCCATGGCGGCAGTCGATGCTGGCTGGTCAGTTATTGGCATTGAGAAATCTGTTTCGCGTGTTGAGCAACTCAATTCAGGTTCTAGCCCAGTTGAAGATATATCCGATTCTCGCTTAACCGCTGCAATTACATCGAAAAAGTATTTCGCAACGAATAATCCGGCCGAGGTATCTGCAGCTTCAGTTGTGGCTATCTGTGTACCGACCCCGCTAAATGATTCTCGCGAGCCAGATCTTGAATTACTTGAGAGCGCCACTAGAGAGGTCGCTCCGTTTTTGACTGATGAATCTTTGCTAATTAGTGAATCAACTTCATATCCAGGGACTTTGCGTGAGGTAATAATTCCACTAGTCAATAATCTGAAATCACAAGATGTGAAAAAACTTTATTTTGCATCAGCGCCCGAGCGAGTAAATCCAGGAGATCCAATTTGGGATCAGAAGAACACTCCGCGCTTAGTCGGTGGAATTGATGAAGAATCTCAAGCTCGTGCCTTGGCATTTTATAATTCTATTTGTGATTCGGTAGTGCCCACAGCAACGCCTGAAATTGCTGAAGCGGCGAAAATTCTTGAGAACACTTTCCGATTAGTTAACATTGCGATGATTAATGAGTTCACACAGTTGTGTAGCGCGCAAGGTATCAATGTGCACGAAGTAATTAATGCTGCCGCGACCAAACCTTATGGCTTCATGCCGTTTAGACCTGGTGTGGGTATCGGTGGCCATTGCATTCCAGTAGACCCTCTTTACTTAACTTGGTGGGCTCGTAAAGGTGGGCAAGTCGCTAGCTTGGTAGAGCGCTCAGATGAAATTGCTAACCAGATGCCTGTATATGTCGCAGAACGAGCTCTAGCACTTACAAAGGGCTCAACAGGTGTGCCTAAAGTGTTGATTATGGGAGTTGCGTACAAACCCGGCGTTGGCGACGTACGCGAAACCCCAGCAAGTGCCCTACGAGTAGCTCTAATAGCTAGAGGCGCTGAAGTGGCCTGGGTTGATCCACTTGTGCCACTCTGGGAAGGCACTACGCCTGTAACTGAAGCATGGGATTGTGATGTGGCTGTCGTGGCCACTAATCAGGCAGGAATGGATGTTAAGTCAATTCTTGATCGTGGTATCCCGGTTTTAGATTGCACCAATAACTACAGTGGCCTTACCGGAGTTGAACTTCTTTAATTATTAATTTTGAATAAATTGAGCAATATCAGAGATCATAGTTGAAAGATCACTTTTTGGTTCCCAACCAACTAAAGACTTGATTAGTTCGATATTTGGAACTCTGCGTTCCATATCTTCGAATCCATCACCGTACGCTTCTTCGTAAGGTACGTAAACAATTTCACTTTTTGAGTTAGTTTGTTCAATTACTTTTTTTGCTAAATCATTGATTGATATCTCAAAGTCGTTTCCAATATTTATTACTTTGCCGATCGTATTTTCAGCGAATGCAATTCTTATAATCGCATCAACTGCATCAAGCACGTGGCCAAAGCATCTTGTTTGTTCACCATTGCCATAAATTGTGATTGGCTCATTCTTAAGCGCAAACTGCACAAAGCGCGGTACAACCATGCCGTATGCACCTAGTTGACGTGGCCCAACAGTGTTAAAGAACCTAACAATTCGAGTTTCGAGCTTCTTTTCAACCCAGTAGGCATAAGCCAAAGATTCATCAATCGCCTTGGCTTCGCTATATGACCAACGCAACGTGACTGGCGCACCAAGAATTCGGTCATCTGATTCTTTAAGTGAATCAGAAATATTCTTCCCATAAACTTCACTACTACTCGTTACAAAAACTGGCTTAGAATACTTATGAGCAGATTCGAGTACGTTTTCGGTGCCTCGAATATTGGTCATTAAGCTCTCTAGTGGGTGATTAACTATGTTAAATACGCCAACGGCTGCAGCCAAATGAAATACGTATTCTGTTTCTTTAATCAGACCATCTAATAGGGGCAGATCCAAGATCGAGCCCTCAATGAAAGTGACGCTTGCGCCGCCCAAATGTGCGGAAAGGTTTTCCTTTCGGCCCGTAGCTAGGTTGTCCAAAATCGTGATTTGATGGCCATCAGCCACCAGTCGATCAGTTAGGTGGGACCCAATAAAGCCGGCTCCGCCAGTGATCAAAATTCGCATAGGCATACCTTATTGGATGGTTGGCCATGTTTCAGGATGGTAAAAAGCACCCCCTTGGATAGGGCAAGATTTGCTCATGCGCCTAGACCATGTCTCATATGTAACTTCTCATGACCAGCTTGCCGACACTGTTCAACGACTAGGTTCTCGTTTAGGAACCACTTTTGTCGATGGTGGAGTACACCCAAGATTTGGTACTCGTAACTTCACAGCGCCTTTACTAAATGGTCAATACATTGAAGTTGTGTGCCCACTAGATCACCCTGCATCTGATTCATCACCATTTGGCAAGGCTGTATCAAAGCGCGCTGCAGAAGGTGGCGGATGGCTTACCTGGGTTGTTGCGGTAGAAGACTTAGCAGCTATTGAAACTCGTTTAGGTCGCCCAGCAGTAGATGGTCACCGAACGAAGCCAGACGGCACAGATTTATCTTGGAAGCAGATCGGTGTTCTTGGAACACTTGAAGATCGGCAGATGCCGTTCTTTGTTCAGTGGATTAAGAATCATCATCCATCAACAGATGGCAAAGCTGTGGCAAAGATTGTAAAGATTGAAATTGCTGGCGAGGAATCAACTATTTCCGAGTGGCTTGGCTCAGATGTAAAGACGGCCATCGGAAGTGGAATTGAAGTTGAATGGGTTTCAACTGAAGTTAATGATGGAGACACAGGCATTGTTGCCGTTGAAGTAGAGACTGGTTCTGGAAAAGTTCGCTTAGATTGATAGCAACTTTAAATATTGTGTCTATCAATAAAATAGCTTTTTACTTTATTGATAACAATATCTTGATCTGTTCCAAATAATCCTAAGCCCGAGGGTATGTAAAGACCACATTTTGATAATTTTTGACTGTTTTTCAATCCTCCGACTTCTTTGAATTTTCCTTTTAAATAAGGTTGTTCAGACATTGATATGAAGAAATTTCTTGTTTCTATACCATTTTCATTTAAATATTGAACTAATTCATCTCGATCAGACTCTTCGTTAACTATTATTGGAAAGACCCAATAAGAAGACTTCACCCAACTTGGATATATAGGTAGTTTTATGTATTTTTCAAGACCACTAAGCCCAAGCATGTATTTTTCGTATAAGTTAGATTTAATTTGAAGAATTTTTGACATTCTAGAAACCTGAGAAACGCCAAGTGATGCCTGAAGCCCAGTCATCCGATAGTTAAAGCCTTGAATACTGTGCAAGTAGCGCGGCGTAGTGAATCCTAAATTACGCAAGAGTTTAAGACGATTTGCAGTTTCTAAATCATCAGTAAGCAGCATTCCACCTTCTCCGGTGCTTATCAATTTATTTACAAAGAAGCTAAATGTCGAAATATCACCAAATGAACCCGCTCTTTTCCATGAATTAGTTTCGATCTCTAATTCACCCCCATGCATTTCTGCAGCATCTTCAATTACTTTCAAATTATATTTACGAGCTAAGTCCAGAATTGCCTTCATGTCTGCCGCGTATCCATAGATATGGACAGCCATAATTGCCTTAGTTTTGGCTGTGATTGCTGCCTCTACTTTAGAAACGTCTATGCACATATCTTCGAGCTTTACGTCGACAATAACTGGCGTCGCACCGGTGAGCAAAACAGCCGAAGCACAAGAAATAATTGTGAAATTTGGAATAATAACTTCATCTCCTGGACCGATATCCAGAGCTCTAACGCTCAACTCCAAAGCCGCGGTTCCGTTTGCAACTGCAATACCAAATTTTCTTCCACAGTAACTTGCCCAAGCTTGTTCAAATTCTTCGATAGCTGGCGAGCTTGATGATATCCAGTTCGAATTCAAAGCATCCATTACCGATTGCTTATCTTCATCCGTAATCAGTGGAGTGTTAACAGGGACAGATGTCAATTAAAGGTATTCCTTATCTAGATCACCGGCGTACGGTCCTTGCTTAATCTCTAAAAGCTGGAGTTCTTCACTCAATGAATCAAAACCATGGATTCCATCCAATAGAAGAATTCCGTCTCCAACTTCCAGATAGACAACAATTGGTTCATCGTCTTGCAGCATCTGCAGTTTCACGTTACACGATCCAACTCTTACTAAGATAAACTCAGAAGTTTTAAAAAGACTTCGCTTAAATTCCAAATGCTTGTGCCTAGGAATTCCTCGCTCTTTACTAGTAGCAATTAACCCTATTTGAAGTAAATCTTGCTCTTCTGAGAAGAATTGTGTTTTCAGAACACTCGCAGTTGCCCTTAAAATGATTGCAAGTTTTTCACCTGATTTGGCATAAATTACTTCTACGCTCATGAATGTTCCATATTATTTATTCAACTTTAGTTCTTGGATACATTCGTTCTCATCATTTCTAACCATCTCAGAAACTAGTGTTTCAAAACTTACTTTTGGCTCCCAGTTAAGTTCTTTCCGAGCCCTGGCGGCATCACCAAGCAAGTTAGCGACTTCAGAAGGACGCCAATAACCTTTATCAACAGAAACGATAACTTCACCATCTTTGTTTAGACCTTGTTCATCTAAGCCACTACCAACCCAGCACAAGTCAACTCCAAGTTCAGCTGCCGCGTAGCTTACAAATTCGCGAACCGAGTAACTATGCCCAGTAGCTATCACGTAATCAGAAGGAGTTTCCTGTCCCATCATTAACCACATAGCCCTTACATAGTCACTCGCATGCCCCCAGTCGCGAGTTGCGTCTAGATTTCCAAGTACTAAGTGGTTTTGTAAGCCATGCTTTATTCTTGAAAGTGCTCTGGTTATTTTCCTAGTTACAAAAGTTTCGCCGCGTCTTGGAGATTCGTGATTGAACAGAATTCCGTTAGCAGCCCACATTCCATAAGATTCTCGATAATTTATCGTAGTCCAGTAAGCGAAAAGTTTTGCAGTCGCATACGGAGACCGAGGCCTGAGAGAACTCAATTCATCATAAGGGTCTTTAGACAAACCCCCGAATAACTCAGAAGTTGATGCTTGGTAAAATTTACTCTCTTGAGCAATACCAACAGTTCGCATTGCTTCAAGAATTCTAAGTGCGCCTAGTCCGCTTGTTTCTGCGGTGTATTCGGGAGTTTCGAAGGAGACTGCCACATGACTCTGCGCGGCTAAGTTATAGACCTCAGTAGGCCGTGAATCGTTCAAAAACTTGATCAAACTGGTGCTATCTGACATGTCACCATAGTGGAGAAATAACCTTGACTCTTTTTCAAAAGGATCAGTATACAAATGGTTAATTCGAGCCGTATTAAAACTGGATGATCTTCTGCGAAGACCATGAACTTCGTAACCTTCCGACAACAAAAGCTCTGCCAAATAAGAGCCATCTTGGCCAGTAATTCCGGTAATGGCAGCTACTTTTCTTGTCATAAGTCTTCTACCCCCTAATAATCCGACGCAAAAATAAACCTACAGGTGTTCTCCCGAGATAACTTAAAATGCGTCTAAAGCCTACCTTCCTAAGCATAGATTTAGGGGCTAAATCAGCTTTAGGGTAATTAAAAAATTCTCTTTCGGGCTCGCGATTATTCCAGATATTCAGATGATCTTCACAATATCTTTCCCAAGTCCAGTACCGGTAGTCAAGATTATTGGGTTTCTCAGATGACAAGTTGCTCATAATTTGAAGAAGTTCACTAGATGACTCAACCCACAAATTTTTTGTGAACATTAAATCTAAATGAAAACCTTGCGGAGTTACGATTAGTGGGACGCCAGCTAGTGCTGCATCTAATGACCCCATTGAACCCTCATCAAACCCGAGATACATCCAATAATCTAAATGGGGCAAGTTCTCAAGGATTAATGCATGATCGGCTGAGTAGTCATTTGTCTCCACATAAGTTTTGACTTTCGCTTTTGAAGATATAAGCCATTTAGTGACCTCATCCCACCCGCTACCAAAAATATGAAATTCAAAATTCTCGAGAGTCATACCTTTTGCTAAATCTCTCAACCATAATTCATTTTTTCTTCCATCTTTATAAATTCTCCCTGACAAACCGATTCTTATATGCCTTCTTGGTGGAAGATCATCCACAGCTGGCAACACATAGGTGAGTGATTCCCGGGGTAATCCATTTTTGGCCAAATGTTCAACAGTGCTTTTGCTCATGCATACTAACTTGTCAACAATATCTTTTTCTAGAAGAGTTTTTAAATGACGGATTTTAAGGACATCATCAATATGAGTAACCATCGCTGTACGGTATCCATAAGATTGTTCAACAAAGTTGTAACTGAGAAAGTGGGTAACATCAACATGGGTAAGTATTTCAGCACCAAAAAAAACCTCATGCCCAGACTTCTTTAGATTCTCAGCGAGTCGCTTGCCAAACTTTTCAATAATCCAACCTTTATTTTCGGGACTTAAAACTATGTTTATTCTCATCTTTAAGAACGGTTTCCGAACATGGTGATCTCTTCCATGCGAATAATTTTGTCAGAAATTCGGTCAAAATAATCATCGTGGCTAATTACAATGACAGTACATTTTGATCGAAGCCTGCCGACTATTTCCACCAGCTCGATACAGGTCTCAGGGTCTGTGGCGCTAAATGGCTCATCAAGAACCAATAAATTTGGCTCTTCGTAAAGCGCGCGAGCGAGACCAATCCTCTGTTTTTGACCCCCGCTTAAGTCCTGTCCGTATCCACCAATTAAGAATTCAGAATCTGAATTGGTAAAGATATTGATGCCTATTTCATCCATTAATTCGTGAATGCGTCCCAGATCTATTTCTTTGTAACGGAGAGCAATATTTTGAGAGACAGATCCATTCAATAAAGTTGTTTCCTGCATCATGTAGCCGGTTACATTTTCGTTCAAAGTTTTTCCATCAACTTCAATAATTCCTTTATCTGGCGTTCGAAGTCCTAGAATCAAATCGACTAATGTCGTTTTTCCACTTCCAGACTCACCTTTTAGAAGTGTTATTGAATTTCTTTCGAAAACCAAATTCAGATCCTGAAATATAGGTATTTCACTCTCGCTAAATTGGAATTCTAGATTTTTTACTTCTATCCTCGGTGAGTGATTTAGTTCTCTGAGGCGATTCAACTGTAGAGAAGGAAGTGGTTGATTCGTGATAACAACTTCGTTCAATAATTTAATTAATTCAGCAGAACCTCCAGAACTAGTTTTATTCACAATGAATGATCCTTGAATTCTCAATAATGAAGGAAGCAATCTTGTCGACGCGGCAACTATTAGTGCCAAAACCGAGAGACTTTTTCCAAACGAGCCCATAAAGTAGAGAATTGTGGAAGATGTAATTCCAATAAGTACGACAGTTACTTCAAGTACATATTTTGGTACTTGTTGTATAAGAAAAGAATCACCATTAGCTTTCGAAACTAAATCCATTTGATTGTGGAATGTCTTTTGAAAATAATCAAATCTTTTCCCCGCATAAATAGTTTTTGATAGTTTTCCTGACAAGTAAACATCATTTCGAGCTGTATTCTGGCCCGAAAATCTCTGATGTCCGATATTTCTATTCCACTCACCTAGAAAGTGTTGCAAGAAATAGAATGCAATACCAAAAATAGATATCAGTGATAGACCAAGTAAAGGTGAGATCAATAAAATGGGAAGAAAAAGGATGAGGAGTAAGAAAGTCTCTGAGAAAATTACAAGCGTGCTGCTAAGAATACCAATTGTTACTGCTTCTGTACCGTCGACCACATTTGAGCCAAGGTTTTGTGAAGCTAGAGCTTTAAACCGAGGTTCTTCAAGTCTAAAAGCACTCCGATAGATATCTGATGATAACCGAAGTTGTATTTTTGAAAGTTCACTCGAAAGTAATCTGACTGCAATAAATGAGAGAAAAGTTTTTAAGAGAAGCGAAACTATTGAAATCGTTCCCAGTAATCGTAGAGTGGTGATCAAGTCCTGAGAGCTTAAAAATGGCAAGTATCTACTCACCAAATTTCCAGACGATTTCCCATTTGCAATAAATAGAGTAAGTAGAGAAATGCTCAATATTCCAATTAAATCAAGCAATCCGGTCAATGTCTGGAATGCTAATACCCTTAACAACCTTTTCTTTTCCCGATTATTAAGTAGCCTATAGGCGAATTTAAAATTTTGAACAAAGGACATGTGACAAGTCTAACTAGTAGTATCCATCAGCATTGCCTATTGGCTTTAATAAAGCCAATGGCTTTTTTAATAGACTTTGACTTTTGAAACTAACACTTTCTTAGCAAAACAAAACACCCACCGTTTACCCACGGTGGGTGTTTTGTATCCCTAGAGGAGGATTCAAACTAGATTGCGCAGTTAAGCGCTTTTCTGTTGCGTTATGAGCCTGGAGTTACCGCTGGCTTTGCCTTAACCAAGATGGCTGGCTTAACTGGCTTAGCTGGCTTGGCAGGCACAGTTGCCTTTGCTGCAGTGCGGGCAGCTTCGAAGGCAGCTTTAGCAGCAGCTTTCTGATCAGCTGTGGTTGCAGCGGCTTTGGCAGCCTTAGCGGTTGCGCGAGCAGCATCAATGGTTGCGTGTGCGGCATCGGCTGCTGTGTGACGGGCAGCTGCTGCAGCTTTGAAGGTATCCATTTGGACCTTGAATGCGGCGCGGGCTGCGACTCGTTCGGCCTTAGTGGTTTCGACTGCAAATGATGAGCCAGTTGAAGTTAGTGCGAAGCCGGCGATAAGTAGGGCGGCTACTGCGGTGCGAGAGTTCTTCATGGTGAGCCTTTCTCTGTGCGCTGGCTGGATGCCTTTGCTTATAGGCACATATTGCGCGGTGACCTTTAGGAATCTCTGTGATGACTTTGCGAAG
This sequence comes from Bifidobacterium breve, assembly GCA_945883725.1. Lineage (GTDB taxonomy): Bacteria > Actinomycetota > Actinomycetes > Nanopelagicales > Nanopelagicaceae > Planktophila. The sequence continues at coordinate 1,568 of CAMCXZ010000028.1, read as the reverse complement.
AGCGTGCGGGTTTTGGGCTCACACTGGCTAATACACAGGTAAATCGGGCTTTGGTGGGGCGTTCTAGCTGCGCACATCAGTTTCGTGACGTGTTGTGATCCTTCTTTGTCGCAAGTGCGTTAGCGCAGTTGCGAACTCTATATCGGTAGTTCCCCGACTGATATAGGGAGGAGGTGATGCCAATGGATCCAAGTGCAAACTGGACCCAGATTGCGGTGACTTTGATTAAGTCTATTTTCGAGTACTTGTCGAGAAAAGGCCAGAGTCGCCGCAATAACGGCGACTCTGGGTAAAACTGGAGCCCAACATAAAGAACCCCTCAAGAATTACTTCTTGAGGGGTTCTTTCTATCATGAATTAGTTCTACTTTGTAGTTGTTTGCAAAACTACTTTAAGTAATTACTTACTGCTGAGTCAGCACCATAGTGGTTTGACCAGCAACGCTTACCTTGTTTTTTGAGAATGATTCAATTGTATTGGTGCCAGCAACGCTGCCCTTAACTACAACCGACCACTTCTTTGCATTTGGCAGTGTGACTACTGAAGCACCTGGATTTGGATTATGAATAACCACGATTGTCTTTGCCTTATCCATAACGGCCTTACCATTTAGCGAATAAGCGATCACATTGTTCGTAGTTGTTAAGAACTTCAAGTTGGCTTTAACTTCAGCCGTTGTGCTCATGCGGAAAGCCGGGTGAGCGGCGCGAAGTGCGATTAACCCTCGGTAATACTTGGTTGTGGCCACATATTTGACTTTAGTTGACCACTTCAACGAGTTCGTTGCATCATTAGATTTGTAGCTGTTTTCATCGCCATTTTTTGAACGCAAGAACTCTTGGCCAGCCTGCATAAATGGCACGCCTTGCGCCAAGAAAGCAACTGAGGTTGCGAACTGGCTTAACTGCGCAACGCCTGCTGGGCTGATGCCCTTAACGCTGGCAGTTAACTTGTCGGCCAATGACAAGTTGTCATGGGACTCAACATAGTTAACAGATTGCCCAGGGGCAGTTGTTGTCCACTTGTTTAAAAATGATGCGCTGTAATCAGTATTGCCAACGATGCCAGCGAATATATCTGCAGCTGCGCTTAATTTGCCGGTTGCCCAACCAGGATCAGTTGCGTTAAAAACTGATCCCTTTAGACCATCACGAATTTGATCATTAAACATAGCAACGTTATTTAACTTTGAAATGTTTACCTGATTTGCTTTCTGATCATCTGGCAGTGTTCCCATGTTCCAACCTTCAGCAATTACGATGATAGTTGGATCAATTACCTTAAGGGCTGCTGTGATTTCGTTAACGGTTTGAATGTCATGAATGCCCATTAAGTCAAAGCGGAAACCATCGAGGTTATATTCAGTTGCCCAGTACTTAACTGAGTCAACAATGAATTTGCGAACCATTGGGCGCTCTGATGCCGTGTCGTTTCCGACACCGGTGCCATTTGTTAGAGCGCCTGATTCATCAGTGCGGAACCAGTAGCCCGGCACGATTTTCTCTTGACTAAATTCGCCTGCGTTATAGACGTGGTTATAAACAACATCCATGTTCACGCGCAACTTC
>CAMCXZ010000027.1 GCA_945883725.1 Bifidobacterium breve | reverse complement strand
TCATCTGTCCCTACGGAGCAACTTGATTACCTCATCAACAAAAGCAGCATCACCAGTAATTGCAGTAAATGACATCGGATCAGCCGCTGATTTCCTAGCCGCGATCGAAGGCACAATTAGAAATTTCAATGACGGCGACTTAGTTACCGGAACAATCGTTCAAGTAGATCGCGACGAAGTACTTGTTGATATCGGATACAAGACTGAAGGCGTAATTCCAGCCCGCGAACTTTCAATCCGCCACGACCTAGATCCATCTGAGATCGTTAAAGTTGGCGAAAAAGTTGAAGCTTTAGTTTTACAAAAAGAAGATAAAGAAGGCCGCACAATTCTTTCTAAGAAGCGCGCACAGTACGAACGCGCATGGGGAGACATTGAAGGCAAGAAAGAGCGCGACGAAGTTGTCGTCGGAACTGTTATTGAAGTTGTTAAGGGTGGCTTGATCGTTGATATCGGTCTGCGCGGCTTCTTGCCAGCATCCCTAGTTGAAATGCGTCGCGTGCGCGATCTAACTCCTTACATTGGCAAGGAAGTTGAATGCCGCATTATCGAACTTGATAAGAACCGTAATAACGTTGTTCTTTCACGTCGCGCATACCTAGAGCAGACTCAATCAGAGTCACGCACTACATTCTTAAATCAGCTACAAAAGGGTCAAGTACGCGATGGTGTGGTTTCATCAATCGTTAACTTTGGTGCTTTCGTTGATCTTGGTGGCGTAGACGGTTTGGTCCACGTATCAGAGCTTTCTTGGAAGCACATCGATCACCCTTCAGAGGTTGTTGAAGTTGGCGATGAAGTAACTGTTGAAGTTCTAGAAGTAGATTTCGAGCGCGAGCGCGTTTCACTTTCACTCAAAGCAACTCAAGAAGATCCATGGCAAGCATTTGCTCGCACTCACACAATCGCGCAGGTTGTTCCAGGCGTGGTAACTAAGTTGGTTCCATTCGGAGCCTTTATTCGCGTACACGAAGGAATCGAAGGCTTAGTTCACATCTCTGAGCTAGCAGAGCGTCACGTTGAGATCCCTGAGCAAGTAGTTCAAGTTGATGATGAACTATTTGTAAAGATTATCGATATCGACCTAGAGCGTCGTCGTATTTCACTTTCATTGAAGCAAGCTAATGAGGGTCACGAAGTTGAGATCGAAGCATTTGATCCAACTCAATACGGAATGGCTGCTCGTTACGATGCTGAAGGAAACTTCATCTATCCAGAAGGTTTCGATGCAGATACTCAAGAGTGGAAGCCTGGCTATGACACTCAGCGCGTTGAATGGGAAGCACAATATGCTCTCGCTCAAGAGCGCTTCCTGGCTCACAAGAAGCAGAAGTCAGAAGCGAAGGCAGCAGATGCTGCAGCCGAGCCAGCTCCAGAAGCTGAATCAGCAACTTCATATACTTCTGAAACTCCTGCAACTGAAGCAACAACTGAATCAGCTGAATAAATAAGTTTTAGCTAGCAGTTAGATATCTCGATGTTAATCGTGGCCCTAACTGGTGGAATTGGCGCTGGGAAATCCCAGGTTGCCAAGTACTTCCATCAGTTGGGGTCTTACGTTTTTGATGCAGACCAATTAGCAAGAGCGGCCATAGAGCGGGGCAGTAAAGGTTTTGATGAAGTAGTCACGACATTTGGTGATCAGATACTTAAAGATGGCGATATTGATCGCCGCAAATTGGGCGAAATCATTTTTGCTGACCCCACTGCCAAAGCTAAACTGGAAGCTATCGTCCACCCTGAAGTAAAACGGCTATTTGAAGAGGCAAAAAATAGCTTGCCACTCGATGCGATCTTGATTTATGAGATTCCGTTATTGACTGAAGCAAATGAGCGCAAACGTTTTGATTATGCAATTACAGTTGAAGCAGATGTTGAGACTCGAACTAAGCGTTTGAAAGAGCGCGGATTAGCTTCACATGAAATAGTAGGTCGCATGGCAGCCCAGGCATCACGTGAAGAGCGAGTTTCTTATTGTGATTTCGTAATTGAAAATCAAGGTGATCAGGACGCACTATTGCGTAAAGTCGAAGATATTTGGCAAAACGTTTTATTGCCGCTTAGTAAAACCCCCGGTAAATAAATGCGCCCGGTCAGCGACCTGCAGCGCAAAGTAAGCCCCTTTCAAGTAATTAGTGACTACGTTCCAGCCGGAGATCAGCCGGTTGCGATCGAGGAAATTGCTCGTCGCATCAATGATGGGGTCCAGGATGTAGTTTTATTGGGCGCAACCGGTACTGGTAAGTCAGCTACAACTGCTTGGTTAATTGAGAAACTGCAGCGACCAACGCTGGTATTAGCACCAAATAAGCTTTTGGCTGCTCAGCTTGCAAATGAATTTAAAGAACTGCTACCAAATAATGCAGTTGAGTATTTCGTTTCCTACTACGACTACTACCAACCTGAAGCTTATGTGCCACAAACTGATACTTTCATTGAAAAAGACTCCAGTGTTAACGATGAAGTTGAACGGCTGCGCCACTCTGCAACAAATTCACTATTGACCAGGCGTGATGTAATTGTGGTCGCAACTGTCTCTTGTATTTATGGTTTAGGCACGCCACAAGAATATGTCGATCGCATGATTCAGCTAAAGGTGGGCGATGAGATAGATCGCAATACTTTGCTGCGTCGTTTTGTAGATATTCAGTACAAGCGCAATGACATGGCCTTCGAGCGAGGCACCTTCCGCGTGCGAGGCGACACCATCGAAATTATCCCGATGTATGAAGAGCTGGCTCTGCGCATCGAAATGTTCGGCGATGAGATCGAACGAATCACAACGCTTCATCCGCTAACTGGTGAAATTATCCGTGAAGAAACCGAAATGTATGTATTTCCAGCAACCCACTATGCCGCAGGACCTGAGACGATAAAGCGCGCTATTGCTGACATTGAGGCAGAGCTAGCGGTCCAACTCGAAATTTTTGAACGACAAGGCAAATTACTTGAGGCTCAGCGTTTGCGTATGCGCACGACTTTTGACCTAGAGATGATGGCGCAATTGGGTTTTTGTTCAGGTATTGAAAACTACTCACGTCATCTCGATGGTCGTGACACAGGCTCTGCGCCGCACTGTTTACTTGATTACTTCCCAGAAGATTTTCTATTGGTAATCGATGAGAGCCATGTGACTGTGCCACAAATCGGTGCCATGTATGAAGGTGATGCTTCTCGTAAGCGAACCCTGGTTGAACACGGATTCCGCCTACCAAGTGCGCTAGATAATCGCCCATTACGCTGGAATGAATTCTTAGAACGAGTTGGCCAAAAAGTATTTTTATCTGCAACACCTGGCCCATATGAGTTAACTAAAGTTGAAAACGATGTCGTTGAACAAGTGATCCGCCCAACTGGTTTGGTTGATCCACAGATCATAATCAAACCAATTAAGGGTCAGATCGATGACTTACTTCTAGAGATAAATAAGCGAGCAGAGTTAAACGAACGTGTTCTGGTAACTACCTTGACTAAGAAAATGTCTGAAGATTTAACTGATTACTTACAGGGTAGGGGAGTACGGGTTCGTTACCTACATAGTGAAGTAGATACTTTGCGGCGCGTTGAGCTGCTGCGCGAACTGCGCAATGGCGAATACGATGTCTTGATCGGTATTAACTTGCTGCGCGAAGGTTTAGATCTACCTGAAGTTTCACTGGTCGCGATTCTAGATGCCGATAAAGAAGGCTTCTTGCGTTCGGCGACTTCCTTGATTCAAACAATCGGCCGTGCTGCTCGAAATGTTTCGGGCGAAGTTCATATGTATGCCGACAACATTACTAAGTCCATGGCTAAGGCAATTGATGAAACTAATCGTCGCCGGGCTAAGCAAGTTGCATATAACCTCGAACGAGGCGTTGATCCACAACCGCTGCGCAAAAAGATCTCTGATATCACAGACCTGATTAACAAAGAGGGCGAAGATAGCGATCAATTGTTGGCCACCGGTAAGAAATCTAAGTCAGGTATTCCAGCGATTGGTTTCCACACCAAGTCGATACTTTCTATGCCGCGACAAGAGTTAATGGGCTTGATAGAGTCGCTCACCGATCAGATGCGAAGCGCCGCAGCCGATCTACATTTTGAACTTGCTGCGCGTTTGCGCGATGAGCTCAAGGAGCTAAAGCGCGAGCTACGAAATATGGAAGAAGCGGGTCATTAATCGATGAGCATTGATAAGTTGGTAGTTCGCGGTGCCCGCGAACATAACCTAAAAGATGTCTCGATTGAGCTACCTCGCAATTCGCTGGTTGTATTTACCGGTCTCTCTGGCTCTGGAAAATCATCCCTTGCCTTCGACACCATCTTTGCTGAAGGCCAACGCCGTTATGTTGAATCCCTATCAGCCTATGCCCGTCAGTTCCTTGGGCAAATGGATAAGCCAGATGTTGATTTCATTGAGGGTTTATCTCCGGCAGTTTCGATTGATCAGAAATCAACTAACCGTAATCCGCGTTCAACAGTGGGCACGATTACTGAGGTTTATGACTACTTAAGACTTTTATTTGCCCGTGCTGGTCGCCCACATTGCCCGAAGTGCGGAGAAGAAGTAACCAGACAATCACCGCAAGCAATCGTTGATCAAATCTTGACGATGCCAGCTACAACTAAGTTTCAAGTTCTGGCGCCAGTTGTGCGTGCTCGCAAAGGTGAGTTCTTAGATTTATTCCAGGATTTAATGAGCCAAGGTTATTCACGAGCTCGCATCGATGGTGAAGTTGTTGCTCTTTCTGATGCGCCAAAGCTAAAGAAGCAAGAGAAGCACAGCATTGAAGTTGTAATCGACCGACTAACTGCAAAAGCTGAATCAAAATCTCGGCTAACGGATTCAATTGAGACTGCACTGCGCCTAGCTCAGGGCATTGTGATTCTTGATTTCGTTGATGCTAAAGGCGGCGATAAAGAACGTATTTTTAGCGAGCACCTTGCTTGTCACGATTGCAGTCTTTCATTTGAGGAACTTGAACCAAGATCATTTTCATTTAACTCACCATTTGGTGCTTGCCCAGATTGCTCTGGTATCGGAACCAAACTCGAAGTAGATATTGATTTAGTTATCCCAGATGATTCAATCAGCATCGCCGAAGGTGCTATTGCGCCTTGGTCCTCTGGTCATACTTCCGAATATTTCACGCACCTGCTTGAAGGACTAGCAGAGGAAGTTACCTTTAAGTTTGATGTGCCGTGGAAGAAGATCTCTGAGAAGGCCCGTAACGCGATTTTAAATAGCCACGAACATAAAGTTCATGTGAAGTATAAGAACCGCTATGGCCGCACGCGTAACTACTCAACTGGCTTTGAAGGTGTAATTCCGTTTTTACAGCGCAAGCATTCCGAAACCGATAGTGAATTTAGCCGCGAGCGTTACGAGTCTTATATGCGCGAAGTACCTTGCGGCACTTGCGATGGCGCACGGTTAAAGCCCGAAGTTTTGGCGGTGACTATTGGCGGCAAGAATATTGCCGAAATTTGTGAATTAGCAATTAATGATTGCGCCGAATTTTTAAAGCAGATCGAGCTAAACAAGCGCGAAGCCCAGATTGCCGAGCGAGTGATGAAGGAAGTAAATGCGCGCTTAGGTTTCTTGCTCGACGTTGGTCTGGATTACCTATCCCTGGCCCGCCCTGCAGCCACACTTTCTGGCGGTGAAGCACAGCGCATTCGCTTAGCAACTCAGATTGGCTCTGGTTTAGTTGGCGTTCTATATGTACTAGATGAACCTTCTATTGGACTACATCAGCGCGACAACGTCCGCTTAATTGAAACTTTAACTCGACTGCGCGATCTCGGAAATACTTTGATTGTCGTTGAGCACGATGAAGAAACTATTCGAGCAGCTGACTGGGTAGTCGATATTGGCCCTGGCGCTGGCGAACACGGGGGACACGTTGTGGTTTCAGGTAGCTACCAAGAGCTAATCGATTCACCAGATTCAATTACGGGTGCTTATTTATCTGGGCGTAAAGCTATTGAGATTCCGAGTGAACGCAGAGCGATTGATCCAAAGCGCAAGCTAACAATAAAGGGTGCTAAAGAAAATAATCTAAAGGATATTGAAGTAAGCGTTCCGCTTGGAGTATTTGTCTCTGTTACTGGAGTCAGCGGTTCTGGTAAATCAACTTTGATCAATGACATTCTTTACTCAACGCTAGCTAATAAGTTAAACGGTGCTCGCATTGTGCCGGGTCGTCACCGCTCAATTTCTGGCATTGATCTACTAGATAAAGTTGTCCACGTTGATCAATCACCGATTGGTCGCACACCTCGTTCAAACCCAGCTACTTACACTGGCGTCTTCGACAAAGTTCGAGCACTTTTTTCCGAAACCACTGAAGCCAAGGTGCGTGGGTATCAGCAAGGTCGATTTAGCTTTAACGTTAAGGGTGGCCGCTGCGAGAATTGTTCGGGCGATGGCACGATTACGATTGAGATGAACTTTTTACCGGATGTTTATGTTCCGTGCGAAATTTGTCATGGCGCGCGCTATAACCGCGAAACTCTTGAAGTTCATTACAAGGGCAAATCGATCTCCGAAGTATTAGATATGCCGATCGAAATAGCGCACTCATTCTTTGAATCTGTACCGACTATCGCGCGTTACCTAAAGACGCTCTGCGATGTTGGTTTGGGCTATGTGCGCCTTGGCCAATCAGCCCCAACACTTTCAGGAGGCGAAGCACAACGCGTGAAATTAGCAACCGAACTGCAACGTCGCTCAACTGGCCGCACTATCTATGTCTTAGATGAGCCAACTACTGGCCTGCACTTTGAAGATGTAAATAAGTTATTAGGGGTGCTCAACCGACTAGTTGATACCGGCAATACTGTCGTTGTAATTGAGCACAATCTTGATGTTATCAAGTCATCCGACTGGGTTATTGATATGGGTCCTGAAGGTGGCTTCCGCGGCGGCACTTTAGTTGCTGAAGGAACCCCGGAAGAAGTGGCTAAGAATAAGGCGAGCTACACCGGCACCTTCCTTGCTGCTGTGTTGGCGAATAACCGAAAAGCTAAGCAGAAGAAATAACCGCAATGGCAGATCCGCAGAGTTATCGGCCGAGCAGTATTCCCGAGCATCCTGGTGTCTACCGATTCTTTAACAAGGCTGACAAAGTTATTTATGTTGGTAAAGCTAAAAATCTGAAGAACCGGCTGAGTAACTATTTTCAAGCCAATTTAGCTACTAAAACCAATCGCATGGTGCATGAAGCTGTCCGCGTTGACTGGACGATTGTTAGTACCGAACTTGAAGCACTCGCTCTGGAATTTAGCTGGATTAAGCAATTTCAGCCGAAATATAACGTGCAGTTCAAAGACGATAAGTCTTATCCGTACTTAGCGATTTCACTAAATGATGAATATCCCATGATCTTCATTACCCGCAAAGATAAGCGGCCAGGTTTGAAATATTTCGGGCCATATACAAATGCTTGGGCACTACGTAATACTTTTGAAGTTCTCCTGAAAGTATTTCCGGTCAGATCTTGTTCGTCTTCTAATTTCAATCGGGCCCAGCGAAGCAAACGGCAATGCTTACTGGGGGATATCGGCAAGTGTGCCGCCCCTTGTGTGGGTTGGATCTCTAAAGAAGATCACCAAGGTTTGGCGCAAAAATTAAATGACTTTATGGAATCGGGTATGGAGAATCTCCTGCCAGCGCTACATGAAGAGATGCAACTTGCTTCAACCAATGAAGAGTTTGAGCGAGCGGCTCGCTTAAGAGATCAAATCGAATCGTTTGAGAAAGCGCAGCGATCCACCCAGGGCAATTTCTCCGATGATTTAGATGGCGATTTCATCGCCTTGTATCAAGATGGTTTCCATTCAGCTGGCTCGATCTTCTCAATGCAGCGCGGCTCAATTAAAGGTTCTCGCTCGTGGATTGTTGATCAGGAGATGGCGCTGGAAGGTCAAGATGTTTTCACTTCGCTGCTCTATTCAATCTATGGAAGCGGTTCGATCTCAATCCCGCGCAATATTTACTTAAACGCACAACCAGAAAATCTCGCTGATCTAGAGCAGTGGCTTAGTGGTGTTAGCGGTTCAAAGGTCGAGATAAAGGTGCCGCAGCGCGGCGATAAGGTCGAACTTCTAGATACGGTTAAGCGAAATGCGCAATACTCACTAATTCAATATGTGAGCAAACGAGCAACAGATGCTGCGGTCTCAGGTAAAGCGCTAACGGAAATCGAAGAGATGTTGGGTCTGACGCGCACTCCACTTCGAATTGAATGTTTTGATATTTCAAATATTTCAGGCACTTCTGTGGTGGCATCCATGGTGGTATTTGAAGATGGCATGCCGAAAAAGTCTGAGTATCGCCGTTTTATAATCGATACATCGGAAGGCTGGGATGACACCCGAGCGATGCATCAAGTAATAACTCGTCGACTCAAGCGGATGCTCGATGATCGAAGCGTTGATTTAGCTGAAGTCTCAGAAACTGGGGGACGCATAAGTAAGTTTGCTTACCCTCCCGCACTAATTGTGGTCGATGGTGGCAAGCCGCAGGTCAGCGCTGCGCAACGAGCACTTGGCGAATTAGGAGTAACTGATATCGCATTATGCGGATTGGCAAAAAGATTAGAAGAAGTGTGGCTACCCAATAATGCTGACCCACTAATTTTTCCACGTAACAGCGAAGGACTTTATTTGTTGCAGCGAATCCGCGATGAAGCCCATAGATTTGCCATTACCTTCCACCGATCAAGGCGCTCTAAAGTCATGTTGGAATCTTTGCTAGACGAGATTCCAGGCCTGGGAAGTGCGCGACGGACTGCGCTGCTTGACCGCTTCGGTTCAGTCACTGCGATCCGGAAAGCGGCAGTTACTGAGCTTGCGACAACACCTGGAATTGGCGAGAAATTGGCTGAAACTATTGCCCAGTCACTGGCTCAAATAGGCAAGGGCGAGCAGGTAAATATGACAACTGGTGAAATTACTGGTGCTTGACAGAGGAGGCAGGATAGAAGCATGAAGCGCAACGAGCTATTGATTTTGACCGGCATGTCAGGTGCTGGTCGATCGACGGTTGCTCATTCCCTTGAAGACTTGGGTTGGTATGTCGTTGATAACTTGCCACCTTCACTTCTGCCGGCGCTAGCAAAGCAATCTAGTGATGGCGAGCTACCAGCTTTGGCGGTAGTGGTCGATGTGCGCGGCGGTAAATTCTTTGATGACTTAAATGCCGCGTTAGCGAATTTAAAGAATGCCGGAATCAACTTCCGATTACTTTTTCTAGATGCTTCAGATCAATCGCTAGTTGCTAGATTCGAGAGCACTCGTCGCCCGCATCCACTGCAGGGTGGTGATCGAATCTCTGATGGCATCGATCGCGAACGAGCAAAGTTACACGAGCTTCGTGAAAGCGCTGATGTGGTAATCGATACTTCAAATTTGAATGTTCATCAACTTGCAAAACGCACTAGCGAAATTTTTGCTGAAGGCATGATTGAAGGCGTTCGGCTTAATATCTTGAGCTTTGGCTACAAGTATGGAATTCCAGTAGATGCTGATTTAGTTCTAGATTGCCGATTCATTCCTAATCCACATTGGGTGCCAGAGTTGCGACCACTGACTGGATTAGATCAAGCAGTCAGCGATCGAGTATTTTCAAATGAAGGTGTTACCGAGTTTGTCGGGGATTACGTAAAGCTAATTAAGGATATGTTGCCTGGCTATATTCGCGAAGGAAAGAAGTATTTAACAGTGGCTATCGGTTGCACCGGCGGCAAGCATCGCAGCGTCGCTATCTCGGCTGAGATTGCAAAGCAATTGGGTGAAACTGGATCAGAATTAGCAATATCAGCGCACGCAGTACATCGGGATCTCGGCCGCGAATGAGTTCAGCTCGCGTTGTTGCACTAGGCGGCGGACATGGCCTAGCAGCAACTCTTACTTCGTTGCGTGCCATAACCGATCAGATCACCGCAATAGTTACGGTCGCCGATAATGGTGGATCTAGTGGTCGCTTACGCCAAGAATTTCCAATTTTTCCGCCCGGTGATCTGCGTATGGCGTTAGCAGCGTTATGTGCCGATGACGAATGGGGTCGCAGTTGGGCCGAGATCATGCAATATCGATTTACTAGTGAAGGTCCACTCGATGGTCACGCAGTCGGAAACCTTTTACTCGCAGCACTCTGGGATCGTGATGAAGATCCAGTTGCAGGGCTAGATCGCGTAGGGGCGCTATTAAAAGTAGTTGGTCGAGTATTACCAATGGCCGCAGTTCCGTTAGATATCGAAGCGACTTTTACTACTTCAATTGGTCGCATCAATGTGCGCGGGCAAGTTGAAGTTGCTACTGCTAAAGGAAAATTGGAATCCCTACGATTACTGCCAGAGAATCCAGCAGCACGTAGTGAAGCACTTGCCGCAATAAGTAACGCCGATGTGATCACGATGGGTCCTGGTTCGTGGATCTCAAGTGTGCTGCCGCATTTAATGGTGCCAGCACAGCGCGATGCGATAATTAATTCAAAGGCAACTAAAATTGTGCTCTTAAATCTCGATGCAAATGTGCTGACTAGTGGCGATGAATACGCCGGCTATTCGGCCGAAGATCATCTGCAGCTATTTCATAAATATGCTCCTGAACTAAAAGTCGACTATGTGATTGCTGACTCAGATGTTGTAACTGATCGATCATCTTTGGAAAATATCGTGCAATCACTCGGTGGCTCGCTAATTTCGGCCGATTTATCGATGGGACCAGGCAGTTCTGCCCATGATGTCCGAAAATTGACCCCAGTTTTGGCACACATCATCGAGCAAAGACTGGTTGGATAACGCCATGGCAATGACCGCATCGGTGAAGGATGAACTCACCAGACTCTCAATTACCAAACCTTGCTGCCGTAAAGCTGAGGTTTCTTCGCTCCTACGTTTCGCAGGCGGCCTACATATCGCAGCCGGCAAGATTGTGGTTGAAGTTGAATTAGATACTGCTCAAAGTGCCCGTCGTCTACGTAAAGATATTGCCGATATTTACGGACATGAATCCGATTTGGCAGTTCTTTCATCTAGCGGAATTCGCAAAGGTTCTCGTTACGTAGTACGCGTTAATTCCGATGGCGATGCGTTAGCTCGCCAAACAGGTTTAGTTGATGCCAATGGTCGCCCAGTTCGTGGCCTGCCACCACAAGTTGTATCAGCTGCAATTTGTGATGCTGAAGCAGCATGGCGTGGTGCATTTATCGCACATGGTTCATTAACTGAACCAGGTCGTTCATCTTCCTTAGAAATTACTTGTCCAGGACCAGAAGCAGCCCTTGCTCTAGTTGGTGCCGCGCGTCGTTTAGGCATTGTCGCAAAAGCACGCGAAGTGCGTGGTGTTGATCGTGTTGTGATTCGCGATGGCGATGCCATTGGAGTTTTGCTTACTCGATTAGGTGCACACGAATCAGTTCTTGCTTGGGAAGAACGTCGCATGCGACGCGAAGTTCGGGCAACTGCTAATCGCTTAGCTAATTTCGACGATGCCAATTTACGTCGTTCCGCGCGCGCAGCTGTTGCCGCCTCTGCTCGAGTTGCTCGAGCTATGGAAATTCTTGGCCCCGAAATTCCAGATCACTTAAAGGAGGCTGGCGAATTACGTATTCAACATGGTCAAGCCAGTCTTGAAGAATTAGGTTCACTAGCGGTTCCGCCAATGACTAAAGATGCAATAGCTGGCCGAATTCGTCGCCTGTTGGCAATGGCCGATAAGCGCGCTTCAGATCTGGGAATTCCAGATACCGAGGCCGGACTTTCGCCAGATCTGCTTAATTAACTCGCTATTCATTTAGTTGAGCGTGCTTGCGAGGGCCATCACAGCTCTTGTAACTAAGTAGTAGTAAACCTTTTTGATAGGGTTAGGGCGTACCCCAGCGCTGTGGTGAGTAGATAAACTTCTTCAGATCTGAAGAATTCACGCACTAGAAGCGAGGTTTACCGTGATTAATGTTGGAATCAATGGCTTTGGCCGCATCGGACGTAACTTTTTCCGCGCCGCACTGACTAATCCAAATATCAATATCGTAGGCATCAACGATCTAACCGACAATGCCACTTTGGCCCACCTTTTAAAGTATGACTCAATCTTGGGTCGCTTGGGTCTAGAAGTTACACATACTGAAGACACCATCACAGTTGGTGGCAAGACCATCAAAGTTTTCGCAGAACGCGATCCCGCAAATCTTCCTTGGGCTGCTGTTGGCGCAACCGTTGTTGTTGAATCAACTGGTATTTTCACAAAGGCTGCCGATGCCGGAAAGCACATCACAGCTGGGGCAAAGAAAGTAATTATTTCAGCACCTGCAACCGATGAAGACATCACCATCGTGATGGGTGTTAACCACGAGAAGTACGATCCAGCGAATCACAACATTATTTCTAACGCATCATGTACAACAAACTGCTTAGCTCCAATGGCTAAGGTGCTCAATGACAACTGGGGCATTGTTAAGGGTCTAATGACCACAATCCATGCCTATACAAATGACCAAGTTATTTTGGACTTCCCACATAAGGACCTTCGTCGTTCACGTGCAGCGGCAACAAACATGATCCCAACTTCAACCGGTGCTGCAAAGGCAATTTCTTTGGTACTGCCAGAGTTAAAGGGCAAGCTCGATGGTTATGCGATGCGCGTTCCAGTTCCAACTGGATCAGCCACAGACTTAACTGTTGAACTAGCTAAGGAAGCAACTGCTGCTGAGATCAATGCCGCAATGAAGGCCGCAGCTAATGGCGCACTTAAGGGTTACTTGACCTACACCGAAGATCCAATTGTTTCTTCAGATATCGTCACTGATCCTTCATCATGTATTTTCGATTCAGGTCTTACTAAGGTAATTGGTAACCAAGTAAAGGTTGTTGGTTGGTATGACAACGAGTGGGGTTACTCAAACCGTCTAGTAGATCTAATTTCGTACGTTGGTAAGACTCTCTAAAACCAATGGCACATCTGGAAGAGCTAGAAGTCAAAGGAAAGCGCGTATTCCTACGCTGTGATCTCAATGTCCCATTGAAAGATGGCGTCATTAAAGATGATGGTCGTATCCGGGCATCGCTTCCAACGATTCAATATTTGTTAGACCAAGGTGCGTCGCTAGTAATTGCGGCGCACTTAGGTCGACCAAAAGGTGAAGCAAAACCTGAACTTTCGTTAGCTCCAGTAGCTACGCGGTTAGGTGAACTGCTCGGGATGCCAATTAAATTTGCCAATGCGGTGACTGGTCCGGAAGTAACCGCAGCTGCTAACTCACTTATTCCAGGTGAGATTTTATTGCTAGAAAATATTCGATTCAGTGCAGCTGAGACGAGCAAGGAAGAGAGCGAGCGTGCTGCTTTAGCTAGCGAACTAGCAAAACTTGCCGATGCCTACGTTGGTGATGGTTTCGGCGCGGTTCACCGCAAGCATGCTTCGGTCTATGACTTACCTAAGTTATTGCCCAATGCTGCTGGCTATCTAGTTAGCGCTGAAGTTAAAGTACTAAAGAAATTAACGCAAAACCCTGATCGCCCTTATGGCGTGGTTCTAGGCGGCGCCAAGGTTTCTGACAAAATTGGCGTAATTGCTAACTTGCTCGAAAAAGTAAATGTCATCGCAATTGGCGGCGGTATGCTTTTTACTTTCTTGGCGGCGCAAGGAAAAGAAATTGGCACCTCACTTGTTGAAGTTGATTTAATTCCTACTGTCAAAGAATTACTTGAGCGAGCAAAGGCCAATGGCGTTGAGCTATTACTGCCAACCGATATTTTGGTGGCACCAGCTTTTGCGGCAGATTCACCAGCAACGCTTGTAAGTGCAGATGCAATTCCGGCCGATCAAATGGGTCTAGATATCGGACCCGAGACAGCGGCGGCTTTTGCCAAAGCAATTACGGGGTGTAAAACTGTTTTCTGGAATGGCCCGATGGGAGTATTTGAATTCGCAGCCTTCTCTGGCGGAACTAAGGAAGTTGCCAGCGCGCTTACAAAAGTATCTGGGCTATGCGTTGTAGGCGGGGGAGACTCCGCAGCTGCTGTGCGTGCACTAGGTTTTGCCGATAGCGATTTTGGATATATCTCAACTGGCGGCGGCGCTTCACTAGAGTATCTAGAAGGCAAGGAACTTCCTGGTCTTGTTGCGCTAGGGATTTAATTTTCAAGCAATCTAATTCGAAAGAGGATAAAAATGCGTAAGCCACTCATGGCCGGTAACTGGAAAATGAACCTCAATCACCTTGAGGCAATTGCAGTTGCTCAGAAGTTGGTCTACAGCCTTGACGATAAAGATTATGACGCAGTAGATGTTGCGATCATTCCGCCATTTACTGATATTCGTTCAATTCAAACTCTGATCGATGGCGATCGCTTGCGTCTGCTCTACGGTGCGCAAGATCTTTCCCCTGAAACAAGCGGTGCATTTACCGGCGATATCAGTGGTTCGATGTTGGCAAAACTCGGATGCACATTTGTAGTTATTGGTCACTCTGAACGCCGCGCTATTCACAAAGAGAGCGATGCGATCGTTAATAAGAAGATCAAAGCAGCACTCGCCAACGAGCTAACTCCAATTTTCTGCTGTGGTGAAGAACTAGCAATCCGCGAAGCTGGAACACATGTTGAACATGTGCTGGCTCAAGTTCGTGCCGGGCTTGCAGGCTTTACTAAGCCAGAGCTAAAAAAGATTGTGATTGCCTACGAACCAGTTTGGGCAATCGGTACTGGCAAGACGGCAACACCAGAGGATGCGCAAGAAGTATGTGCTGCGATTCGCGCTGAAGTTGCCAAGATTGGTTCGCCAGAGATCGCCGATAACATGCGCATTCTTTATGGCGGTTCCGTAAAGTCTGCCAACATCGCAGAGATCATGAAAAAGGATGATGTAGATGGTGCGCTGATCGGCGGAGCCAGCCTAGATCCTGAAGAATTGGCAAAGATCGCCCGCTACCACCGCGGGGAATAGGCCTAAAGAACGGCAAAATTGCTCACTTGCACCGTTGGTGAAGTAGAATCTCACCCTTACCTCACAACCGAAGTTGGAGAAATATTCGTGAAGCTCGCACTTTCAATCATCCTGGTCATCACAAGCGTTTTGATGATTCTCTTGGTTTTACTGCACAAGGGTAAAGGCAGCGGACTTTCCGATCTATTCGGTGGTGGCGTTTCATCAAACTTCGGCGGATCTTCAGTAGTTGAGAAGAACCTTGATCGCATCACAATTGTGGTTGGCGGCCTCTGGTTCTCTGGCGTAGTTGCGCTAAGTCTTGTTTTAAAAACTGCTTAATTTAATTTTTTAATTTCTTTAAAGGAGCTCAAATGGGAAGTGCAATTCGCGGAAGTCGTGTCGGTGCCGGCCCAATGGGCGAGGCTGAACGCGGTGAATCTATTGAACGCTTCCATGTTTCATATTGGTGCGGCAAGGGCCACGAAGTAAAACCATCTTTTGCTAAAGAAGAAGGCGTAGTTATTCCAGCTGAATGGGATTGCCCAAAGTGTGGCCTGCCAGCAGGTTTAGATAAGAACAATCCACCTTCGGCTGTAAAGAATGAGCCATACAAGACTCACTTGGCTTACGTTAAAGAACGTCGCAGCGAAGCTGAAGGCGAAAAGATTCTGGCAGATGCTTTGCGCAAGCTACACGGAGATGATGACGAATAATTAAAGCGCTTCGGCAGCTTTTAGCAGTTGAGCAATACCCGCACTTCGATCACTTAAATGTAATCGCAGTAGCGGGTATTTTCTTTTAGCAAGTGCTCGCAAATCACCTAGCGCTTGAGCCATGATTAAAGTCTTAAAGCCAAAGCTTTGTCCCGGAATTACTACATCGCCGTTTGTAACGCCAGTGATCTGTAAGAACGCACCATTTTGCTGACCGCCTTTATGGAATTGTCCGGTGGAATGCAGGAATCGTGGTCCCCAACCAAAAGTAACTGGCCGGCTAGATTTACGAGCAATAATCTCGCGCAACTTTGCCAAATCTCGATCACCACTACGATCTAGATAAGCCATGACTGCGACGTAACCACCATCTGGGATTACATTAATGAAGTTACGGAGCGCAGCAGTTAAATCAGATCCCACGCCAAATATTTCTACAGCGCCATCGACGGCATCGGCTGTGAACTCAGGTAGCACGCCATTCCACTCAGCCAATAGGGCACTTGTGGCCTCTTTTGCTTCAGTTACATTTGGCTGATTAAAGGGATCAATTTCAAGTGCTGCGCCAACTAAGGCAGTTACCCATTTCCACAAAAAGAACTGTTCGCCTAAATCACCAGTGATAACTAGATCAGCATCGCCGCTAAAGGAAATGCTAAAGGCCTCGCCACCAGCTGCAGCTGATTGGTTCTCAATTACAACGGGTAGTCGACCTACTTCATTCTTGCCAGTTGATTCGGCCACTAATTGTTCAATCCAGTCAGAGAGCCCAGGGGCCGAATCTGAATCGCAGTAAGTTAAATACTGGCCAGCGCTGCTAATTAGGTATGCAATATCAATTGCTACTTCAGAGGAAACAATTTGCGCTTTCGCATCAGATGCGGCATCTAGCAGAACTGAAGCATCAACGCCTATTAAAGCGGCTGGAACTAAACCAAATGCGGTGAGTGCGCTAAAGCGGCCGCCAACGTTAGGGTCGGCGTTAACTACGGTGTATCCATCTGCGCGAGCACTCTTATCAAGTGGTGAGCCAGGATCAGTGACTATGACCATGTGCTCAATTGGATCTAAATTCAAAGTACGAAATGCTTCCGCAAATAATGCGCGTTGCGACGCAGTCTCAATAGTCGAGCCTGACTTAGATCCAACCACGACAACAGTTTCGCGAAGATCGCCAGCAAGTGCATGATGGATATAAACCGGATCAGTTGAATCAAGGACAAATAACTCTTTGCGATAAGTTGCCGCGATTACTTCAGGTGCCAATGATGATCCACCCATACCGCAGAGAACAACGCGTGCGTGGTTGCGGAACTTAGCGCTAATCGCATCTAGCTGTGGCAAGAGCTCGCGTGAACTCTCCGGCGCGTCAATCCAATTCAGGCGAATACTGGCTTCGGCTTGGGCCGCGACTCCCCAAATAGTTGAATCTTTCGCGGCTAACTTAGGGTTTACCGCTGCGATCTTTTTATATAAAGCACTGCTGCGATCGATGTTACCTAATTTTTGACCAGATATTTTTAACACTAACCCATTGCTCCTTTAACGCTGGCCAGGAGTTCATTCCAGGCATCAGCAAATTTCTTTACCCCATCTGATTCTAAGTCGGCAGTGACTTTTTCGATGGAAATTCCTAATTCGGCAAGCTGGCTAAAGACGGTGCGGGCTTGCTCATATTTGCCAGCAATAGTGTTGCCCTTGAAAACT
>CAMCXZ010000026.1 GCA_945883725.1 Bifidobacterium breve | reverse complement strand
CTGGGGCTCCATCAGTCCAAGACTTAGGCACTTTTACTCCTTGTTAGAGGCTCTATCTTAGATTGTTATGCTCTCCTTATGCGCACACAACTCTATATAAATGGCCAGTGGGTGCCGGGTGCAAGCACGGTTGCCGTAACTGACCCCAGCGATGGTTCAGTAATTGCCCAAGTTGCGATCGCCGATGATACGCAATGTGAGGCCGCGATTGCTGCTGCCGATGCCGTAGCTGTTGAGTGGGCGGCAACTGCGCCACGATTCCGTTCGGAAATTCTGCGCAAAGCATTTGAAATCATGACTGCTGAACTTGAAGAGATCGCGACTTTGATTTCCCGCGAAAATGGTAAAGCAATGCCAGATGCTCGTGGTGAAGCTGCTTACGCTGCCGAATTTTTCCGTTGGTTTGCTGAAGAAACAGTTCGCACACCAGGTGATTTCAGAATGTCACCAAGTGGCGACAAACGAATATTAGTTACACATCAACCAATTGGTTTATCAATTTTAATTACGCCGTGGAATTTCCCAGCCGGTATGGCAACTCGCAAAATTGGTCCAGCAATTGCTGCTGGTTGCACCATGATTTTAAAACCAGCAACTGAAACTCCGCTGACCGCAATGCACATCGTTGATATTTTGGAACGCGCTGGATTACCTAAAGGTGTTTTGAATTTAGTGATTCCAGAAAAGACAGGTCCGGCAATTTCTAAAATGCTGCACGACCCACGCGTTAAGAATTTATCTTTCACTGGTTCAACTGAAGTTGGTCGCGTGCTTCTCAAGGAAGCTGCCGATAATGTAATTCGTTGCTCAATGGAGCTTGGTGGAAACGCCCAAGTTATCGTGCACGATGACGCCGACCTAGCAGTCACGATTCCACAACTATTACTAGCCAAGATGCGCAATGGTGGCGCTGCATGTACTTCAGCTAATCGCATTTACGTTCAACGACCAATCGCCGATAAATTTATTGCCGAACTTACTAAATCAATGTCAGCATTCGTTGTTGGTCGCGGTACTGATGCCACAACAACGCTAGGTGCTAGCGTTTCAATCAAGGAACGCAACAAGATCGCTGAGTTAGTTGATCAATCGATCGCAGCTGGCGCTAAGGTCGAAACCGGCGGCAAAACCCCCGATGGCCCAGGTGCTTTCTACCCAGCAACCGTGCTTTCCGTGGCTAAAGACAACCCAATTTTGCGCCACGAAATCTTTGGCCCAGTAGCCCCAGTCGTGATATTCGATACCGATGCTGAGGGAATTGCGCTGGCCAATGACACTGAGTTCGGACTAATTAGTTACGTGTTCTCAAGCGACTTAGCTCGTGCGATCCGCACCGCCGAAGCCATGGAATCCGGAATGGTTGCCATTAACAAGGGCGTAATTTCTGACCCAGCTGCCCCATTCGGTGGCGTTAAGCAATCTGGTTTAGGCCGTGAAGGTGGCTTCGATGGAATTCATGAGTTCCTGCAAACTAAATACATCGGCGTGCAGATTTAGTTAATAAATCCGGCTTCGCTCTGGGCAAAAAACTCAATCAAGGTTTCAATTTTATCAACCTTGGCTTCAGGAATGGGAACCTCGCTGGAGTAACTATTTTCTGTTGGGGAAATTGGCTTGGCATGCCAAACGAAACGGTCATCTTTCATTTTATATTTGAAAGAGTAGTTACCATTTATGCGAGAGAAAGACCCCGTCTCAAGAAAAATCTCTGCCTGATTTTCATACCTTGAACGTTCCTCAACTATCAAACGACAAAATTCGGACAGCACTTCAGATTCCCGAACAAGTTGTTGTGGAGTTAAAAAACTCTCAAAGTAATCCATGGAAAAAGAGTATCTCAAGTACCATTTCGGTCGCGAAGTGTTTTCTTAATCCAGATCGCAAGAGCTTCTTGAGTAATTTCACCACCGGCAAGTCCGAAGAAGATTGCTTCGGCGTCATCTATATCGAATTCCATTTCGAATCCGTTGATCCAGCAGAATTCAAACGCGGAAAGAAAAGCAAGTCGTTTGTTTCCATCTGGGAGTGCATGATTTCGTGCAATGTGAAAGGCCAAAGCCGAAGCTTTATCTGAAAGTTCAGGATATGGGTCTAGCCCGATTAGTTCTGTCTGGGGTGCTGCAACTGCCGAAGCGAGAAGGTGTAATTGAGAAACTCGTGCCAACGTTTCAAGTGATACACCGGTTACTTCTTCAGCAATATGCAGTACCTGATTCAAAGTCAGGTACAGAGTCACCTAGCTAGGCGATCCAGCAGATTTTTATGCTTTTTCGAATGCAATTTAAGGTCGATGATAAATTGATCATCGTCTTTCATACGTGAGATCTCAGCCTGAAGAGCCTCGATTGCTAATTGATTAACACTGATATTTCTTACAGCAGCCACGACTTCTGCTTGATCGGCTAGATCATCGGGGAGGCGCAAAGTTGTTTGCTTAGTCATGACATCATGGTATCACGAAGTCAGACAAATAAGCAAGGAAAGTAGGTCTTAAAGCTTCTTACTGGCTAGCCACTTCTCGGTTACCTGCATCCATTCCAGGGGCGCCTCGGCCGGGGCCATATGTGAAGCACCTTTGATGCAGTAATACTGCGAACCTTTAACGCGAGCTTTCATGAAGCGATGCATAACTGGAGTTGCTTCATCTTTCTCGCCGTTAATGAAGAAAGTTGGCACCTTAATTAGATTAAGTTCTTTTTCAACCGACCAGTCTTTCAAAGTCCCACGCACCGTGAATTCGGTTGGGCCCCACATGGCTTCATAAACATGCATTCCAAACTTAGGCTTCTGTGCGAAATCAACGAGTTGTGGAATCTGCCTGATATGGCGCTTAGCAAATTCAACGTTTGCAGCCAGGTATTCCTTAGCTTTGTATTTCTCTAACTTCTCGTATTTATAAATCGCATTGCGATGTTTAGCTGGCAATTTCGCGACGAGCTTGCGAGTCTCGCGCACCCACATACGACTAGATGGAAGTGAGTTAGCAATGATTAAACCCTTTAAACCTTTTGGCTTTTTGATCGAATAGTTCAACGCCAACATTCCACCCCAAGAAGCGCCTGCAAGCATGTAGCGATTTTCAATCTTAAGATGCTTGATTAGGCGCGTTAGCTCTTCTTCGAAAAGCTCCATCGTCCAGAAGCTAGCCGGCTTTGCTTTAAGAGATGTTGATTTACCGCAGCCCAGTTGGTCATAAACAATTACTGGGCGACCTGATGCGTTCAGTAACTTCGCCATTGATAGAACCCCGACGTGTGTTCCGCCTGGGCCACCATGCATTACAACTATTGGAATCTGCCCATTTCTAAGGTCTCCGATTACACGAAACCAAGTTCTGCCATGCTTCCAAGTTAAGTATCCACTGCGATCTTTAGTTGTCATAGGTCAATACTTTACGCATGGAAGCGAATTGATACACCTATTTCACTCGGCAATTTCTGGCAATCTGGGGCAGGCTTTGCCCATGGCTCTAGCAGTGATTACCGGCGCAAGCAGAGGTTTGGGTTTCGAAAATGCCAAATCTCTAGCGGCGCTGGGTCATGACATCGTGATGATCGCAAAAGACTCAGATCGTTTATCGATAGCTCAACAAAGTCTGCAGTCCCAATATCCGAATCAAAAGTTCACAACGTATGCCGTTGATCTAGAAGATCAGGTGGCTAGTCGCAAAACCGTTGAACTAATTGCGCAGCAACAACCTGCCCCCGAAATCATGATTCTGGCTCATGGCGTGATGAGCGAGAAAATGTCCAAAACGCTAAAGACAACTGATGCGGAATGGCGTCGCGTGATGTCTATTAATTTAGATTCGGTATTTACAATTGTTAATGGGCTCGCACCCGCAATGGTTGAAGCACGTAATGGCCGCATCATTATTTACTCTGCTTGCCTAGGCCGAATGTCTGGCCCCGGAAACGCTGGCGGTCTCGCCCCATATCGAATCAGCAAAGCAGGTGTTAATGCGCTGGTGCGAAACCTTGCACACGAAACTGGTTTAGGTGCCCGCGGAGTTTTAGTTGATGCCGTTTGCCCGAATCATTCCCGCACCGACATGGGTGGCCCTGATGCGCCGCGTAGTGCCGAAGAAGGCGCAGCAACTGCACTTTGGCTAGCAACTAGAGAATTTAACCCAGGCGATACCACTGGTGTTCTGTGGGAAGACAACCAAATAGTTCAGTGGTAACCGGCCGAACTTATGATTTTTGATTTTAACCCTCTGTAGAGGCCATTGTTTTCTAGATATTTAAAGCGCGAATGGCTGCATTTAGAATTTCTTCCCGGTTTTCAACCATGATGCTGCCATGATGTTGACCTTCTAAAAGTTCAAGATTGGGATTGAGGATGTTTGCATTTAGCCATCTCGCCATATGAGGTGACACGCTTTGATCATCTAACCCTTGCCAGATACCGACTGGAACGATTACATCTTTAGTTTCAAACCCCCAATTTCTGAGAAATGCGAACTCATCTTCAGCATATCCAAGAGCCCCATCTCTTAATGCATCATGCATTGAAAAACACAAGTCTTTTGAAAATTCGCGGTAGGCAGATTCAAATAGTTTAAAGCTCGAACGCTTTTCATATTCAACTAAAAGTTGCTCTGCTGTCATGTCACGAAGTTCTGTGTAGTAACCTTCTTTAAACGCTAAGCAGTCTTCTAGACTTTTAGCAGAGACCTTTGTTTCCTCAATCATTTCAGGAGTTGAATCTTGAAACCAATCAAAATCTTCTGCATCATAAGGTGACACACTCGCGATCAATTGAACTCCAGTACATCTGTTTAATAATCCTGAAGCCAGCGCATATGGTCCACCACCTGACCAACCAACCGAGACAAATTTTTCTACTTCTAGTTGATTTAAAATTTCATTAAGATCATCAATTGAGTCAATAACCCGATGACCAATTTTTCTATCGCTTCCGGCATATCCTGGGCGCGTAAATGCGATAGTTCTAATTCCTTTTTCAGCCGCAGCTGCTAACCAGGTATTCCAAACAGTCATGGATGTTGGAGTTCCATGATGAAGGATTAGCGCTGACTTGGATAGAACTCCATTGTCGATGTACTCGAGAACGCGACCATCGGAGAGTTTGAGAGCGTTACTCATGAACGCATGATGGCACTAAATCTGGCGGAGGATGAGGGATTTGAACCCTCGATAGGTTGCCCTATACACGCTTTCCAAGCGTGCGCACTCGGCCGCTATGCGAATCCTCCCGCGCAAATTCGGCCCAATCCGAGCGTAAAACCTGGCTTGGACCTAATCAGCAGGTGAACTCTATCGGTAGCAATAACTATGCTTAGACCAGATCCCTCGCGCGACGTTATCGCGTCCGAACTCCCCCAGGGTAGGAATACAGCAAGGGTAGGCGTGCTCTGACGGGTGCGCGAGGGATCCCTTACAAGATTAAATTCTTGGAACTAGAGTTCGGCACCGATGAGTAGGAAGAGCGGAGATCACAAGCGATGTCACTAGCTTTGTATCGCAAGTACCGCCCATCGGTTTTCGCTGATGTCATTGGGCAAGAACATGTAACGCTTCCGCTATCAAACGCGCTCTCTGGTGATCGCACACATCACGCATATTTATTTAGCGGACCACGTGGTTGCGGAAAAACTTCATCAGCTCGAATCATGGCGCGTTCACTCAACTGTGTCGAAGGCCCAACACCAACTCCTTGTGGTGAATGTCAATCCTGTAAAGATTTAGTTGCAAATGGCCCAGGTTCACTTGATGTAATTGAAATTGATGCTGCAACACATGGCTTAGTTGATGATGCTCGCGACCTGCGCGACAAAGCTTTCTTTGCACCAGTTCAATCGCGTTACAAGATTTACATTATCGATGAAGCGCATCAACTCGGAACTGGTGCTGCGAATGCGCTTTTAAAAGTTGTTGAAGAACCGCCTCCCCACGTTATTTTTATCTTTGCTACAACTGAACCAGAAAAACTAATTTCAACTATTCGTTCTCGTACCCACCATTACCCATTCCGATTAGTTCCACCTGGAATATTGGTTGCGCACCTTGAAAAGATCTGCAACGCCGAAGGTGTAAAAGTTGCGAAAGGTGTTTTGCCATTAGTAGTTCGCGCATCAGGTGGTTCAGTTCGTGACGCACTTTCAATCCTTGGCCAACTATTAGCAGGCGCCGGTTCCGATGGCGTTTCCTATGAAATTGCAATTCAATTACTTGGTTTCACCGATGGTGCGCTACTAGATGATGCCATCGACGCACTCGCCGCTCGCGATGGCGCATCACTGTTTAAAACTGTCGATCGCGTAATCGAATCGGGCCACGACCCACGTCGATTCACCAGTGATTTCCTCGAGCGTCTGCGCGACTTAATGATCGTCGATGCGCTTCAACAAACTAATGCCAACTCAATTTTGCGTGACCTGCCTGAAGATCAGATCGAACGCATGCGCACCCAAGCCAATCAAATTGGTGCGGCCAATCTTTCGCGCGCAGCCGATATTGCAGCCGAAGGCCTGACTCAAATGCGTGGTGCTACTGCCCCACGTCTAATCCTTGAACTTATCTGCGGCCGCATCCTTTTACCTGGCACCGATACAACTGAGCGCGGATTACTTAGCCGCATAGAGCGCCTTGAGCGCGCAGATTCAATCTCAGTTCCGGTATCTCAACCAGCAACGCCAGCGCCAGTAGTCAAAGCAGAGCCACCAAAGAAAGTTGATGTAAAAGAATCAGTTTCACCTAAAACAGCAGAACCAAAAGATGCGCCAAAGGATGAGAAAGCAATAACTGTAGTTGAGAGGAACTCAGCGATTGACGTAACTGGCCTACGCAGAATTTGGCCTGATGTAATCGAAGAGGTAAAGAAGAAGCGTCGCTTAACTTGGTCGCTACTAAGTGCCAGCGCACACATTGTTTCGATGGATGAGAACTCAATTACAATCGGCATTGTTAACCCAGGTGCTCGCGATTCATTCCT
Organism: Bifidobacterium breve; assembly: GCA_945883725.1. GTDB lineage: Bacteria > Actinomycetota > Actinomycetes > Nanopelagicales > Nanopelagicaceae > Planktophila. The sequence continues at coordinate 11,097 of CAMCXZ010000026.1, read as the reverse complement.
GCGTTCTGAATCCGATGTAATTCTGCGTCAAGCATTTGTTGACGTAGTTGGCGTTGATAAGAAAATCGAAGTGATCGTTGATTCGTCAATCGATACCAACACTCCAGCTGCTCGTGCCGTGCGCGTTGATGAATCACCAACTGATAAGAATCAACTTTCTGGCCCCGAGCTACTTGCGCGCGAACTTGGTGCCAAGATTGTGAAAGACGATAGATGAGCACCGGAATGTATGAAGGTGCCATTCAAGATTTAATCGACGCACTTGGTCGCTTGCCGGGCATTGGTCCAAAGAGCGCGCAACGAATCGCTTTTCATATTCTGCAATCTGAACCTGAAATCGCGATTGCCTTAGTTGAATCAATCCGCACTGTTAAAGAGCGCGTTAAGTTCTGCATCGAATGCGGCAACGTTTCTGAAGAAGAACAATGTCGCATCTGCCGTGACCCACGTCGTGATCGCACTGCGATCTGCGTGGTTGAAGAGAGTAAAGATGTAATTGCGATTGAGCGCACTCGCGAATTCCGCGGTACTTATCATGTGCTTGGTGGCGCAATTAGTCCGATCGATGGCATTGGCCCAGATCAATTACGAATTAAGGAATTAATGGTTCGCTTGGCCGATAACACCGTGACTGAAGTTATTTTGGCGACTGACCCGAACCTTGAAGGCGAAGCCACGGCTACCTATTTATCGCGCGCTTTGGCGCCACTCGGCATGAAAGTTTCGCGCTTAGCTAGTGGGCTGCCAGTGGGTGGCGATCTGGAATATGCCGATGAAGTGACCTTGGGCCGCGCATTTGAGGGCCGTCGCACGATTTAGCCCAACTATCTCATTATTTGGATGACTATCCGTATCATTATTTGAGATATCCCCTTTATCGGTGGCAAGAGCAGGCAGTGATAGTTCAAACTTGACCACATGGGACTAATCGTTCAGAAATATGGTGGCTCTAGCGTCGCCGATGCCGAGGGCATGAAGCGCGTTGCCGCCCGCATTGTGGCCAGCAAGCGCGATGGCAATCAGGTCGTGGTTGTGGTTTCGGCCATGGGCGATACCACCGATGAACTCATTGATTTAGCTAATCAAGTTACGCCAATTCCTAATGGCCGCGAACTCGACATGTTGTTAACTGCCGGCGAGCGAATTTCAATGGCACTACTTGCAATGGCGATTTCAAGTTTGGGTCACGAAGCGCGTTCTTTCACTGGCAGCCAAGCTGGCGTGATTACTGATTCATCACATGGTCGCGCCCGCATCATCGATGTGACACCGGGGCGAATTCAAGAAGCACTAAACGAAGGTGCAATTGCAATCGTTGCTGGCTTCCAAGGAATTTCGCAAGACACTAAAGACATTACAACTCTTGGTCGCGGTGGCAGTGACACAACAGCAGTTGCACTTGCAGCCGCACTCGATGCTGATGTTTGTGAAATTTATACCGATGTTGATGGCGTATTTAGCGCCGACCCTCGCGTTGTGCCATCTGCTAAAAAGTTAAAAAGTGTTACATATGATGAAATGTTAGAACTTGCCGCAAGTGGCGCAAAAGTTCTGCACTTACGTTGCGTTGAATATGCCCGCCGTTATGACTTACCTATTCATGTCCGTTCAAGTTTTTCTACCAACGAAGGAACCTGGGTGGTCAAAGATCATCCGGAAGGAGACCAAATGGAACAAGCAATCATCTCAGGTATCGCTCACGATAAATCGGAAGCGAAGATTACTATCGTTGGTGTGCCCGACCGCACCGGTGTAGCCGCGCGTATCTTCCAATCGATCGCCGATAACGACATTAACATCGACATGATTGTGCAGAACGTTTCAGCTGCTGCCACTGGTCTAACTGATATTTCATTTACTTTGCCAAAATCAGAAGGTGCTAACGCAACACAAATTCTGCAGAAGCTACAAGGTGAAGTTGGTTTTGCTTCAATTCTCTATGACGATCAGATCGGTAAAATCTCACTTGTTGGCGCTGGAATGCGCTCACATCCAGGTGTTACAGCTACTTTCTTTGCGGCCATGGCTGAAGCAGGCATAAATATTGAAATGATCTCAACTTCAGAAATTCGTATCTCGATTATTTGCCGCGTGAATGATCTAGAAAAAGGCGTAAGGGCTGCACATACCGCCTTCCAACTAGATGCTGAATCTGGCGAAGCACTTGTTTACGGCGGCACTGGCCGATGAGTAAAAAACCATCACTAGCAGTTGTTGGTGCAACGGGTGCAGTCGGCACCGTAATGCTCGGCATCTTGTCTGAGCGCCCAGATGTTTGGGGCGAGATTCGGTTAATTGCTTCTGCTCGAAGTGCTGGTAAAAAATTAATTTGTCGCGGCGAAGAATTAACTGTTGTTGCGCTAACACCTGAGGCATTCGATGGCATTGATGTTGCTATGTTCGATGTGCCAGATGAAATTTCGGCAGAGTGGGCACCAATTGCTGCCTCCCGTGGCGCAGTAGTTGTAGATAACTCTGGTGCCTTCCGCATGGATACCGATGTGCCGCTTGTTGTGCCCGAAGTTAATCCGCAAGAAGTTAAAAATCGTCCGCGCGGAATTATTTCTAATCCAAACTGCACAACTCTTTCGATGATCGTGGCCCTTGGTGCACTACATAAGAAGTATGAACTAAAAGAATTAGTAGTTTCTTCTTACCAAGCTGCATCCGGTGCGGGTCAATCAGGAATCGATACATTGCGCGCGCAGATGAAAGCTGTCGCAAATACCGAGGCAGGCGATGTAGCTGGCGATGTTCGCAAGCACATTACTGACTTTGGTCCATTCCCAGCACCACTTGCCTATAACGTTATTCCTTGGGCGGGCTCACTTAAAGCCGATGGATATTCATCTGAAGAACTTAAAGTGCGCAACGAATCTCGCAAGATTCTTGGTCTGCCTAACTTAAAAGTTTCCGCTACTTGCGTTCGCGTGCCTGTTATTACAACTCACTCGCTTACAGTTCACGCTAATTTCGCGCAAGAACCAAGCCGCGCTGAAGCCCAAAACATCCTCGAAAACGCTGCTGGGGTGAAGTTGGTCGATGACCCCGAAAATCACAAATTTCCAACCCCGGCAGATGTAGTGGGCACAGACCCAACTTGGGTTGGCCGCGTTCGCAAGAGCATTGATGATCCAATGTCACTTGATATGTTCGTTTGTGGCGACAATCTACGCAAGGGTGCTGCGCTAAATACTGCGCAGATCGCTGAATTACTTGCCCTTGAATTTACTAAGTAGGCTGACCTCATGAGCATTAAAGCGCAATTGAAGTTAGACCTTACCGAAGCTATTCGTTCTCGCAACGAGATTGTTTCAGGCACGATTCGCATGGTGCTTACTGCGATTACCAATGAAGAAGTTGCTGGCAAAGAAGCACGCCAGTTATCTGAAGATGAAGTAATTGCTGTGTTATCGCGCGAAGCTAAGAAGCGTCGCGAAGCTGCCGAAGCTTTTGCCGATGCTGGCCGTGCAGATAAAGCCACTCTGGAAAAAGCTGAAGGCGAAGTAATTGCTAAGTATTTACCAGCTCAGTTAACTGAGGCAGATATCGCAGCCATGATTGCAGAAGCAATTGCGGCAACTGGTGCTGCTGGCCCTGCCGATATGGGCAAAGTAATGGGCGCGATTAAAGGAAAAATTGCCGGCAAAGCCGATGGCAGTGTCGTTTCATCACTAGTGAAAGCAGCGTTAAACAAATGAAGTTTGAATATGCAACCGTGCCATTACTTTCACATGCAACTAAGCAAATTCTTGATACTTGGGGTTCTGATGGTTGGGAACTTGTGCAAGTTGTGCCGGCACCAGGAACTGGCGAACAATTAGTGGCTTACATGAAACGAGAAATCAAATGAATAAAGTAGATGTTCGCGCAAAGCTTGCAGAACTTGGCCTAGAACTACCAGTAGCTGCGCTACCTGTTGCAGCCTACGTTCCAGCGATTCGCACCGGAAACCTTGTTTTCACCGCTGGGCAACTGCCTTTAGTTAATGGCACTATGGCTGGCACTGGCAAAGTTGATGGTGAAATCACACCAGAGCGCGCTAAAGAACTTGCGCAGATTTGTGCTCTTAATTGTTTGGCGGCAGTTGAAACTGTGGCTGATGTAAATAAAATTACCAAGATCGTTCGCGTAGTTGGTTATGTAAACGGTGTTCCTGGCTATATCAATGCACCCGTTGTTGTTAATGGCGCTAGTGAATTGTTCTTAGCAATTTGGGGCGATGGCGCAAAGCATGCACGAAGTGCCGTGGGTATTGCCGAATTGCCGTTGAACTCACCGATTGAAATCGAACTAACTGTCGAAATTACCGACTAATTACTTACCGCGTTTTCCTAAACGTTCAACGTCAGTAATTAACACAGCGCGACCATCAAGTTTTAACCAACCGCGACCAGCAAAATCGGCTAGCGCTTTGTTAACAGTTTCGCGTGATGCGCCAACTAATTGAGCTAACTCTTCTTGAGTTAAGTCATGGTGGACAAATAAACCTTCGTCAGTAACTTTTCCGAAACGATCGCCTAAATCAATTAACGCCTTAGCAACGCGGCCCGGAACATCTGAGAAAACTAGATCACCAACTGCTTCATTCGTGCGACGCAAACGCTGCGCTAAACGAGCAAGAAGTTGTAATGAAACATCTGGGTTTTCTTTTAACCAAGGAATAACTTTGGCATGAGACAAGCTAAGTAGTTTTGCATCAGTAACTGCCGTTGCAGTTGATGTTCGTGGGCCTGGATCAAAGAGGCTAAGTTCGCCAAACATTTCGCCCGGCCCAAGAATTGAAAGAAGATTTTCGCGGCCATCAGTGCTGGTTGTGCCTAGCTTTAACTTGCCATCGACAATTACATATAAGTGATCACCAGAATCGCCTTCAGCGAAAAGCACATTTCCCTTAAGCACCTTTACTTGATCCATTGATGCGCGCAAAGAAGCGGCGGCAACATCATCTAGGGCAGTAAAGAGCGGTGCTTTACGAACTACTTCTTCATCAAGTGGCACAAGCGGTACTTTACTGGCATGAGAGCCGATAGCCAAAAGCGAGCAGAAGCCCGCAAGATCTATCGGGTTTTAACCAAGACGTACCCGCACGTAACCTGCGAACTCGACTTTAAGAATCCGCTTCAACTGCTAATTGCCACTGTTCTCTCAGCGCAATGCACCGATAAGCGTGTTAACGCCGTGACCCCACCTTTGTTTAAGAAGTATAAGAATGTGAATGCATTTGCTGGCGCACGCTTAGAAGATATTGAAGATCTTATTTACACAACTGGCTTCTACCGTGCCAAAGCTCGCCATATCAAAGGGCTCGCAACCAAGATTGTTAAGCAATATGGCGGGGAAGTCCCAGCTGAACTTGAAAAACTTGTAACCCTTCCGGGTGTTGGTCGTAAAACTGCCAATGTTGTACTTGGTCATGCCTTTGATATTCCAGGAATTACTGTTGACACTCACTTTGGTCGCTTGTCGCGTAGATTTGGTTGGACTACATCGCAAGATCCCGTCAAAGTTGAGCACGAAGTCGGTGCGCTAATTGCGCAGAAAGAGTGGACCAACTTGTCACAGCGCATGATTTGGCACGGACGTCGAATTTGTCATTCGCGCAGACCAGCATGTGGTGCCTGCCCAATGGCCAAGATCTGCCCATCATTTGGCATTGGTGAAATTGATCCAGTTAAAGCGCAACTACTTTTAAAGACTGATGCGGATTTTAGATGAAGAAAGTTCTAATACTTTTTCTTGCGCTTTCATTAACTGGTTGCGCGTCGACTGCAAAACCAATTGCCAGCAAAGGTGAAGTAGTTGATTGCGTAGATGTTAGCCATGTGGCAGCAAAAGCAGGCGACACAAGTCTTAACTGTCTAACGGGCACTGAAAAGATTTCAGTTGAGTCTCTTCGCGGTCCGCTAATTGTTAATGTGTGGGGCTCTTGGTGTGGTCCATGTGCCGATGAAATGCCTTATTTTGTTGAGTTTCATCACCAGGCAAACGGCAAGGTGAAGCTACTTGGTATTGCAGTCGAGGAAGCCAAGGCACAGGATTCCAAAGATTTCATTATTTCCTACGGCATGACTTGGCCAAATCTCTACGATGCTAAAGGAATTACTAGAGCTAACTTTGGCATGGGAGTGCCAGTTACTTGGTTTATTGATAAAGCAGGTACTGTGGTTTACAAACATGTAGGTGTAGTTGAATCAACCCAAGAGTTAATTGATTTAACTGCGAAATATCTGAAGGTGGAAATCTAATGTTTGTTGATATCGCACTAACCCTGTTAGCTCTTGGCGCGATCAAACTTGGCTACAGCTCTGGCTTTCTAGCAACTATTTTCCGCACTATTGGCTACATCGCCGGCGGTGTTGCCGGACTTTACTTCTCACTGCAATTAGTGGCTTCATGGGATTCGTTAATCAAACAAGTCATCGCAGTATTAGTCGCAATATTCCTCGGTGCTCAACTTGGGTTATTTGTATTCGGCAAATTCGCAAAGTTTTTCCACGCCCGCCTGCTTTGGAAACCACTCAAAGCAATCGATTCGTTGGCAGGTGTTGCACTAGAACTCGCCCGTGTTGTAATCATTGGTTATTTAGTTTTAACCACGCTGCTCTGGTCGCCCTGGAGCCCAGTTAAAACTCAAATTAATGAGAGCCAGATCTACGCTCAACTAGATGAGCGTCTACCAAGCGTGATTACTGATTTAAAAGAGCGCGCAAATGAATTGCTAACGAACTAGGACATTTCGGCATACCCACTAAAAGTTAACCTAAAAATTACTTCTGGCTTATGGTTTATTTCCTAGAGATAATTTAAAATCTGTGGGCATGAGAAGGCTTTCTGCACTAATTGTCTTGGTTTTAACTGCTTCGACTCTTTCGCCTGCTCTAGCCGCAGCTCCGAAGCCAGGAACAGCTTGTAAGACCTTAAATCAGAAAATCACATCAGGTGGTCAGATTTACACCTGCATTAAAAGTGGCAGCAAGAAGGTTTGGTCAAAAGGCGTAAAGGTAGTAGTAAAGCCAAAAGCAACGTCTTCGCCATCAGCTTCACCGTCACCTGCTGCAAGTGCAACACCTTCGATATCGCCTTCAGCAACTCCAAGTGCGTCATCAACTCCAAGTGCGTCAGCAACTCCAAGTGCATCAGCAACTCCAAGTGCGTCACCATCATCGACAACTCAGACTGGTTCTGGCTCTGGTTCTGGAAATGGCAGCAATTCAAACTCAGGGCCTGCCAACATCAATGAAGGTTTTCTCTGTGATGCAAATGGACCAGCAAGTGCTAAAAATGCAAGTGGCGTTGAATTGTTCTGCACAAAAGGTGGCGATGGAAAATCTTCGTGGCGGCCTAAGCAAAGCGGCGGATCTGGAAGCGGCGGATCTGGAAGCGGCGGTGGATCAGCAGGTACAAATACGCAGCCGGGATCCTTCGCACTTGGTGCGTTAGGAAGTAAATGCACTAAAGAAGGCGAAGTTGGTTGGAATGGAAACGTTGTTGCTGCATGTAAAGGCGGCGTTGTTAAGTATGCACTGCAGGCAGATATTCCCGCCACCCCAGTAAGCGGATATACATCACGGCCAACTTGGTACCCAACGTTGACGCAAATACTCGGTGGTTCAAGCGGTATTGAGCCAACTTGCTCACCTTCAACAATCAAATTTACTAAGCCAGTAATCGCACTAGATAAATTAGCTCCATCTATTCCCTACGGAATGATGGTCGCAGACCATGTGACGCCTATTGATCACGCTTATCTGGGTTTAACTTCATTAGCAATTCCTGAAACAAGTCGAACAGCGAATGACTACATTGCGGTTACAGCGCCTGCTGACGGTGTAATAACTGAATTAAGCAGCTTAGGTTCACCTAGTAGCCATCGAGTTGTAATTAACCATGGCTGCAATATTTACAGCGTATATATGGTGCTTAATAAAGCTACTGGCGTGCTCGCAGATTCTTTCAGTAAGTTAAGCAACAATGGTTTCATGTCACTAAGTATTCCAATTAAAGCGGGCGAAGAATTTGGAAGACAACGCGACAATATGTTGGACTTTAATATATTTGATGGCACACAGTGGCTATCTGGTTTCGCAAATCCATATTCCTATTTAACTGGTGACACGTGGAAGCCATACACGGCAGATTATTTACCATTCTTTGCCGATGACATTCGCGCCGTTATGGAGAAATTGTTACAGCGCACTTCGGCACCCCGAATAGGAAAGATTGATCAAGACGTTATTGGTGCAGCAGCCGGAAACTGGTTCCTAGCAGGAACAAATGGATACGGTGGAAATTTAACCAGCGCTTACGAGAATATAACTGTGCAAGTTCCGGGAGGCTCTGCTTCAGGAAAGAACACATATGCATGGAGCCACCTAGCAATCGCGAGACATGAAGTAGATACCAGTAAGTGGATTCTTTCTACAGGTTGGTATAAAGATTCAAAAGGCGATCCCGCTCAATTCTTAATTAATCTAACAGCTGGTCAAGTTGCACCAGATAAATTAATGGCAAGTTCAGGCGCTATGGTTTATACACTTTCACAGTTCTCCTATGTTTTCCCTGCGGGGACGCCTGCTCGAGTAGATGGAAGTTCTGAACCGTACCCAGTTGGTTACACGTTAGGTTCTGGTACTAGCGTCGGCTCAGTTATTCTTCAAGTAAATAGTGATAACTCGTTATCAATTGAATTCTCAAGCACCTTCACTTCGGACAAGCGAACTTACAAACGATAAAAGAACTACTTAATCTTCGTCCTTAGAAGTATTTAACCCTTCAGAGATCAGCTTCATTACATTCGGATCTGCCAGCGTTGTGGAATCGCCAACTGCGCGATTTTCAGCCACATCCTTAAGTAAACGTCGCATAATTTTGCCGCTACGAGTCTTAGGTAACTCGTTAACCACCACGATTTGGCGTGGTTTAGCGATCGCGCCAATCTCTTTAGCAACGTGAGCGCGCAAGGTCTGAATTAAGGCCTCGCTTTCGCCGTGTTTAACACCACCGCGCAAAATCACAAATGCCACGATGCCTTGGCCAGTCATCTCATCAGCTGCGCCAACTACTGCAGCTTCTGCTACTTCTGGGTGGCTAACGAGAGCTGATTCAACTTCAGTGGTTGAAATACGGTGACCCGAAATATTCATCACATCGTCAACGCGACCTAATAACCAGAGTGCGCCTTCTTCATCTATCTTGGCACCGTCGCCAGCAAAATAAATTCCAGGAAAGCGAGACCAATATGTTTCTTTATATCGCTCGTCTTCGCCCCAAACTCCGCGCAACATGCCGGGCCATGGTTTATCAAGAATCAAAAATCCACCGTGACCTAAACCAACTTCATTAGCTTTATCGTCCACAACTTTTGCACTGATGCCCGGAATTGGACCCATGGCAGAACCTGGTTTAGTTGCGGTAACACCTGGCAGAGGTGAAATCATGATGCCGCCAGTTTCAGTTTGCCACCAAGTATCAACAATCGGGCAACGATTGCCACCAATAATTTCGCGGTACCACATCCAAGCTTCTGGATTAATTGGTTCACCTACTGAACCAAGTAAACGAAGGGAAGAAAGATCGTGCGCTTTAGGAAATTCATCGCCCCACTTCATCCAGGTGCGAATCAAAGTTGGTGCGGTGTACAAAATGCTGACTTTGTATTTTGCGATTAATTCAAAGATGCGACCTTTATGTGGCGTATCTGGGGTGCCTTCATACATCACTTGAGTTGCCCCATTTATAAGTGGGCCATAAACAACGTAAGAGTGACCGGTAATCCAACCAATATCTGCGGTGCACCAATAAACATCAGTCTCAGCTTTTAGATCAAAGACCGCTTTGTGCGTGTAGGCCGCCTGCGTTAAATAGCCGCCAGTAGTGTGAAAAATACCCTTTGGTTTAGCGGTTGTGCCCGAGGTATAGAGAATAAACAGTGGGTGCTCGGCGTCAAAAGCCTGCGCCACATGCTCTGCGCTTTGGCGATCAACAATCTCGTGCCACCAAATATCAGTACTTGAGTTCCAAGCAGTCTCTTGGCCAGTTCGCTTAACAACTAAAACTTTTTCAACTTTGTTCTCACGTGTTAGCGCTTCATCAACAGTTGGCTTTAGGGCAAACGCTGCGCCTTTGCGATAACCGCCGTCGGCGGTAATTACTAACTTTGCATCAGCATCGTTAATACGTGAGATCAAAGCATCGGCTGAGAATCCACCGAAGACCACAGAGTGTGGTGCTCCAATGCGCGCACAAGCCAACATCGCAATTGCAGCCTCTGGAATCATGGGCAGATAAATCGCAACGCGATCGCCCGCTTTGATTCCAAGTTCAATTAACGCGTTTGCAGTTTTCTTAACTTCAATTAATAAATCTGAATAGGTAATGGTGCGAGTGTCGCCAGGTTCGCCTTCAAAGTGAAATGCAACGCGAGAGCCGCGACCTTCATTAACATGGCGATCAAGGGCGTTAACGCTGGCATTTATCTTTCCGCCGACAAACCATTTTGCATATGGGCTTTGCCAGTCAAGTACTTCACTCCAAGGTGCATCCCAGAGCAAGTTCTTGGCTTGCTTCTCCCAGAAACCTAACCGGTCAGCTTCAGCTTCGTCATAGAGGTTGGCTTTGGCATTTGCTTGCGAAGCGAATTGCGCGCTAGGAGCAAAGGTGCGAGTTTCATGGGAGAGATTGGAAAGCGAGTCTTCGGTCATAGTGCTTGAGATTACTCGTCTAGCCAAACAATTCATAGGCATTTGGTTATCAACAAGTAATTCTCATATGTGATTCGCAACAAGAGCGATCAGCGAAGATCACAGCCTTCGGTCACCTTCGTGATCGCTTATCGAAAGGCTGTATATGACTAGATTTCTAATCGGCTTCATCAAGTTCTTAGCTACCCCTGAATTAACCCGAGCTGTGGCCACCATCATCGCTCGAGCCTTGAAAACGATGCTCCTGGGCATGTAATCGAGGCTGGCACTCGCTGATACCGCGTGCGTAATTTTTCTTACGCTCGGGTAAGTGGTTGGATATGTCGTAAGCCTTTAGTCGGCCCAAAGATGCGCTCGGCTTTTACATATCCACCACTGGAGTGATCATGCCAAT
>CAMCXZ010000025.1 GCA_945883725.1 Bifidobacterium breve | reverse complement strand
GGCAACTGTTGAGCGAGTAACAAACTTCTCGCCGCAACCACAAGTTACTTGGGTCTCTTTATATTCTGGGTGGATCTCTGGCTTCATTTCATACCTCATTTTTAATGGCCTGGGTCGTGTTGCCACGTGAACCAGAACCAGCGGTTAATAGGGAGTAAGGGTAACGCGGGGGGCTAGATATCGAGAAATCGAGCTGATTTCACGCGGTAATTAGCGCCTTATGGTTTTCCGAACGGTTAGTTGTCAGGGCCTGCGGTGGTCTTCTGGATCTGCATCAAGAATTCCACATTCGACTTAGTGCCCTTCATCTTCTCGAGCAATAGCTCAAGTGCTGCTTGTGGCTCAAGTGCGTGTAGAACGCGACGAAGTTTCCAGACAATGTTTAACTCTTCAGAACCCATCAGAATTTCTTCCTTACGAGTACCTGATGCAACAACGTTAACTGCAGGGAAAATACGCTTATCAGCCATGCGGCGATCAAGAATAAGTTCCATGTTTCCGGTGCCCTTGAACTCTTCGAAGATAACTTCATCCATACGAGAACCAGTATCAACAAGTGCGGTTGCCAGAATTGTTAGTGAGCCGCCGTCTTCAATATTGCGAGCAGCACCAAAGAACTTCTTAGGTGGATATAACGCAGCTGAATCAACGCCACCAGAAAGAATTCGACCTGATGCAGGAGCTGCGATGTTATATGCACGACCCAAACGTGTAATTGAATCGAGCAACACAACTACATCGTGACCGAGTTCAACTAACCGCTTTGCGCGCTCAATTGCTAGTTCTGCCACAGTGGTGTGGTCATCTGCTGGGCGATCGAAAGTAGAAGCAATAACTTCACCCTTGACTGATCGCTGCATGTCGGTAACTTCTTCAGGGCGCTCATCAACTAGAACAACCATTAGGTGACACTCTGGGTTATTGGTTGTGATCGCATTAGCAATTGCTTGCAAGACCATGGTCTTACCAGCCTTAGGTGGCGAAACGATTAGTCCGCGCTGGCCTTTACCAATTGGTGAAATCAAATCGATAACGCGAGTTGTCAAAATATTTGGTTCAGTTTCAAGGCGTAAACGCTCTTGCGGATAAAGCGGAACTAGCTTTGAGAACTCAACGCGGTTACGTGCTTCATCAGGTGTTACGCCATTGATGGTGTCTAGGCGAACAAGTGCGTTGAACTTTTCGCGGCGCTCGCCTTCTTGGGCTTGGCGAACTGCGCCAGTTACAACATCGCCCTTACGCAAACCAAAGCGGCGTACTTGTTGTAGTGAAATATAAACATCGTTTGGGCTAGGCAAGTAACCACCAGTGCGAATAAATGCATAACTCTCCATGATGTCAGCGATACCGCCAACTGGAAGCAATACATCATCTTCGGAAATTACGATCTCGCGCTCTTCGCGGTTGCCACGTTCGGAACGATCACGGCCTTGACGATTACGATCGCGGCCTTGACGATCGCGACCACGATCATTGCGATCGCGGTTCGGACGGTTGGAATTCGAGTTTGATTCATTTGATGAATTAGTTGAGTTGTCATCGCCCTCATCGTCGCCATCATCATCTGTGTTGGCGCTTGAATTATTGGAATTATCTTTATTGCCGCGCTTCTTAGCATTGCGGGCTTCACGACGGGCTTCGCGTTCGGCCTTTGCGGCTTCGCGGTTTGCTGCTTGTAGATCAGCGATTGCAGTTACGAGGGCATCCTTTTTTAGCTTTGCGGCGCCATCAATTCCTAGTTGAGTGGCAACTTCCTTAAGTTTCGGAAGGGTCATCGCTGATAGCTCAGGACTGCTTGAACGTACTGGAGTTACTTCAGGTGTATCGGTCATTGTGATCTTTTCAGTTATGGCTTATGCGCGAAATATTTAAGATATTTACATATCTGGCTAGATATTTACGGCGAAAGCCGGTGGTATTTTTTTAGATTACCTTCAGGTGTTACAGGCAGATCGCCTAAGAAGATGTCAGTACGGTAGCACTCCCGCAGCCGAAATCGCAACTTCTTCAACGCGGAACTTAGCCCCTGCCGCATGAGTTAGCTCGGCAACTTCAGTGGCACCACCAGTGTGTAAGACCAGCACAGTTGGGCCGGCCCCTGAAATAAAGGCTGCCACTCCTGCGCTGCGGAACTTAGTTAACAAGGCAAAAGAGGCTGGCATCGCTTCTTGACGATATGACTGATGCAAGAAATCTTGCGTTGAAATAAACAATAAATCTGGGCGCAGCGTTAAAGCGTGAACTAAGAGCGCTGTATTTGTTGAGTTATTAACAGCGTCGCGATAAGGAATTGTTTCAGGCAAAAGCTTGCGGGCCTTGGCGGTAGATACCGCTGTTTCTGGAATAAATGCAATTGCCGAAATTCGATGATCAACTGCAAGTGATATCGCTTGCGCAACTAATTTTCCGTGATGATTTTCTTGCCATGCCACAGTTGCGCCGCCATAAATTGCCGCGGCCACATTATCTGGATGACCTTCGAGATTAGTGGCAAGCTGCAACATAACTTCATTAGTTAATTTATCTTCACCACCTAAAACAAGTGAGCGAGCAAGTGCTAAGCCACCGACGATGGCGCTGGCAGATGAACCAAGCCCGCGACCATGTGGAATTACATTCTTGGCGCGAATTGCCAGCCCGCGTGGTCGCCCACCTAAATAATCAAAGCCGGCAAACATTGCTTTTACTAATAAATTCTTTTCATTGCGTGGCAAGTTGTCAGCACCTTCACCAATTACATCAATATCTAAACCGGGTTCATCAATTACGCGAGCTACATATTTATCGTGCATCTGTAGCGCCAACCCAAGGCAATCAAAGCCAGGGCCTAAGTTGGCACTAGTCGCCGGAACTTGAATCTGACTGGGAGTTGCGCGGAAAGTTGGTTTCGCCATTTTTACAAACCAAGCGCCTTTGCGGCAGCTTTAGCGTTAACCGGAACAATCTTTGGTTTGGCGGCGCCTTCAAGTGCCCATTGAACATCTTTAAGTCCGTGGCCAGTAACAGTGATGACAATCTTTTTACCAGTTGGCAGCTTCTTTGCTTTCTTGTACTTGATCAAACCAGCAAGACCCGCAGCACTAGATGGCTCAACAAAGATGCCTTCTTTAGCCGCAATTAAGCGGTAGGCCGCGAGAATTTCGCGATCTGTTACTGAATCAATTACCCCGCCTGATGAATCACGCGCTTCAATGGCTTGCGCCCAAGAAGCTGGATTACCAATACGAATTGCGGTCGCAATTGTTTCTGGCTTTGTAATAATTTTATTCTTAACAATTGGCGCAGAACCGGCTGCTTGGAATCCCCACATCTGTGGCAACTTGGTAGAGATGCGATCTTGGTTATATTCGCGATATCCCTTCCAGTAAGCAGTGATGTTTCCGGCATTGCCGACTGGCAATACGTGCAGATCTGGCGCATCACCAAGCATGTCTACAACTTCAAACGCTCCAGTCTTTTGGCCTTCAATGCGATATGGATTAACTGAGTTAACGAGTGCAACTGGATAATCAGTTGCCAGATCGCGGGCCAAAGTTAAACAATCATCAAAGTTTCCATTTACCTGCAAGATGGTTGAATCGTGAGCAATTGCTTGCGCTAATTTGCCCATCGCAATTTTGCCATTCGGAATTAACACAACTGGTCGCATGCCAGCTTTAACGGCATAGGCAGCAGCGCTAGCTGAAGTATTTCCGGTGGACGCGCAAATTACCGCTTTGGCACCATCTTCGGCGGCTTTGGAAATCGCCATTGTCATGCCGCGATCTTTAAAAGAGCCAGTTGGGTTAGTGCCTTCGAATTTAATCCAAACATCGTTACCAAGGAGCTCAGATAAATAGCAGGCGTAGATAAGTGGAGTGCCACCTTCGCGAAGTGAAACTATTGGCGTCTTGGCAGAAACTGGCAGACGATCGCGATATTCCTCGATGACTCCGCGCCATTGGTGTGCGCCAGCAGATTTAGCTGTTTTGTTTCCAAATAAACCCATTACGCACCGACACCTTCGACTCGAATTACGCTCTCAACATTTTTAACAATATCCATTGCCTTAAGTGCCTCCACGGTTGCATCTAAATCATCTTCAGTAGCTGCGTGAGTAACCACAATTAGTTCAGCATCAAGGCCCATTCCGGATTGGCGAACGCCTTGGATTGATACGCCTTGCTTGGCAAAAACAGTAGCAATACTGGCTAAAACACCTGATTTATCAGCTACCCAGAGGCGGATTAAGAACTGTGATTTCACATCGCCTAGCGGGGCGATATCTAAATCTGCATAATCACTTTCACCATATCCAACTGTGGAATATGCGCGGTGACGTGTAACGGCAACTAGGTCACCCAGAATGGCAGATGCGGTTGGAGCGCCACCTGCGCCGCGACCATAGAACATCAGCTGACCGGCAGCTTCAGATTCCACATACACAGCGTTAAAGGCATCGCGCACACTTGCCAGCGGGTGAGTTACTGGCAACATAACTGGGTGAACACGAACTGAAATTTCATCTTTCACAGTTAGTTCAGCAATTGCTAATAATTTAATTACTGAGTTCATTACTTTGGCAGCAGCAATATCGTCAGCACTGATATTTGAAATACCTTCGCAATAAACTTCATCAATTGTCACGGTGCTATGGAAAGCCAAGCTTGCAAGGAGTGCTGCTTTAGCAGCTGCATCGTGACCTTCGATATCAGCAGTTGGATCTGCTTCGGCATAACCAAGTTTCTGCGCTTCGGCTAGAACATCGGCAAAGTTGCGACCTTCTTCATGCATCTTGGTCAAAATGTAATTTGTAGTTCCGTTAACAATTCCCATCACGCGAGTGATTTGATCGCCGGCTAGTGATTCACGCATTGAACGAATAATCGGAATCGCACCCGCAACGGCTGCTTCGTAATAAAGATCTACGCCAGCAGCATCGGCGGCATTAAATAGTTCATGACCATGAGTTGCTAGCAAAGCTTTGTTAGCAGTGATTACTGATTTCTTATTAGCAATTGCCGCCAAAATTAATTCGCGGGCTGGTTCGATACCACCTAGAACTTCAATCACAATATTAATTTCTGGGTCATTTACAACTGACATTAAATCTGTAGTTAATAACGCGGCTGGAATTCCTTCGCGCGCAGAAGTTGTGCGAACGCCGATTTTCTTTAGGACTAGCTCAGCCCCTGAGCGCTTGGAAAGCTCTTCTTGATCAGATTGGAGCAGGCGAGCGACTTGGCTGCCAACAACGCCGCAGCCGAGCATGCCAATCGAGATGGTTTTAAGTTCTCTGCTCATTGACCAATTCTTTCACAGAAGGGGTGATGCGCGTTAAATATCGAGGTTGAGTAGATCGGCTTCAGTCTCTCGACGGACAATTACGCGGGCTTTGCCATCTTTTACGGAAATAACAGGTGGTTTTGGCACATGGTTGTAATTACTAGCCATCGAACGGCCATAGGCACCAGTTGCCGGAACTGCGATTAAATCAGTTGGGGCGATATCTGCCGGCAAATCAATTTCGCTAATAACAATGTCGCCGGTTTCGCAATGTTTTCCGACTAATCGAGAATTTGTAACAGCGGTTACTGATGTGCGATTCGCTAGTACTGCGAAATATTCTGCGTCATAAAGTGCTGGTCGTGCGTTATCGCTCATGCCGCCATCGATGGAAATATATTTACGAATCTCGCCAGTTTCTAGTGTCACATCTTTAGTTGTGCCAACTTCGTAAAGAGTGAACATAGTTGGTCCAACAATTGCGCGACCTGGTTCAATTGAAATTCGCGGGACCGCTAAATTTGCAGCAGCACATGCGGCCTTAACCGTTTTTGCAAGTGCCGGAATTACATCTGCTGGGTTAACTGTTACTTCACCAGGCAAATAGGCAATGGCATAACCGCCACCTAAATCAAGTTCTGGTAACTCACTACCGAAGGCGTCGCGATACTTAGCAAGCAATGCAATTAAACGCTCCGCTGCTAATTCAAATGATTCAACGCCAAATATCTGCGAACCAATGTGAGAATGGAAACCGCGAAGTTCAAGCGATGAATTTTTACGAACCGCTTCGATCGCAGCCCAGGCAGCACCGCTTGCAATTGAAAAACCGAACTTAACATCTTCATGAGCAGTTGAAATAGATTCGTGAGTGTGGGCTTGAATACCAGGGGTTAAGCGCAAGTAAACCCGTTGCACTTTTCCGAACTTAGTTGCAGCTGCTGCTACGCGCTCGATTTCGTGCATTGAATCCATCACGATGGTGCCAACGCCAACTTCAACTGCGCGCTCAATTTCGCTAACGGATTTATTGTTGCCATGAACCTCAATTTTGGCTGGGTTTATGCCGCCTGCTAGCGCAACTGCTAGTTCGCCAGATGTGCAAACATCAATTCCGATTCCTAAATCAGTGATCCAGCGAGCAACTTCGGTACAAATAAAGGCTTTAGCAGCGTAATAAACCGTGCCTGCGTTTTCGCCAAAGTTTTCCTGAAGTGAATCATTCCAAGCTAATGCGCGGGTGCGGAAATCGGCTTCATCTAAAATAAAAGCTGGTGTGCCAAAATCTTTCGCAAGTGTTGTAGCCGAAATACCACTGATGCTCAATTCATTCGCGCCACGGTCAACGCTTTGTGACCACATCAATTCATTCTTCAGTGTCATCGTTACATCCGCTCCGGTGCGCTAACACCAAGTAGTTGTAATCCATTATTTAAAGTTTGTTTTGTTGCTGCACATAACGCAGCGCGAGCTGAATGAACTGCAGCTGCTGGTTCATCGCCAAGTGGCAAGACACGACAGTCGGCATAGAAGCCATGATAAACGCCAGCAAGTTCTTCGAGGTAACGAGCAACGCGATGTGGTTCGCGTAATTCGGCAGCACTAGCAACAATTCGTGGGAACTGGGCAAGGGAACCAAGAAGTTCATTCTCTCGGTCATGGGAAAGTTGGGCAGGATCAAAATTAGCTAGCTCACTGGAAATATTTAATTCAGCAGCATTACGTAGGACGCCTGCGATTCGAGCATGTGCGTATTGCACGTAATGCACCGGATTCTCATTGGTATTCGATTTCAGAATATCAACATCAAGAACCATTGGCGTTTCAACTGGGTAGCGAATCAAGGTGTAACGCGCGGCATCAACGCCAACTTTTTCAACTAACTCTTCTAAGGTAATGATCGTGCCGGCGCGCTTAGAAAGTTTTACTTCTTCGCCACCTTCCATAATCTTTACAAGTTGACCAATCAGAACATGAACGTTGTACTCAGGGTCATCTCCGGCGCAAGCAGCAGTGGCTTTTAGGCGACCTACATAACCATGATGGTCTGCGCCCAACATATAGATACAGATATCAGAGCCACGCTCGCGCTTGTTGATGTAATACGCGGTATCGGAGGAGAAATAGGTATACGAGCCATCGCTTTTAATTAAAACTCGATCTTTATCATCGCCATAGTCGGTAGTACGTAGCCAGGTGGCATCTTCAAGTTCAAAAACGTGTCCCTGCTTACGCAACTTATCCATGCCATGTTCTACCGCGCCACTCTCGTGCAACGTGCGCTCAGAGAACCAAACATCGAAATGAGTATGGAAAGTTTCGAGAACTCCCTGTTGTTGAGCAAGTTGCAATTTATAGGCGCGCTCCCGGAACTCGGTAGTACGTGCGTTGCCGACTAAATCTAAAATACTTTTATCTTGAGCTACTAAAGTTTTGGCTAAGTCACCAATATATTCGCCTTGGTAACCATTTTCCGGAATCGGTAATCCGAGTGCTGCTGCTTCGACGGATGCACCAAATAGATCCATTTGGTTTCCGCGATCGTTGATGTAAAACTCTTGCGTTACTTTCGCACCAGCTGCCGCTAGAACACGACCAAGGGCATCGCCTACTGCTGCCCAACGAGTGTGACCTAAATGCAGTGGGCCAGTTGGATTTGCACTAATGAATTCAAGGTTGATACTCACGCCAGTAAGTGAATTTCCGTGGCCGTATTTTTTACCGGCAATTAAAATTGTGCGTACTAATTCGGCTTGGCTAGCGCGATTTAAAGTTATATTGATAAAACCAGGCCCAGCAATATCAACTGAAGTTATTGCATCGAGGGCAGTTAAATCTTCCGCAATTATTTTGGCCACTTCTTGCGGGGCAATGCCCGCAGCTTTAGCTAACTGCAAAGCAACCGAAGTTGAATAATCGCCATGGTCGCGGTTCTTGGGCCGTTCGAGCCGAACGCTGGCTGGAACTTCACCTGTAAAAGCGCCCCGAGCTATTGCCTGCGCGACTACGCCCAAGATGTGCGCCTCAAGGGCGGTTTGCGCATCTTGCGTAGTTTCGGCGGAGGTGCTGATTTCTGGGCTCACCTCGCAAGGTTACCGTTATCGCTATCTATCCTGCGCTAATTCGTAGGCGCTCGTTTGTATCAATGACGAACTTACCTCTAATCTTGCCCAGTATCTAACGGACATACTCTCGGACATGATTTAAACATGGCTTATTGAAATCCAGGTAGTTACGAATTAATGATTAGGCACGGTAGGCACTCTTAAGCGGGAGTGGTGAAATGGCAGACACGCAGGTCTTAGGAACCTGTGTCTTCGGACGTGCGGGTTCAAGTCCCGCCTCCCGCACATAGTATTTAATTTATTTTTATTCCTTCAACTCTTAGTTTCTTAGTTCCAGTATTTTCGCAAATTCATTTGCCAGATGTTCATCTAAACAGTGAAGCATTTCTATTTCATGGGTCTAATATTTAAGCCATGAGCGATGAAAAAAAGCAACCAACAGTTCTCTTTGTTTGTGTTCACAATGCCGGCCGATCACAGATGGCGGCAGGTTTTATGACTTCGCTATCTGGCGGAAAAGTGCGAGTCCTTTCTGCTGGGTCAGCACCGAAGGAAACAATTAATCCAATTGCGATTGAAGCGATGGCTGAACTAGGAATTGATATAGCTCATGAAGTTCCAAAAATTCTTACAACTGAATCTGTTCAAGAATCTGATGTAGTGATCACAATGGGATGCGGCGATACTTGCCCATTCTTCCCAGGTAAGCGTTATGAAGATTGGGTTCTCGAAGATCCAGCTGGTCAAGGTATTGAGCCAGTTCGCATCATCCGTGATGAAATCAAGCGTCGCGTAACGCAATTGCTATCTGAAATTATTTAATTCCATCAATTAAATTGTTTTGCTGGCTAATCCCCTGCCCATATTGCCCTCTTCAATCTATAGTTCAACTCTGATCGCAAATATTGGAGAGTTGATATGAGCATTAAAGATATTGCCGCCGCTTATCGAAAAAGCACTGAAGGTTTTGAGAAATTAGTTGCCTCGATCCCGGCCGATCAATTAGATACCAAGCATCCTGAAGGTTGGTCATCGCGCCAAGTTATTCATCACTTAGCTGACTCTGAAGCTCAGTCATATGCCAGATTGCGCCGATTAATTGCCGAACCAACCGGAACCATTATTCAAGGTTATGACGAAAATGCTTGGGCTTCATCAACGATATTGGGTTATTCCACATTACCGATTGATTTCTCAGTTAAAGTTTTTAGCGCAGTACGAGCATCATCGTTAGTAATGCTTGAACGCTTGGCTGAATCAGATTTAGGCAAAGCTGGAGTTCACACTGAAAGTGGCGAATTCTCTATTGAAAAATGGTGTCGTTACTACACCGCACACCCAACTGATCACATTAGCCAGATCGAAAAGGCGCTACGCGGCGAAAACTAGTTCGAGTACTGCGCTCGTTGAGTAGATTTTGCCCAAAGCGCGCACGAGATGCCACTAAAGAGTTAGGCTCTACTTAAGTTAACTAGCTGAAAGCGAGCGAGCCAATGTCTAATCCGGTACCGCCGCCAAAGTTGCGTGGCTGGTTTCACTTAGGGGCAACGCCTGCGGTAATTATCGCTTCGCTCGTTCTCTTTCTGCTGAGTCGCAACTCAGTCAAATTCGCAATTGCGCTGTATTCGTTAACTGCAATTTTATTATTTAGTGTTTCAGCTATCTACCATCGAGTTCCATGGTCACCTGCGAAGAAGAAGATTTGGCGTCGCTGGGATCACGCCAATATCAATTTGTTAATCGCCGGTTCATATACGCCGTTCGCAGTTACTTTGCTAGAAGGTCGCGATCGCACGATTTTGCTTTCAGTTATCTGGACTGGCGCTTTGATTGGCGTTGCAGTTCGTGTCTTCTGGGTCGGTGCGCCACGTTGGCTTTATGTTGCTAACTATTTAGTACTGGGCTGGGTTGCGATTATTTATACACCGCATCTATACCGGGCAGGTGGCTGGTGGGTTATCTTGCCAATTATTTTCGGCGGCTTGCTTTATTCAATTGGGGCGATTTTCTATGCACTCAAGCGACCAGGGCGTGAGGCAAAATACTTTGGTTTTCATGAGCTATTCCATATTTTCGTACTAGCGGCATGGATCTCGCAGTATGTGGCAATCTGTGTTGCCGTTTATAGATCTCGCTAATTAAGCCCAATTTCACCCCGCATCAGCCCTGCCATAACCCCACTTTTAGGTATGGCGCTTTTGCTCTAATCTAAGCCTTCCGCAAGTGTTTAGAGAACAAAAAGAGGTAGCAATGGCCGAGAAGAACTCCTTCCTTAATTGGGTTGGATTTAAAGGCGAAGAGAGCAGTCAACCAAATTCGGTTGATCGTATTCGCGAGCTTGAAGCACAGTTAAATGATCTGCGCTCACGCCGCGATATCACCACGCTATCTAAAGAAGAATTTGAAATTCTGGCAACTGAAACTGCGATGACCATGATTAAGTCAGCGCAACTGCGCGAAGCAAAAGCTCAAGCGGCTGCTGATCGTCTAGTTACCGAGACAAATCGTGCCTCAAAAGATGCGCTCGAAAACGCCGAACAAAAAGCACGCTCAGTTCTATCAGGTGCCGAAACTCGTGGTCGCAAGTATTTACAAGCGGCTGAATCTGAAGCAGAAGAAATGGTTGCTAAGGCTGAAGTTGAAGCCGAAACTCTTTTTGAAAATAAGAAGCGCGAAATTAGTGCGATGGCAGTTGCTGCGCGTCGCGAAGGCGAACGCATCATCACTGAAGCAACTGGTGAAGTCGGAAGCTATCGCCAGTGGCTGGCCAGCGTAATTTCTGAAGCCGAACGTCTATACAAAATACAGACGCAATCACTTGACCAGGCTGAAAGTGCGATTCAACAATCACGTGCCCGTCTGCAGAGCTCCTTCGAGCGTTTGGAGCAACTGCAAGAGCAAGTTATTCAGAATTTAAATGCTGATGACACACTTATTAGTCGTGGCCCAGTTCGTGTTGCTAGCGAACGCACAAAGACAGCAATTGAAGCGCCTAAGAAAGCAAAGTCGGCTGCTCGCAAACCTGCCAAGAAGGCAGCAGTTAAGAAACCAGTGAAGAAAGCTGTTGCAAAACGTAAGTAGTTTCTTACCGATTACCAAAAGTTATGTCATTAAAAAAACGTGGGATTACCCATATCCCTGCGATCGATGGTTTGCGTGCTGTCGCGGTAATCGCGGTAATGCTTTATCACTTAGGTTTTTCCTGGATTCCTGGCGGATTTCTTGGCGTAGATCTCTTCTTCGTGATTTCTGGTTACGTGATCACTCGGCTGCTACTCGATTCAATTCAGCGTAGTGGCGGCTTAGATTTACGCGCTTTCTATATGGCACGCGCTCGGCGATTGCTGCCACCGCTACTCTTTATGATTTTTGGAACTGCAATTTTTGTTGGCATCTGGGCGCCAGAAACAACTCGGCGTTTAGTAAGCGATGCACCCTTTTCGATCTTTGGCGGCATGAACTGGTGGCTGGTCTTTCGCCAAACTGATTATTTTGAGGCTATTGGTCGCCCACCGCTGCTGCAACACACTTGGTCGTTGGCCGTTGAAGCTCAGTTCTATCTGGTTTGGCCACTGGTGCTGCTCCTTATTCTTAAGTGGTTTGGCAAGAAGCGAATTCCTGGGGCTGCCTTAACCATCGCTGCTATTTCAGGTATCACACTCTTTATTGTTTCGCTCTCACTTGATGCATCAAGTGGCTCACAAGTTAGCCATATATATTTTGGAACCGACACCCACAGCATTGGTTTATTCCTAGGCGCAGCTTTAGCGGTTAGCTGGATTCCACAGAATTTAAAGAGTGCGGTATCACAGCGAGCACAAGATTTTGTTGATGGAATTGGTGTGATCGGGTTTATTGGAATCCTCGGTGCATTCTTGTTAATCAATGAGAACGATCCCACCCTATATCGCGTAGCTTTCCCACTTGCCGGAATATTTGGTTGTGCAATTTTGACTTCGATTGTGCACCCTGCATCTCGCTTTGCGCCAATACTGCGCACTCGCGCTCTAGTTTGGATTGGTGAAAGATCTTATGCAATTTATTTGTGGCACTGGATTGTCTTTCAATTAACTCGCCCAAGCGTTGATATTGCTGGACAAGATTGGGCGCTCTACACCGTGCGTTTCTTAATCGTTTTAGCATTGGCTGACATATCATTACGGCTAGTTGAATTGCCAGTCCGAAGTGGCGCGGTTGAATCTTGGTTCCGCGGGATGAAGTATCGAACTAAGAGAGTTCGTATCCGGCAAAAAATTTCAGTCGCGGTTGGCATTATTGCGCTTCTCGCAGCGACAACGGCAATAAGTGCAAATGCAATCTCAGTTGCCGACCAAGAAGCAGCTGCGCTTGAAAAAGAATTAACTCAAGAACTTAAGCCTTCTTCGCAAAAGCCACCAATTATTTCTAATGTGGGACTACCAGATCTTTGGGTTACAGGTGATTCAGTAATTCTAGGTATTCGCTATGAACTTGGCGATCTGCGAAATATCGGTTTAATTGATGCTCGAGTAGGCCGACAGGCACCAGAGCTATTAGAAGTTATAAAACGTGACAAGTTATCTGTGGGTGATGCGCCAATTATTTTCAATCTAGGAAATAACAATGCACTCACTCGAACTCAAGTTGCAGATTTATTTGCTGCGGTGGCAGATCAAAGTCAGATCATTGTCGTCAATACTGCCGTGCCGCGCCCCTGGCGTGAAGCGAATAATGCACTAATCGCTGAATTTGCAGCTGCTAATCCACGCGCTCGAGTAGTTGATTGGGCCACCATCTCACTGAATCGTCCAGAGTATTTCGCACCTGATGGTGTGCATTTAAGACCCACAGGAATCACGGTTTATGTGGCAGCCATTGCCGAAGCCTTAGATGAGTAAGGTCTAAAATTACCTGGGTAAATTAAAATATTTTGTGGAATAAAAAAGACCCCGAGCATTTGCTTGGGGTCTTTTTTATTAATTCGTTTTTACTTTTAACTTACTTGTATTGACCAGGCAATCCGAAAATCTTTGCTGGTGCAACTTGGCCATCTGAGTAAACGCTAGAAACTCGGAATTGAGTCCAGCCACCTTCACTCTTGGTCATTTCTAAAGTTGTTTGATCAGCGGGAACTGTTGCAACGCTCTGCCATTCTTTTCCATCTGGTGCAATTTCAACTAAGTAGCCGGTTAAGCCATCAGTTGCTGTCGGAGCAAACCAACGCAACTTAATTCCTTCAGCTGTACCAAGGGCCACAAACTTTGCTGGAGCTTCGATTGCAGCAACTGCTGCACCACTTGAAGCTGATTCACTTGGCGTTGCTGATGGTTCAGTTGATGCACTTGGTTCGGTAGATGCCGAAGCAGTTGGTGCTGGTGCAGCATCGTCATCTTTTGAAGATGATTGCGACCAAACTACAAAAGCTAGAAGTGCGATACCAACAATTACCGCCATTACAACGCGGTTTGATGCACCTTGCTGTGGTTTAGCAGCAGGTGTTGAAGGTGGGCGAACTGGCGCTGGTGGTGCCGCAGCACGAGGCGCAGATGAAGTTACTGGTACTGCCGGAACTCTTACCGTTGCAGCAGAAGTTCTCTTAGCAGCAGCTTTTTTCTTCGCTACTCGCTTCTTTGGAGCTGTTTTCTTAGCAACAGCTTTTTTTGCAACTCCTTTTTTCGCGACTGCTTTCTTAGCAACTTTCTTTGCTGGCTTCTTAGCAGCAGCCTTCTTAATAGTTTTTCTAGCAGCTGGCTTCTTAGCAGCGCTCTTCTTCTTAGCTACGGCTTTTTTTGCTGCTGGCTTTTTAGCTGCAGCTTTCTTAGCAGGTGCCTTCTTTGTTGCTTTCTTAGCAACTTTCTTTTTTACAGCCACGTTTACTCCTTGGGTAGCGGTACGCGCGCAAGTAACGCACTCGGATAAGCCAAGGTTACCGTAGCGATTAGAGCATTTCTAAGACAAACGGGGCAATTGCTCTTAGCGATTTTCCGCGATGGCTGATGGCATCTTTCTCAGAAGCACTCATTTGTGCGCTGGAAATACTTAATCCATCGGGCCGGAATAGTGGGTCATACCCAAAGCCATTCTTACCGATCGGTTCATGGCCGATAGCGCCATAAAAACGCCCTTCGCGGGTGGCTTCGCGGCCATCGGGCATTACAAGCGCCGTCACGCAAATGAAGTAAGCAGTTCTCTTTCCATCGGGCACATGTATTAACTCTTGCAGGAGTTTTGCATTATTGGCAGCGTCATCGCCATGCTTCCCTGCAAATCGGGCCGAGTAAATTCCGGGTGCGCCATAAAGCGCTTCGACGCAGAGACCACTGTCATCAGCTATCGCAGGTAGCCCGGTTTCAGCGCAAATTGAACGGGCTTTAAGTAGTGCGTTCTCTTCGAAAGTATCGCCTGTCTCTTCGACGTCACTTGTTTCGGGAAATTTTTCTAACCCAAGCAACCGGATACTTCCAGGTGCCAACTCATCAAGAATGCGCCGAAATTCTTCGATCTTGCCCTTGTTGCGAGTTGCTAAAACTAAATCTTTCATCGTGGCTCCCCTAGCGGCTTTCTAAAAAACAATTTCTTAACTAGTTCGTTCTGGAAATATTACTTAGCTAAAGCTGCGGCTTGGTGCTTTCCTAAATCTTTACAACCAGCAACAGCTAAATCTAATAATTGATTTAGTAGGTCGCGATCAAATGGCACACCTTCGGCAGTTCCTTGCACTTCAATAAATCTGCCGTCGCCACTACAGACCACATTCATGTCGGTATCTGCGCGCACATCTTCTTCATAACAAAGATCAAGCATCGGAACCCCACCAACAATGCCCACACTTACTGCCGCTACTGAATCAGAAAGCGGATTAGCAGTTGCTTTGATGTGACCTTGACTCTTCGCCCATGCGATTGCATCAGCTAGCGCAACATAGGCACCAGTAATTGCAGCAGTGCGAGTTCCGCCATCAGCTTGCAAAACATCGCAGTCAATCACAATCGTGTTCTCACCAAGTTCTTTGGTGTTAATGACCGCGCGCAATGATCGGCCGACCAAACGAGAAATCTCTTGTGTGCGACCACCTAATTTGCCTTTAACGCTTTCGCGATCAGAACGAGTATGAGTTGCGCGAGGCAACATCGCATACTCTGAAGTTACCCAGCCAGTGCCACTGTCCTTTAGCCAACGCGGAACGCCAGGTGAAAATGAGGCAACACAGAGAACGCGGGTTTTGCCGAACTCAACTAATACGGAGCCTTCAGCATGATCAAGCCAGTTGCGAGTGATCTTTATTTCGCGCAAATCAGTTACTGCTCGGCCATCATTACGTGTGGTTGTCATCATTTCCTCAGTGGTCTCCGTTTTTAGTTAGTGAATATTTAGTTTGTTAAATTTAGTTAGAACTTAAGTTAGCGATTGATGTTCGACTCGACCAACTTCTGGGCCTAAGAATCGTCGTGCTAGCGTTTCGAAAGCGGCAGCGTCGCCAGTTGCTAGGAAACGATGTGTTGCCGGCGTGCTGTTATCAGTGCGTAAGGAATCACTTTCTACCAAGATGCGATAAAGATCTTTAGCAGTTTCTTCGGCGCTAGAAACTAGTGAAACGTTATTACCCATTACATAGGAAATAACACCAGTTAAAAGTGGGTAATGAGTGCAACCTAAAACCAAAGTATCGACATCGGCATTCATAACTTCGGCTAAATATTCTTTGGCAATCTTTGTAATTTCGGCACCCGAAGTTTCGCCGCGTTCGACGAATTCAACAAAGCGAGGACACGCAATTGAAGTAATCTCTAGATGAGGCGCTGCAGCAAAGGCATCTAGGTAAGCCGCTGAATCAATAGTTGCTCTAGTTCCGATTACGCCAATGCGACCTGAACGACTTGCCGCAACTGCGCGACGTACTGCCGGTTGAATTACTTCAATCACCGGAATTGAATATCGCTCACGAGCATCGCGCAACATCGCAGCACTTGCTGTGTTGCACGCAATTACAATTGCTTTCACACCTTGGGCAACCAGAAAATCCATAAGTTCAAGTGAAAACTCACGCACTTCAGCGAGTGGGCGTGGGCCATATGGGCCGCGCGCTGTATCGCCAATATAAAGAGTGGATTCATTTGGTAACTGATCAAGAATGGCGCGAGCCACAGTTAATCCGCCGACGCCAGAATCAAAGATTCCGATAGGCGCGTTAGTCATGTGTTGAAGTCTAACGGGCGAGGTGAAAAGAGCGGTAAATCAACGAATGTTTAAGCCCAGAGCTGCGTATCTAGACCTTCAGCAGCAGCTTCGCTAGCGGCACCATAAATACCAGTAGATAAGTATTTCCATCCAGCATCGCAGACAATAAAGGCGATATCGGCCGATTTTCCAGCTGCGATGGCTTCATTGCCCATAGCAAGGGCTGCATGCAGAATTGCACCCGTTGAGATTCCGGCAAAGATTCCTTCAACTTCCAGTAGATCGCGAACACGTCGTACTGAATCTTCAGCACCCACTGAAAAACGTCTAGTTAAAACGGTTGCATCATAGAGTTCAGGCACAAAACCTTCATCGATATTTCGTAGCCCATAAACAACTTCGCCGTAACGTGGCTCGGCTGCGACGATTGCAATTTCGGGATTCTGTTCACGTAGATATTTTCCGGCACCCATCAAAGTTCCGGTTGTTCCCAGTCCGGCAACAAAATGTGTAACCGTTGGCAAATCTTTCCAAATTTCAGGTCCCGTACCGCGATAGTGCGCTTCGGTATTTGCTGGGTTGCCATATTGATATAGAAAAACCCATTCTGGATTTTGCGCAGCTAACTCTTTCGCAACACGCACTGCCTCATTAGAACCACCTGCTGCAGGGGAAGAAATAATTTTCGCGCCCCACATTTCAAGTAGTTGCCTACGTTCCGGGCTGGTGTTTTCGGGCATTACGCAAATTAATTTATAGCCGCGAACTTTTGCCGCCATTGCTAATGAAATCCCTGTGTTGCCACTTGTTGGTTCCAGAATTGTGGCTCCAGGCATTAGCGAACCATCACGTTCAGCAGCATCGATCATAGAAATCGCTGTGCGATCTTTTATTGAACCAGTTGGATTTCGATCTTCCATCTTTGCCCATAGCCGCACATTTGGCGCAGGTGAAAGACGTGGCAATCCAATTAGTGGAGTGTGTCCAACAGAATCTTCAAGCGAATCAAAGCGAGCCACTATTAGCCACCAGCGACAGCAGGCAAGATGGTGATTGAGTCACCGCTCTTTAGTTGCGCAGTTAATGAACCGATAAATCTAACATCTTCATCGTTGACATAAATATTAATGAAGCGGCGTAGTGCGCCATTTTCAAGAAGACGATCAGCTAGCCCTGGGTATTGAGCGTCTAAGTCTGCAATAACTGCTGAAAGATCAGCACCGGTTGCCGAGACCAACTTCTGCTCTTTTGTATAAGGGCGAAGAATGGTTGGGATACGGACTTCAACAGTTGCGCTCATGTCTTAATTCTCTCTGGTTATGGTTGTTGATACAAATTGAAAGCGGATAAAACTATTCCGTGCATGTTTTTGGTTCATTAAGGAATGAATTCGACTTGTTCTTCGGTAACTACGCCTTCAATTATTCGATAAGAACGAAATTCTGTTGCAGGTGCAATCTCTTCGCGGGTAGATACCAATACATAATGTGCACCAGGTTCACCGGCATAAGAGATATCTGTGCGCGACGGATAAGCTTCGGTCTCTGTATGTGAATGATAAATAACAATAATTTCTTCATCGTTATCATCAACTTCACGATAGAGAGCCAACAAATCTTTCGGATCAAATTCGTAAAAAGTTGGTGACGCCGCTGCATTGAACATCGGCTTTAGACGTTCAGCGATTCCGTTGCGGCCGATGATTACACCGCAAGCCTCATTTGGATATTCAGCTCGGGCTTGGGCCAAAATTGCATCAGCCATTTCTTGCCGAACTCGCAATCCAGTCGTAGCTGACATGTGTCGTTTTTGTCCTTTTTTGATAGTAACTCAGGTTTTTAAAAACCTAGTGATAACCCGCTGGCATAGCCCCTATTCCAACGAAAATTAGTCTACCTGCCGAGAAATATTAAAAAAAGTTGCGAATTGGTCGCATTTATTCTTGCGAAAAGCCCAAATCAAGCGCACCATTTACCTTGGTTCGACTAGAACTGCGGCAGTTATACGAGACCTTCATATGATCTCTCGTCTGACTCAAGCAGTACGTATTCGAACGCCAGCCTCGCCCGAGGTCTGGTTTTACAAAGCCCCACGGAGGCTTAATTAGATGATTAATCTAGACTCAAGCCAATGGAACCTCGTTTATAACGTATTTTCATTTGGTTTAATTTCAATGCTCGCATGCACCGTGTACACACTTGTATCACAAGCTCGAGTATTGCCTAAGTACCGCAATGCTCTTGTAATGTCTTCAATGGTTACATTCATTGCTGGTTATCACTACTGGCGAATCATCAACTCATTCTCAGAGTCATCAACTGCAATGGCAGTTAACATCTCAGGAGAACAGGG
>CAMCXZ010000024.1 GCA_945883725.1 Bifidobacterium breve | reverse complement strand
CCCCCAACCGGCCGCTTTGGAGACGGCAACTCTAGCCAATTGAGCTACTGCCCTTCGCGCGGGCATGGCGAAACCATACGATTTACCAAATCCCTCGTGAGCGTCGAATTGTAGGGGTTCAAGGGGGCTTAGGTCTAACTGGCTAATTTGCTCAGGAAGCAAGCACTACCTCGCATACGGCAGACTTAGGCCATGACCAGAATCTCCGCACGAATTGCCGCAATCGCAGAATCTGCGACCTTAGCCGTAGATGCCAAGGCGAAAGCGCTTAAAGCTGCTGGCCGCCCAGTTATTGGTTTTGGTGCAGGTGAGCCTGATTTCCCAACGCCTGATTACATCGTTGAGGCAGCAGCGGCTGCGACAAAGGTTGCGGCCAATCATCGTTACTCACCAACACCAGGTTTACCTGATTTACGTGATGCGATCGTGGCAAAAACAAAGCGCGATTCAAATTATGAAATTACCGCTGATCAAGTTTTAGTAACTAATGGCGGAAAGCAAGCGGTTTACCAAGCGTTTGCCACAATTGTCGAAGATGGCGATGAAGTTCTATTGCCATCACCGTACTGGACTACTTATCCAGAATGTATTCAATTAGCTGGCGGAATCGCTGTTGAAGTTTTCGCTGATGAAACTCAAAATTATTTAGTAACTGTTGAACAGCTCGAAGCAGCTCGCACCCCAAAGACAAAGGCGTTGCTATTTTGTTCACCAAGTAACCCAACTGGTTCGGTTTATTCCGCTGAGCAAGTTAAAGCAATTGGTGAATGGGCGCTTAAAAATAATATCTGGATCATCGCTGATGAGATTTACGAACACTTGCTTTATGACGGTGCAACTGCGCCAAGCATGCCAGTAGTAGTTCCGGGCTTAGCTGACACCACAATAATTATTAATGGCGTTGCCAAAACTTATGCCATGACTGGTTGGCGCGTAGGTTGGATGATCGGTCCTAAAGATGTCATTAAGGCTGCGACAAACTTACAATCACACTTAACTAGCAACGTATCAAATGTTTCACAGCGCGCTGCAATCGCTGCCGTAACCGGAGACTTAGCGGCAGTCCACAAGATGGGCGAAGCATTCAATCGTCGTCGTAAATTAATCGTTTCTCTGCTGAATGAAATTCCTGGTTTCTCTTGCCCAACCCCAACAGGTGCGTTCTATGTTTATCCATCAGTTAAAGGCGTGCTCGGCAAAAATATTCGCGGCAAAACTCCGACAACTTCAGCAGAATTGGCAACGTTAATTCTCGAAGAAGTTGAAGTTGCGGCTGTCCCTGGTGAAGCATTTGGGCCATCAGGTTATTTGCGCTTCTCATACGCTCTAAGTGATGAAGATATAGTTGAAGGTATTGGCCGCATCAAGAAACTTGTTGAAGAGGCTAACTAGCTACCAAGTAATTCCGACCAGATTTACCTCTGGTTGTAGCTCAATTCCGAACTTCGCCTTAACTGCAGCGCTGGCAATCTTTGCTAATTCAGTAATTTCAGCCGCTGTTGCGTTGCCAGAATTTGTAAGCGCCAATACATGTTTAGTAGAAACTTTAGCGCCACCATGTGACTGACCTTTTTCAATTCCGGATTGCTGAATTAACCAGGCAGCTGAAGTTTTTACTTGGCCATCACTTGTTGGCCAACGAGGTGCATCAGAGGGTAATTGATCTGCTATCGATTGACTAACAATTGGATTAGTAAAGAACGAACCAGCTGACCAAGAATCTTTATCAGTTGGTGAGAGCAACATTCCTTTTGCGCCACGAAGTTCTAAAACAGTTTCGCGCACCTTTTT
Organism: Bifidobacterium breve; assembly: GCA_945883725.1. Lineage (GTDB taxonomy): Bacteria > Actinomycetota > Actinomycetes > Nanopelagicales > Nanopelagicaceae > Planktophila. The sequence continues at coordinate 18,255 of CAMCXZ010000024.1, read as the reverse complement.
TACTGGTGCGCGTTCGCCAATTTCAATTCCTAATTTAGTTGCTAGTTCAGCGTAAGTGATTGGCTCAGATATCTCACCTTGGCGAATTTGGAAAGCCACATCCAAAACTACATAACGGCCAGGTTCAGTTTTAAAGATTGAATTACGGTAACTGAAATTACATTCGCTATTTGTAAAAGTTTTTAGTGCTTTGTTCTGGCGATCATAGGTGCGCACGCGCGTAATGAATTCGCCAACTTCGTGGCCATAAGCACCTATATTTTGAATTGGTGCGGCACCGACTGTGCCAGGGATACCGCTTAAGGTTTCCATTCCAGCAAAGCCGCGTTCAATAGTTGAAGCCACAAAGTCATCCCAGTTTTCGCCAGCCCCGATGGTAAGTGTAGCGCCGCTACAAGCATCGATTTCTTCTTTTACTTGGTTATTACTTATTCGAATCACGGTGCCAGCAAAACCAGAATCACTAATTAACATATTGGTGCCGCCACCGATAATTAATATTGGTGAATCACCTGCTGCAACGAGTGCTGCAATAATTTCAGCTTCAGTTGCGACCTCAACAAAATCACGCGCCGGGCCACCAACATGCAAGCTAGTGAAATCGGATAGATCGGCCATGGCTAAAGGTTAGCGACGCGGACTCAAGATTGCCTCTTTACCGCGGAAGCGCTCGAGGATTCGATCGTAATTCTTCTTAGATTGAACTTCACGATAAGACTCATCTGCGTCGTGATATCCATGATGACGACCTTGTTCGAGAGGTAACGTCATCTGGAGTAAGCGACCACCACCATGTCGCAACTTTAAAGCAAATTCCATATCAGCATTGCGATAATATATTGCGCGCGTATTAATTCCGCCAACTTCAAGAGCTGCTACTCGATCAACGGCCATGAAATAACTAAAGAGCACATCTACTTCGCCATCGCCTTTATCTTCTGTGCTTCGCCAGTCATCAGCTAAATTAACCAAGCCGCCTTTCCAGCCAACAGCAACAAATTCATTTTTATTTAACTCTGCCAGGACCGGCGAAATAGCATCACCAGTAAAAGTTGTTGAAGGATCCATGACGATTACATATTTAGATTCAACTATCTTCACTAGCGCATTGACTGCTTCGCCCCAACCAGTCTCGGCAATCTCGACTAGGGCCGTACGTTGATCGATCACATCGACTAACTCGCCAACTGGGCCAATCGATAGAATCGCAATATTGCAGTCACTATTTGCTTTAATCGAATTTATGCAGGTAATTGCATCGGCAATAAATCCTTCGATTACTAAAAGCGCAGTTATTTCGTGAGCAGGCAGATTAAAAGGCTTTAAATCTCGCAGCCTCGCAATGACCGGGAAACGGGCTTTTTCAGTTAGTTCAAAGCCGCCAGCAACATCGGCAACTTCATATCCGGCGGCAAATATTTGGTCACGCAGCGAATCGGCAAGGGCGAAATCTTTATTAGCTCGAGCCGCTTGACGCGCCTCTGCGAGTTCAGTTACTAAATTAGGAACGCTCACTTTTTAACTAGCGCCTTTGCCATTCCTAATACTTTTACGCCATCCACAGTGGCAGTTAACTCAAGTCGGTATAAACCGTTCTCTTCGGTGGCCACGCCATTTACAACTAACTCGACAACGGTATTAGCGGGCACAACTACTGGTTTAGTAAAACGAGCTGAATACTCTTTTACGTTGCTTGAGCCGCCAGCCCAATCACTTACATATTGCCCAACTAAGCCCATAGTTAACATGCCATGTGCGATTACATCAGGTAGCCCGACTGATTTAGCAAAAGCTTCATCTTGGTGAATTGGGTTTAGATCGCCACTTGCGTTGGCATATCGCTTAAGCAGTTCGCGGTCGATTTTGAAAATACGTTCTTGCATCATGCGCGCACCACAATCGTGCACCAGTTTGTACAAACTAATTCTTCGCCATTTCGTAATTCAGACTTAACGTTAATGAATTCATTTCCGGCAGCAACTCGATAACTTTCAATCGTGGCATCACAAGTTAAAACATCACCAGCGACAATTGGGCGGTGGATTTCAAATTTTTGATCGCCGTGGACTACCCGTTCCCAATTAATACCAACTTCTGGGCCGGTCAGAATTTCTTGTAATTGATCCAGTGAAATTCGAAATGAAAAAGTGGGCGTAGAAACTGAAAAATTAGATGCGCCTAAGACGGCAGCAAACTCCGTGATTTCAGATTGTGAAATAGTTGTTGACTTTGCACCGTTATAGGTGCGCCCGACCGAATCGGGGCTGATCATTAGCGAGTTTCGCGATGAAGAGTTGAAGACTTGCAACGTGGACAGAACTTCTTAAGCTCCATACGGTCTGGATCGTTGCGGCGGTTCTTCTTGGTAATGTAGTTACGCTCTTTGCAATCTACGCATGCCATGGTGATCTTTGGACGAACGTCCGCGCTCTTACTTGCCATGGTGATGCTCCTTCATAGATGTACTTCATTAGTAATTGAGAGGGCTAGGTTACCTGAGCCTGCTCAATGCGCGAAATTCACGCTTGTTTGATCGATGTAAAACGGCCGAACTAGTAGCGGGAGCGGGATTTGAACCCACGACACAGCGATTATGAGCCGCTTGCTCTACCAAGCTGAGCTATCCCGCCAAGGATATGTGAACGGTAAAACACTTTCGAGCCCCCCACCGGAATCGAACCGGTGACCTTTTCCTTACCATGGAAACGCTCTACCGACTGAGCTAGGGGGGCGTTGATCAGTCCCTGAGCGTACAGGCTCAAACGGTAAATCGAAAAATGGTTCGTTACTGGCCGAACTTATACCTATCTATAGAGCAGGATCTAGCGCAATCTTACCTATTGTTTGGCGAGCAAGCATTGCCCGATGAGCATCGCCAGCTTTGGAAAGCGGGAAGGTCGCACCGATTACCGGGTGAAGTTTTCCAGCAAGAACTAATTGGAATAGTTCATTGATTACATCATTCATCATCTCTTTTTTGCCAAAGCAATGCGAGAGCCAGAAACCAGTAATCGTTTTACTGCTACCCATTAACACAGCTGGGTTAATTGATGAAGGCGGCCTGCGTGAAGCCATTCCATAAGTAATCAGCCGACCAAATGGCGCTAACACAGCCAAGCTGGAATCGAATGTTTTTCCGCCCACCATCTCGAGAATTAAATCAACTGGTTTGCCGTCATTGGCTGCCAACATTGCCGCAGCCAAATCTTCGACATTGGCATCAATTGTTACGTCTGCGCCAAGTTTTTTAGCCAGGTCTGCTTTTTCAGATGTCGAAGTAACTGCGATAACTTTCGCGCCCCAAAGTTTGGCTAATTGAACTGCAATTGTGCCAACGCCGCCTGCAGCCGCATGAATAACAACGCTCTCGCCAGCTTTGACGTGACCGACAGTTTTCAAAATATGCCAAGCAGTGCTGCCTTGTACCAACATACAAAGTGCATGTTGATCAGAAACACCAGTTGGAACTTCAATCATGGCACGTGGATGAACGGCTGCTAATTGCGCATATCCCCCAGCGCCAACTGGCGCTAATACTCGACGACCATCGACAGTTGTGCCAACAACTTCAATACCTGGAACTAGTGGCAACTCTTGTTTTGAAAGATAACTATTTTCAGTTTGATGCGTGTCGGCATAATTAATTCCGATCGCGGTAACAGTAATTAGCTCTTCGCTGCCGTTAGTAATTGGATCAGCTAAATCGAGATATTCCATAACCTCTGGGCCACCGAATTTTGTAATCTGAATAGCTTTCATTTACTTACTCCCCTACCGCAGCATTTAGTTCAGTGATAACAATCTTATTCATCTGCAACATGGCTTCCATGGCTGCTTTTGCTTTTACTGGATCCGGGTTTGAGAGAACTTCGCCAAGTCGCTTTGGCACTATCTGCCACGACAGCCCCCACTTATCTTTTAACCAACCACAGCGGCTCTCTTCGCCACCATCGGCAGTTAGCGCGTTCCAATACTTATCTACCTCGGCTTGATCAGCGCACTCCACAAATAGTGAAACAGCTGGCGTGAATTCGTAATGTGGTCCGCCATTTAGTGCGAAAAATTCGCGACCAGCGACAGTAAAAGTTAGCGAGAAAACATCTCCGCTAACTGGGCTGCGATTTACATCTTTAATCTCAGAGTTTGGAATCAGTGAGGTATAAAACTCGGCAGCTGGAAGTGCATCCTTATCAAACCAGAGGAATGGCGTCACTGAAGTCATGCGCTGAGCCTAACCCAGTCGCAACCAGCCTGCGACTGCCTGCCCTTTGCAACTAGACACCATTGCTTAGCCCTGATTACGATTTGGCACGTATTCGCAATGTATTTCCACCCCACGAAATGGAGCTAATGTGAAGAAGCAGACCAGTTTATTTCTAGCACTTGTAGTTGCGAGCGCTCTCGCGATTACCGGATGTTCAAAAGCAGAAACATCAGATAGCGCAACCTCAGCATCATGCGCGAAAGCAGACTTAGCAACCGTTGCATCTGGCAAATTAACAATTGCTACAGGTGAGCCTGCTTACTACCCATGGATTCTTGATGATGCCCCAGAAACCGGAACTGGTTTTGAAGGCGCTGTTGCCTACGCAGTTGCCAAGCAACTTGGTTTTAGCAATGACGAAGTAACTTGGGTTCGCACCACATTTGATGGCGCTGTAGCACCTGGTGAAAAGAACTTTGACTTTAACTTGCAGCAATTCTCGATTACTCCTGAACGTCAAGAAGTTGTTGATTTCTCATCGCCTTACTACACCGCACCGCAAGCAATTGTTTCTTACGAGGGTAGCAAGATCGCAGGAAAGACTTCGATCGCTGATCTAAAGAATGCAAAGCTTGGCGCTGCAGTTGGCACAACTTCACTTGATGCAATTGAAAATCAAATTGGTATTAAGCCACAAGTCTTTAACGACAATGCCGCTGGTGTTTCAGCCCTAAAGAATGGTCAGATTGATGGCTTGGTAGTAGATCTACCAACAGCGTTCTACCTTTCTGGTGTTGAAGTTGATAAGGGAATCATTGTTGGACAGCTTCCTTCAACCGGATCTGGCGATCAATTCGGTCTCTTGCTTGCAAAGGACAGCGCGCTAACTGCTTGCGTAAGTGCAGCAGTTGACGCAATTACTGCTGACGGAACCCTCGCTGCAATCACTGAAAAGTGGCTTGCAACTGAGACAGGCTCAGCAGTTCTAAAGCCGTAAGTTCAGTTGATTTACGAGTAGTTTGGCGACCATGTTGAACGGTCCAGACCAGCAAGCATGGTCGCCAAGCTCTCGTGAACTTGAGCGTCGGAATGCGCGGCGCCAGATTTCTCGTAAGCAAATCACAATTGCCGGCATATCTAGTGTTTTAGTCCTAGGCGCTCTATATACCCTAATTATTACCTCCCCTGGTTGGCAGGTAGTTAAAGATACGTTCTTTGATCTTGATTATGGCCGCGAAGTTTTGCCTACCGTCTTACGTGGCTTAGTCGTAAACATTCAGCTCTCCTTCATTGGTGGCTTCTTTATTGCCGTTATCGCACTCTCATTAGCGCTAATTCGCACGACCAAATCAGCTGCTTTAACGCCATTTAGATTCTTAGCAACTGCCTACGTTGATATCTTTCGAGGTGCTCCACTTTTGCTTATTATTTTGTTAGTCGGTTTCGGAGTCCCTGCTCTACGTGTAGCCGGATTAACTAGCAATGTAATTGTTTTAGGAACCGTAGCCGTGGTTCTAACTTATTCCGCCTACGTTGCCGAAGTTATTCGCTCGGGCATTATGTCTATTCACCCTAGCCAGCGAGCTGCGGCTAGATCACTCGGATTAACTTCAGGACAAACGATGCGCTTTGTTGTTCTGCCACAAGCAATTAAGCGAGTTATTCCGCCACTGCTAAATGATTTTGTTTCGCTTTTAAAAGATACCGGTTTGGTTTCGATTCTTGGTGTTACAGATGCCGTAAGAGCTGCTCAAATTAATGCGAGCCGTACCTTTAACTACACCCCTTATGTGGTTTCTGCCATTTTGTTTTTGTTAATCACGATTCCATTGACTAGATATATTGATCGGGTAATTCGACGTAGCAGCGCTAAACAGAATTCTGAAGGTGCGATCTAATGAGTAATGTCTTGGAGCTAGTCAACGTTCGTAAATCCTTCGATAACGAACTTGTTTTAAATGATCTATCTCTAACTGTTAAAGAACACACTGCTACGGTTTTAATTGGGGCTTCCGGCTCAGGTAAATCAACGCTTCTGCGATGTATTAATTTGCTAGAGACGATAGATGATGGCCAAATTTTTCTTGATGGCCAAGAGATTTCAGACCCACTAATTAGTGTTGATGAAGTAAGACGTAGACTAGGCATGGTCTTTCAATCATTTAACTTATTCCCACATAAAACTGTGCTTGAAAACATCACACTTTCTCCAATAAAAGTTCACGGCATTGCCCCAGATCAAGCTCGTGATCAAGCAATGGTGCTGCTAAAGCGATTTGATTTAGCGGATAAAGCCGACCAGTACCCCGATCGCTTAAGTGGCGGCCAACAGCAACGCGTGGCGATAATCAGATCTCTTGCTGTTAATCCCCGCGTTTTGTTACTCGATGAAATTACTTCTGCGCTGGACCCAGTTCTAGTAAATGAAGTCTTAAGTATTGTGCGCGACTTAAAGCACGATGGCATGACTATGGTTTTAGCAACTCACGAGATGGGCTTTGCCACCCAAGTTGCAGATGAAGTCTGTTTCCTAGAATCAGGGATGATCCTCGAGCGCGGCAGCGCTGAACAAGTTCTAAAGAATCCACAGAATGCAAAGACTAAAGATTTCTTAAAGCGAGTCCATGAAGCTGGAAGACTTTAAAGGCAACTAGTTAGTACAGGTACAACGATCTTCAAGAGCGACACCGACAAGCGCTTCTTCAATATGTTCCCCGCAACCAGACCAAGTTGGTTTGTTGCAGTAATTACAAACAACTTTGCTACACATTTTACTGACCTTTCGTTTCACTGATATTTGGAACTCTAACTGACCAAACGCCCAAAGTGACAATCGGCAGCGCTGCGAATAAGCAGAGCCAGCCGTAGCCCAAAGTTCCAATAACTACGCCGGCCATTGCGCCACCACCGGCGCCCATTAAATTCATTAATAAATCACTAGCACCTTGAGATGATGGGCGCAGTTTAGTTTCTACAGATTCAGATAGCAGCGCTGATCCGGCGATGAGGGTGCATGACCAGCCCAAGCCAAGTAAAAAAAGGCCGAATCCAAGTTGAATTGAATTATGCGCATCTGCAAATCCCGAGACAAGGCAAGATGCCAACAAGATAATTACGCCCAGTTGAATCACTAAACGGCGGCCCAGTCGATCACTCAAAATGCCAACAATCGGCGAGAAGGCATACATGCCAACAACATGAATACTAATTACCAAACCGATAACTGTCAGGGTCACATCGACGTGCGCCATGTGAATAGGCGTCATGACCATTACTGAAACCATTGCAACATGGCCAATCGCAATGGCTGCAATTGCAAAAAGAGCTGTTGGAATTTGTCTAATTAATTTTAAAGTTTTACGAGCCGAAAGTAATTCATGGCGTTCTTCTGATTGAGGGCGCAAGTTTGAGGCCGTTAAATATGGATCTGGTTTTAGAAATAACCAAATTACTAGCGCACCCAAACCTAAGGTAACCAGCGCCAAAATATAGGGCCCAACTAATTTAGGTAATCCCATAGCTTCAGCTAGCGCACCTGATGGCCCCATTAAATTTGGACCAGTCACTGCGCCTATGGTCGAACCCCAGACAACGTAAGAAAGTTGGCGAGACCTATGTGAGTCATCAGCTAAATCAGTCGCGGCAAACCTTGCTTGATAACCTGAAGCCGAAGCAGCCCCTACTAGAAAAGTTCCAAAAAGCATTGCAATTAAAATTCGTTGTGAGCCGCCAAAGATGGCAAATGCCGCGCCTATCAAACCAACTGTGTAGCCAACTGAAAGTCCTAACCGACGACCACCTCGTTGGGTTAATTTAGAAAGTGGAATTGCCATCGCGGCCGCACCAAGTACTGCGGTGGTTTGCGAAAGACCAGCCAAGCTTTCCGAATTTGAAATTGAAGAAACCAATAATGAACCAGCAGCTACTGTGCCCGCGACTCCTACCCCGCTAAGAATCTGGGTGGTTGCCAAGACTTTGATGGTGCGCCTTTGAATATCTTGGGTGCTCTGTGACTTCACTTAGTCAGCCTATAACATCTTTATCTGTTGCCAGTATTTGCGCTTGCGCTTACCCTTAGATATTGAGAAAAGGGATGGGCATATGAAATACAAGTCAGTAAAGGGTTTGCTTACAAATGATGAGTCATTGATCCCAGTCACCTTTATCGACAAGCTTGAAGACCTTCTGCATGGCTTTCTTGGCATAGTTCTTTTCGTTATTTCGGTATTAGCTGCTGGCTATAGTCTGCAGCGATTAATTGAGACTCGACCATTTTTCCCGGTAGGAATGATTCAGGGAATTAACGACATTCTCTTTGTAGTAATCATTCTCGAGATCATGCGAACCGTGATTGTGCGATTTACCGATGGTATTTTCCAGCTGGATAACTTTTTGATTATTGGTGTTATCGCAGCTGTTCGACACATTCTCACCGTTGGCGCATCTCTAACCATGGAAAAAGAGAAAACTACTGAGTATTTCAATCGCGCCCTTATTGAAATGGGCGTAAACACTGGAATTGTTTTGGCACTGGTATTTGCGCTATTCCTATCCCGTGCAGCTCGTAAACCAGGGGTCGCTAAGTAAAGCTCATCAGCCGAAAGTAAGGCCAACTTCGCCATCGAAATTTGCTACAACTTTTCTGGGCGATTTGCTTTCTTTGTGTCTTTCGGATCGAATTCCCACATTCCGCCAGGGTGCATAAAAGCGGGTAATTCCCACTGCCAATCAGCGGTATGAATACGATTACATATCTGCCATTTACCATCAATTTTTCTCAACTGATCTGTATAAGTTATACCGCGAGCCAATGATGAATGTGAGTTTTCTTCTTCTTGAATCAATACAGCCATTGAATATGTAAGAGTCTTTGCTTTATCGCCATCAATGTCAATCGTCATTACATTACTAAAATGCTGTGAATGCACTTTTCTTTCAATACCTTTTATATAGTTAACGATGTGATTTCTGCCTTTTGGGATCTCTAACCCTGCATAAATAGCTATTGCGTCCTCAGTAAAGCAGTTCCCAACGCCCTCAAAATCCCTTAAATCCACCGCGCGTGCGTATCGTCCTAATAAGTTTCGAATCGCTTCATGATCATTCTCAGTCATAGCGCCCTCTTCTGATCAACTAACGGAAAACAATTGATCTTGAGCCTACCAACGAGATAACCCGCGACTCAATAGCATTTCACGCCTCTGAAGCTAAATCCATATACACATAGACGTGCTTCATAACTCTTACTTATTATTGCTTTCCTATGATAACTGAGGGCTGTTAAGTAAAGCTCATCAACCAAAAGTAAGGCCAACTTCCCCAACTCCACCGCCAAATTTTGCAATAACTTTTCCGAGTGAAGCGACTATCGGCCCAGTAAAAGTCCCAGAAGATATCAGGTTTCCAGCCTTGAGTCCCTCACCTTTTGCCCATAATTCTTTATTCAACCATTCAACTGCCTTTAACGGATTGCCTAGAACTTCGGCACCTGAGCCAGAAGCAACTAATTTCGAATTTACAAATAGCTCACATGTGAGAATTGATAGATCAAATTCTGATGCTTTAGTCCATGTGTCACCTACAACAATAAATCCCGCCAAACAGTTATCCGCAATTACGTGCCTTAACGATAAAGCTGGAAATGAACCCCCAAACCATTTAAGGAATCTGCTTTCCGGACATTCAATGCCTGCAGCAATTAAAGATTTTTCAGCTATCTCATCCAAATCAGCAGTTTCGGAAATATCTTCAATAATCTTGAAGATTAGTTCAGTCTCAAGTAGGGGGGCAAAGTGTTGGCTCAATTGAATATTTGTTCCGTTTGCTTCTACATCTAAAGCTAGCAACTGACCATACGCGGGATGATCTGTTTTGAGTGCGTTTTGCGCACCAAGACTTGTCAAAGCAACTTTGTAACCAACCTTATTGCTCACACTTCGAGTGCCTCGAATTTTCAAAAACTCATTTTGGATTAAATAACTTTGCACCAGTGAAAAATCTTCGTTAAAAGGCTCGATCGATTTATGATTTATGATCGCTTGATCCAGTTCTAGCGCAAACTTTAAGGTGTTTAACATGTATTAAACCGTCACTTGATTGCTAGCGGATTCACTGGTGAACCTGCGCCTTCGATAATGCGCAGAGGTTGAGCAACGAGCATAAACTCATAAACACCATCTTGTGCGCAGTCATCGGCAATATCTTCCAAATACCAAAACTCACCAAGTGAGACGCCCATGTCGCGCAAAGCAACCATGTGGAATGGATTACTTAAGCCTTGAACTGTGCTTCCGGATTCAACAGCGTTGTTATCCGCTGAAACTGTTGCGATTCCTAAATCGTGAATCATTTCAGCAACCGAGTAATGAATTCCTGGTCGTGGCTTTGAATGGAAGTCATCCCAATCATTTCTCCCTATATCTGCCATCGCTCCAGTTCGAATAAGCAACATGTCACCTTTTCCGAGTGTGACATTCTGTTTCGCGGCACATTCGAGAAGTTCATTAGGATGAATGGAGTAACCAGACTCTAATGTTCTTACCCCCTTAAAACGTGCGACATCTAGAAGCACGCCACGAGCTACAAAATCAGTTGACAACGCTCCGATAGCATTTTTATGTGCTCCGAATCTATCTACGCTTGATGCTGGATAGCCGTTATATAACAAGTCTTGATAATAGACATGGCAGAGGCCGTCCCAGTGAGTTGTTCCTTGCAATCCCATTGTGATGATGTCATCGGTAAAGTCTGTTGTAGCACCCATATCAAAAGGGCCACGCGTGTCACCAGTTACAGTCATTGTATGTACTGGGTTAAATCTTCCTGCAGGATACGGGCGTACTGGACCTTCGCCATTACGTATTGGCAAAGCTAGTGAAATAACTTTGCCGCGTTTTACTAATGAAGCAGCATGAACTCGATGTTTTGCTTCAATTAAATTTGCAGTACCTCTTTCATCCTCAGCTCCCCAGCGATTCCAATTTCGAAGTTTTTCACCAAGTGCTAGGACGTTTTCAATCTCATCTGGATAGTTTTTTGGATCATATTTCATTTTTTAACTCCTAATTCTTAGTAATGATTTCTGAAAGTAAAAATTAAACTAAACAATTAGAATCTGATGCCGGCTTTTAAGAATCCTTTATCAGCATTGTGCGCTGCAGTAAGTGCTGAACTCAACTCTTCTAGCGGCCAGAGCCTTAGCTTGATTGGTGATAAGTCAATCTTTCCCGAGCGAATATCTTCCAGTGCTTGGTGAAATGAAGTATGACCGGCCTCAGCTTGGGCATCCCAAGAAAATTCGACCGTAGGTTTTAACGCATAGAGTTTTTCAAATGGAATTGTCATATTTTTGCCCTCTGGCATTCCAAAATAACCAATTCGCCCAGACACCGCGACGCAATGAATGCACTGAATTCGAGTGACATCTTTTCCGGCGGCATCGATGTTAAGCCATGCCCCTTCGGGGTTAGCTTCACGAACAAGTGAGACTATGGCATCGCCTTCGGCAACGATCGTGTGAGTTGCGCCCATTTGCTTTGCTACTTCGAGTCGATGGTCGTGTAGGTCTGAAACAATAATATTTTTGAATCCCGCAAGCTTGCACACTGCAACAAAAAATAGACCTACGGAGCCAGCGCCCATAATTGCGACTGTTCCATTCCCAATATTGTCATGAAAACGTTTCATCCCAAAAATTACTGTGCCCAGCTGCTGGGCCAGAATGATGCTTTCATCATGAGAGTCTGCAGGGATTTTGATTACTAGATTGCTTGGCAATACCTGATATTCCGCAAAACCACCCGCATATTTTAAATTTGGTACACATAGAACCAGATCGCCGACATTAATCGCTGGGTCACTACTTTCTTCAACAACTCCCACACTTTCATGTCCCGGATATCCAGGTGTCTTGGCCCAATACTCGGGTTTGGTATCCCAAACAACATGGGTATCACTTCCGCAAATTGTTGAAAGTTTATTCTTCACAAGCACTTGATTATTCTCTGAGATAGAAGGCTTAGACACTTCGCGAATTTCAACTACTCCAGTAGAAATTAAAAATCCTGCCTTCATGGTGTCCCTTCGCAAATAGTCCTGAATTTGAATACTACTCTCACCATCTCTACAAGATCTAGAGATATTTCTTTCATGTATTAATAGAAAATTCGGATTCACGGAATAGAAAAACATTTACAACGTTGACACATAACTAGTGCAAAGGCAGAATCAGACTCAGAGTTTGATCTGATGTGGTCAGATAGAGTGGAGAATTGATGCCAGAGGAGCGGATTCGAATTCCGAGGCGCCGCTTAATTGAGATCGACAATATGTCCCGCAGCCTTTCTGCAGTTCTCCCAGTCCATGCTTTCAATACTGCGCGTGCCGAGAACTTTTTGATTGCGGTTGAAAAAATGAGAAGTGAAAATTTTGGTAATGGGGTAACTGCCCTTCTTGCGTATATCGTTACTAAAGCGCTTGAACTACATCCAGAGATGCATAGAACAGTCGATGGTGAAGAATTCATTATCAAATCTGATGTAAATCTAGGTATTGCGGTTTCAGGTCCAGATGGAAGCTTGTCCGTTCCAGTCCTGCATGGCGCGCAACAATTCAGTATTAGGGAATTAGCCATGAAGATCGATGAGCTTGCTGCTAAATCTCGAGCTCAGAAATTGGATCCGAGTGATGTTAAGTACGGTTCATTTGCGATCTCTAACATGGGTAGGACTATGAGAGGCGGACAAGGAGCTGGCATATTGCCACTTGGCTACAGCGGCATGATCGCTTCCGGAAGTGTTATTGATGTTCCAGTAGTTGACGATGGAAAAGTTGTTCCAGGCAAAGAGTTACCTCTTACCTTAACTTTCGATCATAGAGTGGCAAATGGGATTGCTGCTTGGAGATTTTATGCAGATGTTGTCAAAGGTATCGAAGAAATAGTTGTATGAAGTTGGCAAGTACGTTATCCGGGCGCAGTACTGAATCGAAAGGTAGTTAAGCAATGATCGATGTATTTGTACCAAAAATGGAAAATGAAGGTCAGGACGTATATATCGTTGACTGGTTTAAAAAGGTTGGAGAAAGCATTTCAGAAGGTGATCCACTTCTAGAGATCATGACTGATAAAGCAAATATTGAGATCCCGTCTCCTGCTTCGGGCATACTCACTGCCCGCAATTTTGAAATCGATGATCGAGTTACTCCTGGCGCAGCTCTCGCCTCCATCGAACCTGCATAGGTAAATGAAAACCTACGTAATTACCGAATTGAAAGGCTGAGAAAAGTGTCAGAAATTAAATTTCCTGCAGAAGTTGTGTGGCACATGTATGAGGGCATGCTTGTCAGCAGAATGCTCGATACGAAGTGCTTTAATGACTTTGCGGAGTGGTATCCAGCCTTTGGTGAAGAGGCAGTAACTATTGGGGCATTTGGATCACTAATCGAAGGCGACTTCGCTGTCCCTCATTATCGCGGCAGCATGGGAGTTTTTTGGCTACGAGGCATGAGCCTAGAACAGATTATTGGTGGACTACTTTTTAAGACTAATAGCGTTTCGTTGGGTCGTCTTTCCGGATTACACGGCGGCGATTTCACAAAGAAAATTATGCCCAGTGTGACAAATGTATTGGGTCCAAATATAAGTAGTGGAACCGGTTTAGCGATGGCCGAAAAGCTCAAAGGTGGAAAGGGCGTAACAGTAATTGGCTTTGGTGATGGCACAGCTGCACTAGGTACGTTGCATGAAACCTTAAATATGGCGAAAATTTATAACCTTCCGGTCGTTTATGTTTGCCAGGATAACCAGTACTCAATCTCTTCACGTTCAAATGAGTTTCACTCATGGGATTCCTTAGCTACTTGGGCCGCTGGTTACAACGTTCCATCCTCAAGGGTCGATGGAAACAACATTCTTGCAGTACGGGCTGAAGTAGATGCTGGAATTGAAAGAGCACGTAATGGTGGTGGACCAACTTTTATTGACGCTTTGACTTTCAGAATGGGCGGACACCTTTCTACTGATAAAGCTTTGTATCAGGCCGATGATGAGAAGTTGACTTGGGAGAACAAAGATCCAATCAAAAATCTAGAAAACCACATGCTAAACGAGCTGGGAATAAGTGCCGTAGAAGCCTCGGTTTTTCGAGCAGATGTACAGTCTCGAGTACTAGATGCGTGGGCAAAGGTAATTTCATCAGAATCTGTAACGCTGGAAAGCAAGTGACAATTTTGAAAGGTGTGAAATAGATTATGAGTAGTAAGCGACTAACTTTGCGAGAGGCTGTTGTTGAAGCAATTGATTTAGAGATGGCTCTTGATCCAACTGTTGTAATGCTTGGTCAAGATATAGGTGCCTTCGGTGGTCCACTTCAATCAACTGAGGGTTTATGGGAACGCTATGGTGATTCTCGAATAATTGAAACACCAGTAGCTGAGCAGGGAGTCGTTGCACTAGGGATTGGCATGAGCCTTAATGGGCTTCGCCCAATAATCGACTTGATGTTCGCCGATTTTTTGCCTTTAGTCGCAAATGAATTACTACAACTTTCAGCTAACTTGAATTACATGTCTAATGGGAAAGCGCGGGCTCCATTCGTTCTGCGCACACGCGGTGGTGATGGTCCTTACCGCGCGCATCCACAAAATATGGAAGCTTTGCTATCAAATGTCCCAGGTCTTTGTGTTGTAACACCAGGTTCACCAGCTGCAGCGAAAGGTTTGATGGTCGCAGCAATGCGTTCAGATAATCCCGTAGTTTATATCGAGCCAATATTCTTGTATCAAGGACCCAAAGAAGAAGTTCGCTCTGAACAATACGCAATTGAGCTTGGGAAAGCAGCCATTCCCAGAGTAGGAACTGATGTAACGCTCGTTTGTTATGGACGAACAGTGCGTTTGATGCAATTAGCTGCTGCGAAGCTAGAAGAACAAGGTATTGACTGCGAAATTGTAGACCTACAAACCGTTACACCTTTTGATCGTGCAGCCGTTATAAAAAGTGCGGAAAAAACCCGTCGACTTGTAGTTGCTCATGATGCCTGGATGAACTGTGGAATTGGCGCAGAAATTGTGGCAACCGTAGTCAGTGAGGTCGATTTAATTGCTCGACCTGTTCGCCTTACTGGCCCAGATGTGCCTACTGCTTATGCGACTGCTCTACGTGATAATTCCAGGCCAACAGTAGATAACGTTGTAAATGCAGTGACGAAAATGCTGGCTAGAAAGTAGTTTCCGTCCGTTATTGATCTGTGGAGATTGGCTAGTTAGGCGTCACAGCGCACCTAAGAAGGATTAACTTCAGATACGCGAAATGCTATTGAGTCATGGGTGATGTCGTTGGTAAGTTCAAGACTAGTTGGTTTCCGTTAGATCTAGAGAAGAGGACATTATGGCCGAGACAGATCATGAAGCAGTTCGAAATTTATTGGGACGATATGCGCGTGCCGTGGATTTAAGAGATTTCGAAGCTGTTGGGAACTGCTTTACTGAGGACGCAATAGCTAGTTATTCAGGGCTAACAATCCCCCAAGGAAGAAGTCATATTGTTAACCATATAAAGGGTGTTGAAAGAACTGTGCACTCTCAACATTTCAATTACGCGATGACTATTGATGTAGATGGTGACAAAGCTAAGACTCTTTCATATTCAATTGCCGTATTGATTCAAGAAGAAGGTAACGCTCATTCATCATTGGCTCGCGGTTTGACTTACACAGATGAATTGAGAAAAAGTGACGGTAAGTGGCAGATAAGTAATCGACTTCATACCGCTGATTGGCAGTGGGTATTACCGGCTTTCATGCACCCTGGCGGAATGTGGGAAGTAGATCCTAAGGATGCAAAAACATCGACTATATTCAGAAATGTTTTCGATAAATAAATGGCTAAGTCAGGCAGGATTCACAATGTCGAGGACTACCGTGGATTAGCTCATAAACGTTTGCCGCGCGCAGTAATGGATTTCATTGAAGGCGGCGCTGAAGACGAGATTACAATTTCTAGAAATAAAAAAGGTTTCGAAAACATTCACATAATTCCTAGGATTTTAACGGATGTATCTGTCCGTGATATCAGTACAACAATTCTGGGAACGCCCGTTTCTTCACCAATCGTTTTATGCCCAGTTGGGCTAGCAACATTGGCTCATCCTTTGGGGGAAGTTGCTGCTGGTATCGCAGCTGCTAATAAAGGGATTATTTCTACCTATAGCTCCTCTTCTTCCTGGAACTTGGAAGATATTGCTGCGGCTTCATCGGGGGTTAAATGGTTTCAGCTCTACATTTGGAAGGACAGAAAACTAACTGCAGAGATCATCGAGCGCGCTAGAAAGTCTGGATATCAGGCCCTGGTGCTAACGGTTGATGTTCCGATAAGTGCTCGACGTGAACGAGATTTGAGAAATGGTTTTACCATTCCACCCAGACCAAGAGTCAATCAAATTGGTGATTTATTGCAACATTTTGGTTGGTTCTATGCACAATTAAAGAGTGAAATAACTGGCCACAAAATGAGTATGGGTAATTTCACGCCTGAAAATGTCGGAATGCGTACTCGGCTAAAAATGCTCGAAGTTGTCAATGAACTTTTTGACCCAAGTATTACCTGGAGCGATGTTGCTTGGTTGAAATCAATATGGGATGGCCCAATAGTTATCAAGGGAGTTATGACGCCAGAAGATGCAAAACTTGCTATTAAAGCTGGTGCTGATGCGATTTGGATTTCAAATCATGGTGGCAGGCAACTCGATGGAGTAAGTGGAACCATCGAAGTCCTACCAGAAATCGCTAACGCGGTTAAAGGTAAAGCTGAAATTTATTTAGATGGGGGCGTAAGACGGGGCAGTGACATTGTCAAAGCGATTGCACTCGGAGCAAATGCTTGCATGATTGGACGGCCCTATATGTATGGTCTAGCAGCAAATGGCGCAGCCGGTGTTGAATCGATTATCAGTATCCTAGAAATTGAAATGGATGCAACTATGGCTCTAATGGGAAGACCAACAATTGCGAGCCTTGATTCAAGTTCTGTACGAATTAATATGAAGTGATTAGTTTGACTAAAAAAAGAATTCGAATCGCTGTCGTTGGAACAAAAGGGCAGGCTATTAGAGTTGCTATTCCCACCATAAAACTCTCGGACAATGCAGATTTTGCAGGTTTAATCGGCAGCAATTTTGAAGTAACTAGAGAAGTTGCCGATAAATTCGGAGTGAAAGCTTTTGAATCAGCCCAAGACCTAATCTCTAGTAGTTCTGTCGATGCCGTATGGGTTTGCGTTCCTAACAGTATGCATACAGATGTTGCTGAGACATATTTAAGAGGCGGAATTAACGTACTTTTAGAAAAGCCCATGGCCACCACGTCTGAGTCTGCACAATCTTTGCTTGAAGTATCTGAAAATAGCACCGCGGTGCTAAAGATTGCATACCAACATAGGTTTAGAGATGCCCATAGTCAGATTCGCAAACACGTTCTAAATGGATCATTTGGTGAGATTGGAATAATGCGGTTGCATAGATTTTGGAAATTCCCATATTTCCCGAATCAAGTTGTTGCTGACTTATCTGAGTGGCGAAAATCCCCCGAGCAAAGTGGGGGTTGGGCAATAAATGATATTGGATGTCACCTTATTGACCTTATGCTTTGGATATCACCTAAGCCAGCAGAATTCCTCGATGGTTTCTTCACCCGCCGTTTTGAAGGAGTTAGTTTGGATTCCTCTGCATTCTTAAGGTTGCGCACAGGTCAAACAAGTTTAATTAGTATTGAAACTTCAAATGCTTTAGAGAGCCCCGGAAGCATTCTTGAGATTTACGGTGAAGGTGGATGGCTAAGGTCGATGGACTCATTCCATGACATGGCTACGAACGAAACTAACTTCTCGGGAAGTTCATTATTTCAAACTACTAGTCAGGATACATATCTACGCATGCTTGAAGATTTCATTTCTGCGTGTCATGGCTTGCCTTCAATTGGTGCCACGGCAAAGGAAGCTTTCGAAAGCGTATTAATAGTAGAACAAGCACGAATTCAATCTAAATTCATGGAGGATAT